>NZ_KB911467.1:0-463774 GCF_000383495.1 Mycobacterium sp. 360MFTsu5.1 | reverse complement strand
CAGCGGCATCTCGAGGGTCATGTCGGGTGTCGGAACACCCACCAGGACAACGGTTCCGGCCAGATCGCGGGCGTAGAACGCCTGCTTCCAGGTCTCGGGCCGGCCGACCGCGTCGATCACGACGTCGGCGCCGAAGCCGTCGGTCAGGTCCTGGATGGTCTCGACGGCGTCGAGGTCGCGGGCGTTGATGGTGTGGGTGGCGCCGAACTCGCGGGCCCAGTGCAGTTTCTGGTTGTCGGTGTCGACGGCGATGATCCGCTTGGCGCCGACCAGGGCCGCGCCGGCGATGGCCGCATCGCCCACGCCGCCGCAGCCGATGACCGCGACGGTGTCGTCACGCGTCACGCCGCCGGTATTGATGGCGGCGCCGATGCCGGCCATCACGCCGCAGCCCAGCAGTCCGGCAACGGCCGGGTCGGCTTCGGAATCGACCTTGGTGCACTGGCGTTCGTGCACGAGGGTCTTGTCGGCGAAGGCGCCGATGCCCAGGGCGGGGGTGAGTTCGGTGCCGTCGGTCAGCGTCATCTTCTGGGTGGCGTTGAACGTGTCGAAGCACAGGTGCGGGCGGCCGCGCTTGCAGGCGCGGCACTCGCCGCAGACGGCGCGCCAGTTGAGGATGACGAAGTCGCCGGGGGCGACGTGGGTGACGCCCTCTCCGACCGACTCGACGGTGCCGGCGGCTTCGTGGCCGAGCAGGAAGGGGTATTGGTCGTTGATGCCGCCTTCGCGGTAGGTGAGGTCGGTGTGGCACACGCCGCAGGCGATGATGTCGACGACGACTTCACCGGGTCCGGGATCGGGGATGACGATGTCGACGAGCTCGATGGGCTGCTTCTTGGCCCGGGAAATCACACCACGCACTGTCTGCGGCACGCTGTTTCTCCTTAACAGATGATGTGTCCTGCGGTAGGGAATGTCTGTAGTGAACGGCCTATCAAGCGGCGATCAGCCTGATAGGCAGATGCTCGTGGCGATGAATGATGTTGTTGATCGCCCACACTGGCGTGCCGGCCAATTCGATGCGTTGCACCCGCGCCGTCAAGGCGGTGAGAATAGCCGCGGTCTCCAGTCGGGCCAGACCCTGCCCGGCACAGGCGTGCGCGCCGTTGCCGAATCCAATTTGACGACCGGCGTCGCGACGGATGTCGAATTCGTCGGGTTTGTCCCATTCGCGTTCGTCGCGGTTGGCCGAGGCATACAAGGCCAGGACGCGTGCGCCTGCCGGGATCAGGCTGCCGGCAATTTCGGTGTCCGTGAGAACCTTTCGCGTGAATGCCCGCAGCGGAGACTCCAGGCGGATCACCTCGTTGATGGCGTTGGGTATCAGAGTTGGTTCTGCCCTGAGTAGCTGCCACTGTTCAGGGTGGGTAGCGAAGAGGTAGACCGCACTGGAGATGGCGCTGATCGTGGTGTCCAACGACGGGGCGATGTAGTCGAGCAGCAGCGGTGGTACATCGTCAAGGCTGAGATCGCCGTTGTCGGCGGCGGTCAGGAGTTCGTCGACCATGCTGCCGTCGAGGACGTTGCGGTCGCGCACTACCCGCCGCGCGAACCACAGCATCTGCAGACTACGGGGGATTGCTTTGATCGCTTGCCAGTTCATCGGCCCCATGAGATCGAATGTTGCTGCGCCCCAAGGGATAAGGTGGTCTCGGTGTTCTCTGGGCCAGCCGACCATGTCGGGTACGAGTGACGCCGGCATCGCGGTGGCCAGGTCGGCGACTCCGTCGATGTGGACTTTGGTCACCGCTGCATCCACGATGGCGGCGGCCTGCTGGTCAACTGCAGTGCTCAGGGCACGCAGCGCTCGGGGCATCAGGCGGTGCGCCACCAGTTTGCGGCGTTGGTCGTGTTCGGCGCCGTCGCTGTTGAGTGTGGTGCCGCGGGACAAGCGGTTGGTCAGGGGATTAACCGCGACTCCGTACCCGGACGCAAATACGCTGTCCGCGCGCAAAGTGGCTTTACATTCGGCGTAGCGCGGCAGGGCGTAGAGGCGGTGGCGCGGCAACCACACGACCGGTCCGAGTCGGCGCAAAGTGCGGTAGTGCTCATAGGGTCGGCGGATTGCCTCGGTGGTGTAGATATTCGGCCGGTAGGTGGCAATGCCCTGGGGGCTACGCAACATGGCGTCGTCCTATTCGGGGTTGTTCGCGCACTCGCGCGAAGGGTCATTGGGTCGCTGTGATCGGGAGAGCGCCGGCTACGTCGCTCAACGTGGCGATGTGCTCGATCGACACAGTCCAGTGTTCTTCAATCGGCAGTCATGTTCGTCACTTCTCACTGTTTCTGACGAAATCATCACATGCGACTGTATCCTCAGTCAAGGCTGTTATGACGAAATCTTCATAACTGATGTGGTTGATACAGTCGGTGGATGAATGAGGCCAACGCCGACGCCTCCGAGGCCGGAGCTGAATCGATTTCCCGACTGCGACGCCGCAAAATGCTCACTCGCGGCGCCCTCATTCGCGCGGCCCAGAGCTTTATCGCCCAAGGTGCTCTCAACGTGCCTGTCCTGGAAATCACCCAGGCCGCCGACGTTGGGATAGGGTCGTTCTACAACCATTTCACCAGCAAGGAAGAGCTTTTCGAAGCTGCTGTCGACGACGTTCTGGACGGCTATGGCGCACTACTGGATGCCTATACCGCTGACATCGCCGATCCCGCCGAGGCGTTCGCCACCAGCTTCCGCCTCGGTGGTCGACTCTTCCGGCGCCGACCCCAAGAAGGTCAGCTGATCTTGAGCCGCGGATCAGCGATGGTGCTTTCCGATCGAGGGATGGCGCCGCGCGCTCTGCGTGACATTGCAGCCGCGATCGACGCCGGCCGCTTCACCATCGGCGATCCCGAACTGGCGCTATCTCTTGCTGGTGGTGCCCTGTTTGGCCTCGGCACACTCCTGCGCGAGCAGCCAGATCGGGATGACGCCGCCGCCACTGACCAAATCGCGGAGGGGGTATTGCGCGCTTTCGGCGTGACTTCCAAGCAGGCGCGCTCTCTGTGCCGGCGTCCTCTGCCGGATCTGTCGGCAATCGAGTCCAGCGGGCTGGAGCACGTCGGCGGTTCATTGCAATAGTCCTCTTCGGTATTGAATTACTTTCCGCTCGAGTCTTTTTCGCACCGTCGAGTCGTGGACGAAGTCTTGACTGGAGGTGCGCCGGCAGTAGTGCCATCCTGGGGCGCACTTCGGGGCAAGGTGCGCCCCACGGAAAGTTAGGGCCTACGCGCAGTAGCACGGGCCCCATCGGTAATGTCCGTGTTTTCCGCGATGAGGCGCCCGTGCATGCGCAGCTCGACGGTGGGACGCACGATGCCCAAGTGCGGCGTAATCCCGAAGTCGCTCAGCGTAATTCGCGATGCCATTTCGCCGACCAGTTCAACGCCCTCCCGCGAAAACGTGACCTCGACTTCGGTCTTGGCCGTCCGTCCGCGGATGGTCAGTTCACCGAATACGGTGAGCACATCTGCGCGTTGCGCGGACGCATGCCCCTGGAAGCTGATGGTGGGATATGCGGCCGCGTCGAGGAAATCCGGCGCCCGCAAAAGGCGATCGCGCGCCTTCAGCCCTGTCGTGATGCTCGCGGCCTGCACCTCGAGACGTACCTCTGCGGAGCCATCTCCATTCCACGTCAGCGATCCCGACGATTGCGCGAAATGGCCGGAGACAGGCAGCAATCCCCACATCCCGCGGGCGGTGAAGCCTACGTGCACAGTGCCAGGGTCGAGTAGCCAAGTGCCCGTCAACGGGCCGGACTCGCCGGCAGCCGTGTCCGATCCGCGGCTCGATACCCGCTGGGCGATCTGGCGGACCGCGGAATCCAGGTCGTGGTGTGCGGGATTGGCGCACACGTAGTGATCGGGCCGTACGACGACGAAGGGCTGAGCCCGGAACATGCGACGCGATGTTTCGCTGATGTCTTCCAAAACCTGCGGGGAGGCACCCGGGGTGATCGAGCGGCCACCGGGCGGACACAACGTGACGAAACTGGCGTTCAAGACCTCCTGGGCCAAGCGACGTCCTTGTACCGACAAACCGGCTCGCGGATCGTCGCCCCAGCCGATGATGCGCCATCCTGATCCGGCGACGTCATCGAGCCGGTGCTCTTGGCCGCTGTAGGTGCGAACGTAGGGCTGGGGAAACAGCATGCCGACCGACGAGCGCCGCGATGGTGCTCCGATCAGCAGTCCGCGCCGATACCGCGCCGGCGGGCGGTAGCGGCCTTGCCGAACGTGTTGGCGCACTTGCGGTATGCGCATCAGCGCGGCGATGGCGTTGTCGCGAACTGCCGCCGCTCGTGATGATCGAAGCATGATGAGACGACCGGCCCGTAATGACAGGTTGGTCATCGCGACGACATGTGGACGGCGCTCATCTTCGTATGTGTCGAGGAGCTCAAGGGGCGCTCCTGCGCGCAGTACCGCGCTTACCTTCCACGACAAGTTGGTCACATCGCGAATACCCGAGTTGAGGCCCTGGCCTGCCATCGGCGGCATCAAATGAGCTGCGTCTCCGCACAACATGACTCGGCCCACCCGCCATCGTTGTGCTTGCTTGGCTTGGAACGTGTACACGACGTGGCGCAGTATCTGTGCGGTGTCAGGGTCGGCGTGCTCGGCGATCATCTGCGCTGCGGCACCTGGTTGCAGGAGCTCGTCACGGTTTTCATGGGGCATCACCTTGCGCTCCCAACGGTGATTGCCGTCGGCGAGCCGACCGGTCATCCGCGGTCCCGCCGGATCCATCGTGAAGCAAAAGTAGGGAACATGGGCAATCGGCTCAGGTAGCTTCGCGTCGACGATCACCCAAGGCTCGTTGAAGCTCGATCCTTCGAGCTGCACCCCTACAGCTTCACGAACAGTGCTATTGGCACCGTCGCAGCCCAGGACCAGCCGCGCACGGGCTCGGCTGACGGCGCCCTGGCCATCCCGAAACTCGAGCGCAACTCCATCACCGTGCTGGATCAACCCGGTCAACTCGTGATTCACCCGCACGTCAACCATTTGGTAACTCGCCAGAGCAGTCCGAAGGTGGCGATCCAGTAACGGTTGATAGATGGCCGACAACCACGGGTGTGCCTGAGGAGTTTCAGTGGGCATTGTCGTGGCAAGGATCGCTCCAGCCCGTGACGCCCATTGTGCGCCCGCTCCGGAAATCATGTCGACCACCGCCTCTTCGTAGACGCCTGCCTTCTGCAAACTACGCAGCGCTTCGCCGTCGAGAACCCCCACGCGGGGGTTGCCATAGACATCGGCTTCCCGGTCGACGGCAAGAACACGAAGACCGCTACGGGCAAGCAAGATCGCCGCGAGCTCGCCGACAGGACCTAAACCGATAACGGCGACGTCGTAACAATCCTGCGACCCGTCGGCGCTCATCGCCGCCTGCCGATCCGGTCGGCAGTCTTCGCGGCCCGGCCGGCCGCGGCTCTAGGACACGGTCGGCAACGGCCATGAGGAAGTTCGTCGAATCTTGACGTCCCTTGGCAGGTGCTGACCATTGTTGCTGTCCTCCATCGCATCTCGATGTGCCCTGCGACACAATCTGACGATATCCTCATATACGAATCTATCGTCAGTCAAGCGGATCGTTGCCGGGTCCTGGGATTCTCGACCCAGGCGTTCTACAAGTGGCGCAAAGCACCTGTATCGCAGCGGGATTGGGATGATGCCCAATGTGTCTGATGAAGCGTGTTCCCAGTAATTGGCGAGAAGGTCTTTTGGTCCAGTCGGTCGCGCGGTCGACGAAAAGTGGACTCGGGCAGCGGATCAGACCCCGAGTCCGGTCAGGGACCCTGTTCGCCGGCCGGATTGGATGGGGACGCAATCCGGCGGAAACGACTGGACGATTTCGATGCCCAGGGAGTCCAGTTGATCCAGCAAGGCCGGCAGGTGGTCCATCGCCCCGGTGGGCAGATCGTGGATGACGACCAGGCTCCACGGACGGGTGAGCACGTCACGCACGCAGCGTTCGACCCAGTGGTCCGGTTCGTCCCAATCGTGTGGGACGCAGTTCCACAGCACGCAGGTGTACTCGTTTGTCTCGATGTAGTCGACCGCGGCCGCGCTGAGGAGGCGCTGGTCGAGTATGCCGCCACCTCCGTAGGGTCGAAACAGCTTGTCCGGGTGGGCGAATGGCTCGAGCAGACGCTGTGCGGCGCCGATCTCCTGTTCAGGTAATCGCGGGTCGTCGTCATCCCCGAACTGTATCGAGTGGGTCATGGTGTGGTTGCCGATCCAATGTCCGTCACTCGCCGCCCGCTCGATCATCGACATCGCACCGGGCGTCAATAGTTGTTCTCCGACAACGAAAAACGTCGACTGAATTGACCGTTGACGCAGGATGTCGAGAACCGTCGGCGTGACCTCGCTCGGTCCGTTGTCGAAGCTCAGAGTGACTTTGGCGCTATCCACTGCGGTCGGCTCCGCGCGCTTTGAGCCCTGCGACGACCAGGTCTGCCACGAACTCGGCGTGTTCGCGAACGGCGGCCGTGCTACGCGGATCTTCCGGCGCCATCTGCTCTGCCAGTGGAACCAAGCTGAAGGGCGCGGTCGCTCCGTGTGCGACCAGGAAATGCAGGCTGCGGATGTTCGCCTCTGTTAGGACGCCTGCGTCGACCAGCACCTTCAACGGGGACAGGACCCGCATGATCGATGGGCCGATGTGTGCTTCCCAGAGGTAGGTCAAACGCGCACTGGGTACCGCTCCCTCGACGGTGACAAGTCGCAGTATTTCGGGATGTTCGGCGTGCAGTTCGAGAAACCGAACGATCGTGCTCCGTGTCGCACCCAAAAGGTCGGTGTCCGGGGCGGGATCGATATCGGCCATGCCGCGTTCAACCTGGCCGAAGGCCCAATCCACCGTGGCAAACCACAAGTCCTCCTTCGAGCCGAACCGCTGGTGAAGGAGGTTGTGGCTGACGCCGAGCTCCCGGTTCACCGCCGCGATCGACGTCCCGTCGAATCCGCGTTCGGCGAACACCCGCAGCGATGCCGCCAGGATGTCATCGACCGAGGCGGGCGACTCGTTTGCGGGCGGACGACCACGGCGTTTTCCCGATGTCATGCCGTCAATCTACCGAATATGTTGACGACCATCAACTTTTGTGCTTAATTGATGTTCATCAACATAAATGCTTTCGTTGGCTCGACATCGATCCGAGGAGAATCGCGATGAAACGGGAAGAACACATGGTGGGCGAAACGTTCGCCTACCGGTTCACCAGCCCCGATGCTGACCATGCCCTGCTCATCCAGCACGGCATGGGTGGACATGGGGGGATCTACGACAACTTTGCTGCGCACTACGCAGGGCTGGGTGCGGACGTCTGGTCCATGGACGCACCTGGCCATGGCCGTTCGTGCGTGAGCCGGCGCGCGGGTGATTTCACCATCGACGAGTGGGTTACCGCTGCGCTGGAGATGGCGGACCACATCGGCGAAACGACAGGACTGCCCGTATTCATCAAGGGATCGTCGCTTGGCGCTGCCGCTGCCTATTGTGCATACGCCGCATCGACAACCATCGCGGGAGCGATCTTGATGGGCTACGGGATTCCGTCCTCACCGCTGATCCCGCCGGATAACCCTTTCCGCAGCGCGGCTTACGAGCAATTGCTCGCCCAGTACGGCCACGCGCTCGAGTTCAACATCGACCGATTCATCGACTTCGACGAGGATTACGGGTTCCGCGGGGCAGGCGTACAGAAGCACCGCGATCCCCTCAACACCTGGGCCTACGACTTCAATGCGATGGGTTCGCTCATGCGGTACGACCCGGCTGTTGCATTGGCGGACAACGCCAAGCCGATCCTGTTCGCGGTCGGAGAAAAGGACCCCATCTTCACCCCCGCGTTGGCCAAGTTGGTCGTCGATGCCACCGGGGGACCGGTGGACTTTCACGTGCACCCGAACGGCGTCCACCAGCTGATGCTGTTCCACACCGCCGACTACAGCCAGGTCGTGCGCACCTGGTGCCACAAGCAGTTGCCGAACACCACCGCATCAACGATCCAAGGAAAGTGAGCGTCATGCCTGCCATCCACCCGCGTGGGGTGAACCACCTCGCGATCTCGACTCGCGACATCAAAGCCCAGATCGCCTTCTTCACCGATGTTCTCGGCTGCCCACTCAAGGCGCTGTACCGCATGCACGGCGCGGAAGGCGCATGGCACGGGTTCGTCGAACTGAACCCGGAGTCGTACATCGCCTTCGTCTATCACCCCGACAACCCCGACACCCGCGACTACGGCGTGACGCATGCCGGGAACGCCACCAACCCGGTGGCAGCCGGTGCGATGCAACATGTCTCGCTGCACGTCGCCAACTTTGACGAGCTACTGGCGCTGCGTGATCGCATCCGCAGTCGCGGCATCGTCGTGATCGGTCCCGTCGATCACGGATTCTGCCAATCGATCTATTTCGCCGGCCCCGAGGGCATCACGCTGGAATTGACGACCGGCGAGGCGATCGATGACCGCGCCTGGATCGACCCGGAAATCGTCGCTATCAATGGCATTAACGATGCGGAACTCGAAAAGTACCGCAATCCAGAGCCCTACGTCTCGCCCGCAGCACCGGTAGCCCAACCCGGAAACGATCGGTCCAAACCCCACCTGCACTACCCCGCCGAGGTCTACGAGCAGGTAATCGCGATGCCAGACGAGATGGTATGGCAGCTCGTGAGTCAGACCGATCCGCCAGTTCGCCTCGACTAATCGTCATCCCGCCGTGCCCGCTGCTGATCACGTTCGGTTACCGGGCTCATCTCCGCCAACAGCACTGACACCAAAGGACTTACGCCATGAAGCTCGCTAACCTGAACGGCCGAGCCACACTCATCACCCATGCCGGCACCGTCGATCTCGCCCGCAGCTCCAACGGGCTCTTCTCCAGCAACCCCGACGCGGCCATCGGTCACATCGCCGATATTCAGCACTGGTATCGGACAACGCAGCCAACACCCGATCTCACGCACACCCTCGCCAGCCTCAGCAAGGATCTCACGCCGCTTGGACCGCCGGTGTGCAACCCCGGCCAAATCTTCGCGATCGGCCTGAACTACGCCGACCACAGTGAAGAAACCGGCCTGAGTATCCCCGACGTCCCCCTGGTGTTCACCAAGTTTCCCTCATCAATCACCGGGCCGGCAGACCCCGTCCCACTGCCCACGGAGACCTGCGATTGGGAAGTCGAGATGGTCGTCGTCATAGGCACGCCGGGACGCAACATCGCGCGGGAATACGCTGCGGACCACATCGCCGGATTCTGTGTTGGGCAAGACATCTCCAACCGAGAGGCCCAAATGACCGGAAATCCACCACAATTCAGCCTGGCCAAGAGTCACGCAGCGTTCACACCCATCGGTCCATGGATCACGACCCCCGAGGAGCTTGCCAACCCCGGCGACCTGGCAATCAGCACGACCGTCGATAGCGACACAGTTCAAGCGGCCCGGACCTCGGACATGATCTTCGACGTCGCCACTCTGATCAGCCACCTGTCCACGTTCTGCGAACTGCGCTGCGGCGACCTCATCTTCACCGGTACGCCTGCCGGTGTGGGGTACTCGCGAATCCCGGCCCGCTACCTCAAGCCAGGAAACCTCCTGGTCTCGACGATCGAGGGCCTCGGCCAGCTTCGTAACCCCACCACAGCCCAATAGCGCCGAGCGGCAGGAGAACTAACTTATGCACGCCTACAGCATGATCGCGGCCGCGGCGCTGGCGATCATCCTCGTCGCAGCAGGCGCTCCCAAGATCGTCAATGCACCCTCCGCGCAACGCCATGCCGAACACCTCGGCGTCCCGCACGCACTGAACCGCGCTATCGGACTCCTGGAACTGGTCGCCGTAGCGGGTCTGCTCGCCGGGTTCATTTTGCGGCCCTTGGCGATCGCGGCGGCAACTGGCGTGACCTTGCTGATGATCGGCGCCGCCGGGAGTCATATCCGCGTCCACGACCGCATCCTCGCCGTCGTCCCGGCACTCGCGGTGGGAGCTACCGCGGCAGCGATCTTGGTCCTCGAGCTCGGTCACATCTCCTGACCGGAGGGCACCTGCCAGTCCGACTCGAAGCCTCCGAGTCGACCTGCCGTTCTGATGCGCTCGTGACCGAGCGGCGCAGCACGCTATGCGCAGTAGATGGGCTGGTTACTGCCGCGCGATTCAGTCGTGCAAGGAAACCCAAGATTTCTAGGGCCGACTCAAACATCGCGGCGTGCCCGCGCAATGAAACGCGCGAGGGTGAGCGGTTTGAACTCGAACAACCAGGAATTCGATCACGCCCATATTGATGTTGGTGCAAGCATCGCTCTCTCGTCATACCTCAGGCGAAGAGACGTAGCCGAGGCGCAACTGTCGGCCGCTGAGCGAGCGACGGCCTTCGGTGACAAACAGGGTCGCTACCGCGGCGCCGATCATCCAGACGGCGAGTTCGAGAGCTCCGCCGATGGTGGTGTTCGATCCGATGATGACCCCACGGAGGGCGAGGATCGCTGCGTGCGTGGGCAGTACGTTCCCGACGCCGTGGAGAGCTGGCGGGATCGTCGAGGTCAGGCTGGTGACGACCGCGAGAACGAGGACGGCGATGCAGACGAAGCGGCCGGCCAGATCGAACGCGGCGGTGGCGGCCTGGTTGAGAGCCGTGAAAGTCAACGCGGTCAGTATCGTGACCCCGAGCAATCCGAACCACCTGCCCGCGGGTAGATGGAGAACCGGTATGAGTGTGACGCTCAACAGAATTGCGGACACCACCGCTATCGCGGCACCGGGCGCGATGGCGCTCGCCACGATCCGTCGCGTGGATTTCCGTGATGTGAGGACGGCGTTCGGCAGCGGCGGGCTGCTGATGAAGATGCTGAGCGCGCCGGCCCATAGTGCCAGGGTGACCGCGACCGCCGCGACGGCTGCGCCCAGATCGGTGCCGTCGGTGACCGCGATGGCCGGTGTGGCCGCGACATTGCTCATGCGGTCACGCTGTGTCTGGTCGTAGGCGGGCACCTGATCGCGACCCTGTGCGAGTTGGGTCGCCAATTCGTGTGCGCCACCGGACAGTTGCCGCAAACCGCCCTCCAACTGATGCGCACCGGAATCGAGTTGATGGACGCCATTGATGGCGGTACCTATCTGCCCGGTGAGTGCGTCGACACGGTCGGTGACCGCTGCGGGCGGTGAGGGAGGCGGCGGTAGCTGAAGATGCTGTTGCAGACCGGAAGCTGCCGCTCGCACCTGGTTCGCTTGGGCTTGCGCCGCATCCAGGCCCGAGGAAAGCTGGCCAGTTCCGGCTGCCAACTGCGCTGCGCCGGCCGTCAGTTTGTCTGCCCCGTCGGCCAATTCGGATGCGCCCTTCGCTGCTGCACCAAGTTGGTCGTGGATCTTGCCGAAGGATACGTACACCCGGTCCAGGTAGGTCTGGACGATCTGCTGATTGAGGGTTCGCAGCACCACTGGGCGATTTGGCTGGTGACCAGCGGGTCGGCGACACCGGTGGCATTGGATGCCTGCACCCGGACTTCGGCTTGACCGGCATTGAGCGGATTGCTACTCGCCGATGATGTCGCTTTTGCGGAGAAGTCTTCCGGGATGGTGACGACGGCGCCGTAGTCGCCCCGCGCCAGACCGTCGCGCGCATCTGCGGCGTCGGTCAGGATCCAGGTGAAGGCAGCTTTTGATGTGGTGAGGTTGCTGGCCAATTGCCGTCCCAGCGGGATGGTCTGGCCATTGACGGTGACCGGCTTGTCGTTGTTGACCACGGCAGCTTTGGCGGCGCCGTGGTTCGATTCGGGAGCCCAGAACGCCCACAAGAACAGGACCATAACCAGAACCGGTAGCAACAGTAGTCCGAACCAACTGCGCCACAGCAGCTTTCCGCGCGCGCCTGAGTCGTGAGTCGGGCTTGCGAGAGAGGCGATCATTTGCTCGCTCCGGCGGTTGCAGGGTTGAGGTCCACGGTGTGGATACTGTCGGTGTCGTCGGGTAGCAGGTCGGCGATGCGGGCGAGGTCCTGGCAGGTCACCACGAAGGTGACAGGGCGTCCGGATGCGCTGCGGCGGTCCGCGAGCACTTCGCGCACACGGTCACGCGAGGTGGTGCGGATGACGATGTCGGCGTCGTCGATGAGTATCAGCTCTATGTCGTTCGCGAGCGCCTCGTCGAGCGCGGCTTCCGGCGCGGCGGTGTCGTGGCAGGTGACCACGGCGACCTGCCGGCGGACGGTTCGCATATGTTGCGGCAGCACGTGTCCGAGAACTTTGAGGTCACCGGCGATACGGCCGACACGGCCCGCCAGGGTGTACAGCAGTGCGGTCTTTCCGGCCGGCCCGGGGCCGTGCAGCACGACGACGGAACCGCGTGGCACGGCCAGATTGATGCCGGCGTAGACGTTGCGGCCGCGGTCGTCGGTGCGAGTTAGACCGGTGGCATCGATCGCGTCGTCGCAACCAGGTTCTGGCCAGTCCGCCAGCCGTAGCTCATGCATGAGGCCGTCGCCTTCGGCGTCGAAGATCGGCAGGCGGCGGTCGATGGCGCCGGGCAGATACCAGGCCCGCCGGCCAAGCAGTGCCAGCACTGCCGGTACCAGGGTCATGCGAACCAGGAACGCGTCGACGAAGACGCCGATGGCGAGGCTGAACGCGATCGGTTTGATGACGGCGCTGCCCTCCGGGACGAAGGCGGCGAACACGGCGAACATGATGACTGCCGCGGCTACCACCACCCGCGACGCCGAGATGAATCCGGACTCGATGGCCTGCTGCGGATCACCCTGGTGCACATAGCTTTCCCGTATCCGCGATACCAGGAACACTTCGTAGTCCATGGCCAGACCGAACAGCACACCCATGAGAATGATCGGCAGGAAGCTGACCACACTGCCGACGCGATCCACCCCGAGCATGGTGGCGAAGTGGCCTTGCTGAAAGACGAAGGACGTCGCTCCGAAGGCAGCTCCGACCGACAGCAAGTATCCGGCGGTGGCCTTGACCGGTACCCAGACTGAGCGGAACACCATCGCGAGGAGAACCAGTGACAGCCCGACGACCAGTACCCCGAAGGGCAACAGTGCGGCCCCGAGTTGGGCAGACACGTCGACACCGACGGCGGTGATGCCGGTGACCGCGGTGTCGGTGCCATAGGCCTTTTGGAAGTGCTCGCGCTGGGCGCGCAGTGTGTTCACCAGGGTCTCGGTTTGCGCCGAGTCCGGTGCTGTGGTGGGGACGACTTGGATGATGCCGGTGTCTGCCTTGGGGTTCGGCGTGGCGAGCGGGACGCTGGCCACCCCGGGTAGGTGGGCGATGTCTTCGGCGATCTTGTTGACCACACCGATCGGGTCGGTGCTGGCGATGATGTCGGCGGTGACGATGAGTGGGCCGTTGTAGCCGGGGCCGAAGTGCTCGTCGATGACATCGTAGGTGTCGCGGGCGGGGCTGCCGTGTTCTTCGGATCCGTTGTCCGGCAGAGCAAGTCGCAGCTCAGTCGCCGGTAGTGCGCACACGGCCAGTCCGGCGACGATGACGACGACCGTCACCACCGGCTTGCGGGTGGCCGTCTGCACCCAGAGCCGACTCCATTCGATGCGGCGCAGTCGCGTCGTGGCGGTAGTTTTGGCCTGCGTCGGTTTGGTTTTGGGTCGCAGGCGTTCACCGGCGAGAGCCATCAGCGCCGGGATCAGGGTGACGGCGATCGCGACGGCGACGGCCACGGCGGAAGCGGCTGCCAGACCCATCGTGGTCAGGAACGGGATACCGCCGACGAACAGGCCCAGTAGCGCGATGATGACCGTCAGACCCGCGAACGTCACGGCCGATCCGGCGGTGGCGGTGGCGCGGGCCACGGATTCCCCGACCTCGAGCCCGTCGGCAAGCTGATCGCGGTGCCGCGACAGCAGGAACAGTGCATAGTCGATGCCGACCGCCAGCCCCAGCATCACCGCGAGCATCGGCGCGGTCGAGGACACGGGAGTGAATACGGTGGCGGAGTAGATGAGGGCCACCGAGATCGCGACGCCGAGGATCGCGGTCAGTAGCGGCATGCCAGCGGCGATCAGGGAGCCGAAGACTACCAGGAGCACCAGGAGCGCGATCAGCAGACCGATGCCTTCGGTGGGACTGAGTTTGGGGACGGGATTACTGAAGGCGGGCCCGCCGACATGCACGCTGACGCCGTGGCCGATGTCGGTTGCCAGCTGTTGTCCGATGCGGGTGATCTGGTCGCGGGTCTCGGGTGTGACATCGGCGAGGGCGACCGTCAGCTGAGCGGTGAGGATCGCGGCGCGATGATCGGTTGAGATGGGCGCCTGGATTCGGGGTTGTGGGCTGCCTGGTGGGGTGTCGGTCTTCGGGGCGGGATCGAACGGGTTGATCACCGAAGCGACCTGGTGCAGTTTGGTGAGCTGGTCAACGGCAGTGGCGGTGGGTGCGGCGCCCAGGGCAGTGACGTTCTGGCCGGCCGGGGCGACGATGACCAGTTGGGCCGAGGAGCCGCTGGTCTCGGGGAATACGCGCCCGAGGTAGTCCAGGGCGTCCTGCGATTGGGTGCCGGGGACAGCGAAGGTGTCGTCGGTGCCTTTGTTGAAGCCGGCGAGGCCGACGGCGATGGCGAGCACGAGCAGCCAGGCGACGATGACCCAGCGGCGCCGGCGCACCAGCAGCTGGCCCAATTGGTAGAGGAAGGACGACATGCCGATCGCCTGACTGGTCTAGGTGGATGCGGTGGCGTGTGAACTACTGCGCTGAACGATCGTCGCAAATCCCGGTATGGCCGCGCAGAGTTTCCACACGTCGCGGCCCGCGCACATGACCGTGCGATCAGGCCGGATGACAGCGGCGGTGGCGTGGCCACGGCGGAGCCACCGTTCCAATTCACCGCCGGGTTCGGCGACATGGACCACAATGCCTTGCTCAGCGAGCGCGGCGCAGTGGAACGCGAGTGGACGGGTCGTGGTGACGAGCGCGAAGCCATTGCCCAGCAACGTGTCCAGGCGCTGTCCATCGGCCAGTACCGGGTTGGGGCACAACGATCCGGCAAGGCGACGGGGTCTACGGCTTTTGATGACCAGCGCCGACTCATGCAGCCGCGGGGTGGTGCCGTCGGTGAGCTTGTCGCGCAGGCCGGGTATCAACCCCAGCCTGGGGGCGACGGTGCGTCGCACGATGTTTCCGGCATGTCCACCGGCTGTCATCGCCCATCCCATGCCCAGTGCCAGGCCGATCATGCTGCGCGCGTGGGGCTTCCGTTCTTGTTCGTAAGTTGCCAGCAGGGCCTCGGGTAGCTCTCCGTTGATCACGCCGGCGAGTTTCCACGCCAGGTTCATCGCGTCGCGCAGGCCCGCGCCCATGCCTTGCCCGATGAATGGCGGAGTGAGGTGGGCGGCGTCGCCGAGGAGGAACACGTTGCGTTCGCGCCAGCTGTCGGCAATCTGTGCGCGAAAGGTGTACTCAGTGACGCGCACGAGGTCGAGCTCAGCGTCGGCGACATCGCCGATCCAGGGGGCCACCAGGGGCCGTAGGGTCGCCATGGTGCTGAAGTCGGCCGTGGTTTCCGAAGGCAGCAGCCGAAATTCCCAGCGGTAGCGGTCGGGACCGATCCGCATGTACGTCGCAGCCCGAACGGGATCGCACACCTGATGCACACCATCCCACTGATCGAGCTCGGCCTCGGTGACAACGTCTGCGACCAGCCAGCGCTGCTCGAAACGCAGGTCTTCCATGGCGGCACCGATGGCAGCTCGCACGATGCTGTTGGCGCCATCGCAGCCCAGCACGTAGCCGGTTTCGACGACGTGCTCTGTTCCGGTGGCACGGTCGGCGTAGGTCACCCGCACGCGGCCAGGTTCGTGCTGGGTGATGCCGGTGACCTCGGAATTGCCGCGCAGCTCAACATTTGGGCGCTTGGCCAGGTTGGCGCGCAACAGCTCTTCCAGTACCGGCTGGTCGAACATGTTGGCCTGCGGGAAGCCGTGCTTGCTGCGGGCGGGGTCGCGGTCGAACTGGGCCAGCGTGTGGTGGTTCTGGTCGAGCAGCCGCAAGCCGAGCGCCGGCCGCGAAATCGCGGCGAATTCTTCGGCGACACCGAGCCGGGCGAGGATGCGATGAATCTCGTCATCGAGGTGCACCGCGCGTGGCTGGGGATAGACCGATTCCCAGCGGTCGAGAACCAGCGTGGGCACACCGTGGTCGGCGAGCAACGTCGCCGCGGTGACACCGGTCGGTCCCGCGCCGACGACGACAACGGGCACGGATTGCGTTACAGGGTCAGGCATTTCGGTCCTCGACTCGGATCAGCCGATGATCGGCTTGCGGTTGGCGACGAGAGTGTCGAGGCGGGCCTGCATGGCGGCCTCGATTCTGGCTGCGAAGTCCTCGGCGGTTTCCCCGGCATGTGGCGTCATCGGGGGCAGGACGGCGGTCACCAGCTTGGTCGGCAATGCGACGTAGGGGAGCATGCCGGCGACGCCGATGTTGAGTCCCCACGGGATGGTGACGCTGATCGGCAGTGCCTTCATGCGCAGGCGCCGCGGCAGGCCCAGCTGTTGTGCGAGCCGTCGACCGTCGGACACGACGAACAACGAATCACCGGCGCCTGCCGTCACGACGGGGACCACCGGTACGCCGTGGCTCATGGCCAGCCGGGCGAACCCGCAGCGCGCGTCGAAATGCACCTGATTGCGATCCCACCAAGACTTCCCGGCGTCGACGTCACCACCGGGAAACACGAGCACGTTGTGCCCGGCGGCGAAGGCGGCGTCTGCCGATTCCTGGCTTGCGGGCCGGCCGTCGAGAAACTCGGCGATGCGGCCGGCGCCGACCGTCCACGCCACCTGGTGAACGAGCGCGGTGGTCGGCCGCCTCAGCGCCGCTTTTTCGCGCACGGCGATCATGGCGAGGACGTTCAGGTCCACGAGGCCGCCGAAGCCGTGATTGGCGACAAGCAATGCAGGCTCGGGAATCTCGGCGTCGATGTGGATTTCGTGGCGGTGGTACCACCGCAGATAGTTCGGCACCGCCACGCGCATGACGGACTTGAGCGCCGATGCTGTCGAGGAGGGGTCGGTCATGGTCGTTCCTTGATGTCCCATGCGAGCGCGTAGCGACCCAGGGTCGCGGCAATGGCGTCGGTGTCGGCATCGGCGCCGACCACAACCGTCACGGCGATGGCACCGTCGTCGACGGCTGCTTCGACGTCGGCGACGCCGGGTACAGCGGCCAGTGCGTCACGGACCGCGTTGCGGGTGGCGTCGGCCCGCAGCGGCAGTTTGTACGGTTTACCGACGGCGGTGACCGGGATGGCGTCGATCGCGATCACCGATCTTGGAGCAGCCGCGCTCTCGGCGACGTGCTCAACGGCCCACTGCCGCAACAAATCCGGAGTCGTGGCAGCGTCGGGCCGCAATGTGACATACGCGACCGGTACCTCACCGGCGTGCACGTCGGGACGGCCGACCGCGGCGACACCGGTGACGTCGGGATGGGCCAGCAGCGCATCTTCGATCATCGCCGGGTCGATGTTGTGCCCGCCGCGGATGATCAGGTCCTTCGCGCGCCCGCACAAATGCACGAAGCCGTCGTCGTCGACCCATGCGAGGTCGCCGGTGTCGAGCCAGCCGTCGACCAGTTTGCCGTTGCCGTCGAGTACGAAACCGTCGGTGTTGCGGCCGGTGACATAGCCCGCGAACACGGTGGGGCCACCGATCGCGAGGGTGCCGATCTGGCCGGACGGCAGTTCGTGCCAGACGCCATGGTCGTCGATGTCGACCGTCTTGACCTGCTGGTAGGGCAGTCGCTGGCCTACCGAACCGGGCCGGGGATGGCCGGGGAAGCTGCGCGCGCTGGCGCAGGTTGCCTCCGTCAATCCGTAGCCTTCCAGCAGCGGGACGCCGGTGTGCGACTGGAAGTCGTGGCGCACCGCATCTGGCAGTGCGGAGGCGCCGACAATGGCCATTTCCATGCTGGAGATGTCGGCGTCGACTGGGATCTGGCTGAGCACCGAGTACACCGTGGGTACCGCGCTCATAGTCGAGATTCGGTAGCGCTCAACGATTTTCCAGAAGTTGCCGTACAGCCCCATGTCCCGGTAGCCGAGCGGGCCGGCCCACAGCACCTGCTGTCCGCGCAGCAGCGGCGCCAGTAGCGTCACCACGAGTGCGTTGACGTGGAACAGTGGCAACGCGGCGAACAACACCGAGGTTTCATCGAGCAAGGTGTTGGCGGCGATCATCCATGCATCGGCCACCTCGTTGGCGTGCGTGTGTGCGGCCAGTTTCGGCGCGCCGGTGGTTCCGCCGGTGTGGAACAACGCGGCCAGATCGGTGGATTCCATTGCGGCCCCGTGGAATCGGGTGCCGTCGTGTGCCGCGGACAGTCGGGTCAGGTAGTCGACGTTCGCCCCGGCTACGGTAGGGACGTCGATCGGCGTGGCGCCGGTCGGTCCGATCAGCAGGATGGTGTCGATCAAGCCGGCACCGACGAGGCGGTCTGCCACCGCCGATGCCGAGGCGTCGAGCTGAGCGTCCGCCGTGATGAGGACCCGGGCGCCGGATCGCCGCACCAGTTCACTGACGTGCTCCGGGGAGAGTGCGCCGTTGATGGGCGCGGCGATGCCGGTCAGTTGGGCCGCCAGGGTCGCGGTGATCAGGTCATCGCAGTTCGGGGCGATGAGCGCAACCGCATCATGGCGCTGAACACCCAAGTCGCGCAGTAGGTTTGCGCTCTGGTGCACGTGGTGCAGCAGTTGGCCGAAGGTGCGCTCGACGGGCTTCTCCCAACGTTCGCCGTCGGGCAGGACGCTGATGGCGATCCGGTCCGGCCACATCTGCGCGGCGCGTGCCAGCAGCGCGTAGGTGGAGGCCGGCAATCCCCGCTCGGACAGCGGGACGGCTTCGATGTCGGCCAGGTCGGTCGGGCTGGAGTACCTGGGCCACAACAGGTTCGCGCTCATGCGTACTTCACGATGTTGCGCTGGGCGCCAAGGTCGATGGCGCCGTCATCGGTGGCGATGGTCGTCTCGACGATGTCACCGTCGTGCAGGTATTTCGGGTTGCGTGCCTGGCTCTTGAAGAAGGCCTTCCATTTCACGGCGGGCGGCAGCAGCGACCCGATGAAGGCGACGGCCTTGGGCGGCGCACTCAGCGCGGTGCCGAGGGGCGTGCCGGTCAGGATCAGGTCGCCGGCACTGAGGTCCTGAAAGCGGGTCAGCGATTGCAGGGCCTGCAGCGGCGGGTAGATCATGTCGCCGGCAACGCGCATGTCTTGCCGCAGTTCGCCGTTCACGCGCAGCTGCAGTCTCAGCTCGCCGAAGCGCTTGAGCTCGGCCGCGGTCAACAGCACCAGGGCCGGGCCGACGGGCGTGAAGGTGGGGTAGGACTTGGCCTCGTAGAACTGTGTCTGGGGCAGCTGGATGTCGCGGGCGGAGACGTCGTTGGTGACCACCAGTCCGGCCACGTAGTCGGCGAGGTTGGACTCGGTGATGGTGCTGCCCACCGGGATGTCGGTACCGATGACCAGACCGATCTCCACTTCATAGTCCAGGAACCGCACGTGGCTGGGTTTGACGATCGCGTCCGATGGGCCGGTGATCGACGCCGACGATTTACGGAAGAAGGTCAACGGGATCGAGGCCGGCTCCATCCCCGCGTCTTTGACATGCGAGGCGAAGTTCGTCATCTGGGCGACCACCCGGCAGGGTGCGGTCACGGGTGACACGAGTTCGAGGCTGTCGACCGGCACCGTGGCGGTGTCGGCGGCAGCGGCTTCGATGGCGGCGCGGTCGCCGAGCAGGGCGCCCGTGGTGGTCGCGTCGGTGGCGATCTTGGCTGCTCCGGTGGCGGTGTACACCCACCAAGCGTCGGCGGTGCGCAGAACGGAGATGGTCATGATTTGGCTGCTTTCAGTAGGCCGATGAGGCGGTTGACGTCGAATTCGTTGTGGCTGCGCAGTGCGGTGAGCAGTTCTCGCACCTCGCCGCGCGCGTGCCGGGGACTGGTGCCCAGGAAGTCTGAGGTGGCCGGCGGTCCCCATTGCGCGAGGCCGGAGGCGGTGAACTCCGCCCATCCGGGTTCGAGTGTGTTGTCGAACATGTCGCCGTCGGTGAAATGCTCGACCATGAATCCGTCGGGGTCGCGCCAGTAGTCGAAGATCTGGCTGCCCTGGATGTGCCGACCGATACCCCAGGAACGTTGGTAGCCATGGTCTTTGAGGTATTCGCCGCCGGCGGCGAGAGCGTCGAGGTCACTGACTTGATAGGCCGAGTGGACGTAGCGGTTCGCCGGTCCCAGCGCCAGCGCCAGCGTGTGATGGTCGGTTGGGATCGAGCCGCGGTCGCATCGGATGAAGCTCATCGTCGGGCCGCGTTGGCGTTGCCCCGGGAAATACAGGAAGTCGCTGACGATCAAGCCGAGCGTATCGAGGTACCAGTCCAGTGCCGCACGGTATTTGGTGGACTGGACGACGACGTGGCCGAGGCGTTGCACCGTCGTCGGCACCCGGGGCGGCCGCTGGGTCGCGTTGATCCGTTCGACGTCGTGGCCGACGTTGAAGGTGTGCGGGGCCTGGGCCGGCAGCGGGGTCAGCGGATGGGTGCCGGACACCACACGTACCGGGATGCCGCTGGGGTCGGTCAATTGCACACCCGAGCCGCCGATCGATTCGGGTAGCGCAGCGACCGGCGCGCCGGTCTTGTCGGCCAGTCGCACCAGGTCTGCGTCGTCGCCGGCGGCGAACGCCATGCCGCGGAAACGCGTCTGCGGGCCACGCCGGATGAGGACGCACGGGGCGTCGGGATCGCTGCCGCGCAAATGCAATTCGGTATCGGTGCGCAGCGCTGTGCCGAAGCCGAACGCATGGGCAAAGGCCTCGGCGCGCGCCAGGTCGGGTTTGTCGAATTCCAGCCAGGCGACGTCCGTCACCTTGATCAAGGGGTTGCGGGAGCGCCCGCAATGCTCGCCTTCCAAGGCACCCTGCTCGCTGTGGAGATCGTTGTGTGCGCCGACCAGGTCGTTCATCGCCTGACCCCTTTCATTCTGACGAAATCGTCACATACGACGTGACGCTCAGTCAAGTGTTTCTGACGAAATCATCAAAACTGATAAGCGCTGCTATTCTGAGTCGGTGAGCGCATTGCAGGACGAGCCGGTCAACCGCCTCGAACGCCGGAAACAGCGCACCCGCGCGGCGCTGATCCAGGCCGCGCAGGCGCTGATCGCAGAAGGAAAACTGAACGTCCCGGTCCTGGAGATCACCCAAGCGGCAGACGTCGGAATGGGCTCGTTCTACAACCACTTCGACAGCAAGGAGGAGTTGTTCGAGGCGGCGGTGGCCGATGTGCTCGATAACTATGGCGCGCTGCTTGACCAGCTCACCGCTTCGTCGATCGACGACCCGGCCGAAACATTTGCCTGCAGCTACCGGCTGACCGGTCGCCTGTTCCGGCGCCGCCCGCAGGAGAGTCGGATCCTGCTCGCCAACGGCCTCAATCTCATGACGTCGGATCGTGGCCTGGGGCCGCGCGCATTACGGGACATCACGGCCGCCGCCACCGCTGGCCGGTTCACCGTCGACGACCCCAAACTGGCCATGGCCCTTGCCGCCGGGGCACTCCTCGGGCTCGGCAAGCTCCTGCAACAAGAGCCTGAACGCGACGACGCGGGAGCGACCGATCGGGTGACCGAAGACCTGCTACGACTGTTCGGTCTGCCCGCCGACGAAGCGCATCAAATCTGTCAGCGGCCACTTCCCGATCTCGATGGCGTGGCGCCGTTTGCATGAGCCGGCCAGATCGCCGGCACAGCATGAGTTTCGATCTCGGCCGGAGCACGTGACCCCCGCGGTGACCCACCATGTCAGCAGCTTGTTCCGTCGACTCGCCGTGGTCGTCGGGCTGGTCGGCGTGCTGACGGTAGGTACTTGTCTCTGGGTGCGTCCCTCGCTCGTCGCGATGCCTGTGGTGCCCGACGCCGGTTACGGATTCAGCGTCGGCGCGCCCCAGTCCTGGATGAGCGACGCCGACGCCGACCGTGAACTCGATGCCGTCGCCCGAACCCGGGCCGAGTGGATGCGGGTGCTGATCGACTGGCACATCGTGGAACCCGTTAAGGGGCAATACAATTGGCACTACGTCGACCACTGGGTGAACGGCTCCAAGAAGCGGGGTCTGAAGGTGCTCGGCCTGATCGCGTACAGCCCCACGTGGGCTCGGGCACCGGGCTCGTATTTCAGTGCGCCACCGGTGAATCCGGCCGACTACGCCGCGTTCGTCATGGCCGTCGTGCAACGCTACGGCGACCGGGTCGCCCATTGGGAGATCTGGAACGAGCCGAACCTGCCGCTGTTCTTCGGATTCACCGACAACCGCGCCGCGGTCTACACCGAACTGCTCAAGGCGGCGTATCCGGCGATCAAGGCCATTCAGCCCGACGCCACGGTCATCGCCGCCGGGCTGAGCCGCGCCACCGGCTCGGACGCGCCGACGAAATTCCTCGCCGACATGTATGCCAATGGTGCGCGGAAGTTCTTCGATGCCACCGCGATGCACCCGTATGTGTTCCCGGGCGGCATCGCCGAAGACGGTGACAACGGGTGGTCGGATCTGGTGCGCGTGCACGATCTGATGACCGTCAACGGTGACGGTGACAAGAAGGTCTGGATGACGGAACTGGGCGCCTCGACCTGCGCTCCGCAGGCCCGCGGTGTCAGCCAGGACGAGCAGGCGCGTCAGATCCTGCAGGTGCTGTCGGGTGTGGCAGGGGCCGGTTGGAGCGGCCCGGCATTCATTTTTGCGGTGCGCGACACCGACACCGCCAAACGTGACGATCTCGAATCCAACTTCGGCGCGTTGCTGACGTCGGACTGGAAGCCCAAGTTCACGGCTGCGGTGCTGGCTCGGTAGCCCACCACGGCGGCGGCGCCGCTCGTATAGTCGAGGCGTGGCAGGCCGTCCGATTCATACGTTCGAAGTACTCCGCACCCAGCGCCTGACCCCGCACATGATTCGTGTTGTGTTCGGCGGCAACGGGTTCGACACCTTCACTCCCAAGGAATTCACAGATTCCTACGTCAAGTTCGTCATCGTGCCCGCGGGCGTCGAGGTCGCCGGTCTCGCGCAGCCGCTGACGCTGGACAGCTTCGAGGAGCTGCCGGCCGATCAGCGTCCGACGGTGCGGACCTACACCGTGCGCGGCGTCGACGTCGAGCAGCGCGAACTCACCGTCGACTTCGTGGTCCACGGCGATACCGGCGTGGCGGGGCCGTGGGCGGCGTCGCTGGCACCCGGCGACCCGGCGTACCTCATGGGGCCCAACGGGGCGTACAGCCCGAACCCGGCCGCCGACTGGCACCTGCTGGCCGGCGACGAAGCCGGGCTGCCTGCGCTGAGTACCGCGCTGGAAGCGTTGCCGCCCAACGCGATAGGCCACGCCTTCATCGAGGTCGACGGCCCCGACGACGAGCTCGACCTGCCCGCGCCCGCCGGCGTGAAGATCCAATGGATTCACCGCGGCGGCCGCGCCGACCTGGTGCCAGACGACCGGGCCGGCGACAACGCGCCGCTCATCGCGGCGGTCCGCGCGGCCGACTGGCTGCCCGGGCAGGTCCAGGTGTTCGTGCACGGCGAGGCGCAGGCGGTCATGCACAACCTGCGGCCCTACCTGCGCAAGGAACGCGGCGTCGGCGCCGAATGGGCGTCCATCTCCGGCTACTGGCGCCGCGGCCGTACCGAGGAGACCTTCCGGCAGTGGAAGGCGGAGCTGGCCAAGGCCGAAGCCGAGGCGTAGGTCGACGCGCATAGCCCGAAGCAACGGCGCGGGCCGACGCTAATGTGCGATCCTCAGCCGAAGTGGCAACGGAAAGGCGGGCCTGATGGCGTTCGGTGACTACCAACTCGAGATCTATCTGCAGGGGTTGGGCGGTGTCGTGCCGACGCTGCCGATCTCGTTCGCGGAACTCGAGGAGCGCGCCGAGGCCGCGATGCCGCCGTCGATCTGGTCGTACGTCGCCGGCGGCGCCGGTGACGAGCGGACGCAGCGCGTCAACGTCAGCGCCTTCGAGCGCTGGGGCCTGATGCCGCGGATGCTGGTCGGGGCCACCGAGCGGGACCTGACCATCGACCTGTTCGGCCTGAAGCTGCCGTCGCCGCTGTTCCTGGCGCCCATCGGCGTCATGGGCATCTGCGCCCGCGACGGCCACGGCGACCTGCACGCCGCACGCGCGGCGGCCCAGACCGGGGTGCCGATGATGGTCTCGACGCTCACCAGTGATCCGCTGGAGGACGTCGCCGCCGAATTCGGTGACACCCCAGGCTTTTTCCAGCTGTACACCCCGAAAGACCGCGACTTGGCGGCCAGCCTGGTCAGCCGCGCCGAAGCCGCCGGTTACCAGGGCATCGTCGTCACCCTCGACACGTGGGTGCCCGGCTGGCGTCCCCGCGACCTATCGACGGCCAATTTCCCGCAGTTGCGTGGCCACTGCCTGTCCAACTACACCAGCGACCCGGTGTTCCGGGCCAAGCTGCCGGCGCCGCCGGAGCAGAACCCGCAGGGCGTGGTGATGCAGTGGGTGCAGGACTTCGGGAACTCGCTGACCTGGGACGACCTGGCCTGGCTGCGCTCGCTGACGAAGCTGCCACTGCTGGTCAAAGGCATCTGTCATCCCGACGACGCCCGTCGTGTGCGTGACGCCGGGGTCGACGGCATCTACTGCTCCAACCATGGCGGCCGACAGGCCAACGGCGGAATCCCGGCCATCGACTGTCTGCCCGGCGTCGTCGCGGCGGCCGACGGCATGCCGGTGCTGTTCGACTCCGGCGTCCGCAGCGGCGCCGACGTCGTCAAGGCACTGGCGCTGGGGGCGACCGCGGTCGGCATCGGCCGGCCGTACGCGTACGGCATGGCACTGGCCGGCACCGCCGGCGTCGTTCACGTGGTGCGGTCGCTGCTGGCGGAGACCGACCTGACCATGGCCATCGACGGCTACCGCTCGCTAGCCGACCTGACGCCGGATGCCTTGCGCCGCGTCGACGTCTGAGGTCACAGCTCGGCCACCGACGGGTGGCGTGACGGGCGATCGGCCGAGCGTTCTGCGAACGTAGGGGAGTGCACCAGGCGGTTCTCGATGAGTTCGATCAGTACCTCGAACTCGAATGCGGCCGTTCCGAGCACACCCGGCGTGCCTATCTCGGTGATCTGCGGTCGTTGGGGGAATTCCTCGGCGACGACGCAACCATCGCCGACCTGGACCTCATGACGCTGCGGTCGTGGCTCGCCGAGCAGGCCGGCAGGGGCGCCGCCCGGACGACGCTGTCCCGCCGGACGTCGGCGGTCAAGACCTTCACTGCCTGGGCCGTGCGGCGGGGCCTGCTCGAGACCGACCCCGCCGTGCGGCTGCAGACCCCCAAGGCGCATCGCTCACTGCCTGCCGTGCTGCGTCAGGACCAGGCCGTCGATGCCATGTCGGCGGCGAATTCCGGTGCGGAACAAGGCGATCCGATGGCACTGCGCGACCGGCTGATCGTCGAGATGCTGTACGCCACCGGCATCCGCGTCAGTGAGCTGTGTGGCCTCGACATCGACGACGTCGACCAGAGCCGCCGGTTGCTGCGCGTGCTCGGTAAAGGCGACAAGGAGCGCACCGTGCCCTTCGGTGAGCCGGCATCCAAAGCGCTTCGGGCCTGGCTGTCCGACGGCCGCCCGGCACTGGCAGTCGCAACGTCAGGCCCGGCACTGCTGCTCGGGGCGCGAGGGCGACGGCTCGACCCCCGCCAGGCGAGGACCGTCGTGCACCAGACGATCTCGGCCGTGGACGGTGCCCCCGACATCGGGCCGCACGGGCTGCGCCACAGCGCGGCCACCCACCTGCTGGAAGGCGGCGCCGACCTGCGGGTGGTGCAGGAGCTGCTGGGGCATTCGTCGCTCGCGACCACCCAGCTCTACACGCACGTGACCGTCGCCCGGCTGCGTGCCGTCCACGACCAGGCCCACCCCCGCGCCTGATTCACCCGGTGCCACTCCACTCCTCTCCGCGCGAGCGGCCGTGTCTGCACAGCGACACGCGGGGCCAGGTGTGTAGTTTGGGGCCGCTCGCGGCCGGCGAGGGTGCACATTGTGCACGCGAATAGCGGCGTGTCGCCGTACAAACACGGCCGCTCGCGGTTAGGGGGAGTCGGGTTTCAGGCGGATCGGGGTCTCGGCGAGCAGACCGAGGGGATCGACGTAGTCGGCATCGGACGACGCACCCCACATCGCGCCCCAGTGCAGACAGCTCGCGCACCCGGGGTGCCCCGCCAGCAGCGTGCCCAGCGGCGCACCCGCGGCGACGACGGCGCCGGGCCGGACCGCGGCGCGGACCGGCTCGTAGCTGGTCCGCAGCCCGCCCGGATGGGCGACCGACACCACCGGCCGGCCCGCGAGCTCCCCGGCGAACACCACGGTGCCCGGGGCCGCGGCGTACACCGTCTGGCCGGCGGCGCCGGCGAGGTCGACGCCCCGGTGCCCGCGCTGCCAGTTCGGCCGCGGCGCGTCGAACGTGCGCACGACGGCCGGTCGCGGCCGCAGCGGCCAGTCCAGCCGGCCGTCGGTGGCGTGCGCCACGCCGGTCGAGCACAGTCCGACGATCAGGAGCACCACCAGGGTCCGCATCAGGCCAGTTCAGCGCTTCGGCGGCGGTTTCGGCACCCCCGGAAACCCGATCTGTGGATAACCGGCGCACTGTGGACAAAAGCACCCCTGGGAAGCGTGTAAACTTCCCGTTGCAATCCGCATTCGTGGGTTGACTTCGCGCGCCTGCACAGCGGCTCGATTTCGGGTCGCCACCGCATGCCGGGCGGTCCCACCTCGGACAACCGAGTTGGGTCCGGCACGCAGCAGACGCCAGGGTCCGGAATCACCCGATACCGGACGACAACCGATAACTAAGTGAGGCACCAACATGGCCGTAGTGACCATGAAGCAGCTGCTTGACAGCGGCGCACACTTCGGGCACCAGACCCGTCGCTGGAACCCCAAGATGAAGCGGTTCATCTTCACCGACCGCAACGGCATCTACATCATCGACTTGCAGCAGACGCTGACCTACATCGACAAGGCGTACGAATTCGTCAAGGAGACCGTTGCCCACGGCGGCACCGTCCTCTTCGTCGGTACCAAGAAGCAGGCGCAGGAGTCCATCGCTGACGAGGCCACCCGCGTCGGCATGCCCTTCGTGAACCAGCGCTGGCTGGGCGGCATGCTCACCAACTTCTCGACCGTTCACAAGCGCCTGCAGCGCCTGAAGGAACTCGAGTCCATGGAGCAGACCGGTGGCTTCGAGGGTCGCACCAAGAAGGAAATCCTCATGCTGACGCGTGAGAAGAACAAGCTCGAGCGCAGCCTCGGCGGTATCCGGGACATGCAGAAGGTTCCGTCGGCCATCTGGGTCGTCGACACCAACAAGGAGCACCTGGCCGTTTCCGAGGCCATCAAGCTCGGCATCCCGGTCATCGCGATCCTGGACACCAACTGCGACCCCGACCAGGTCAACTACCCGATCCCGGGTAACGACGACGCCATCCGCAGCGCCGCGCTGCTGACCAAGGTGATCGCTTCCGCGGTTGCCGAGGGTCTGCAGGCCCGCTCGGGTGCCAAGACCGAGGCCGAAGGCGCCGAGCCGCTCGCTGAGTGGGAGCAGGAACTGCTCGCCGGGGCCACGGCAGGAACCGAGACCGCGTCTTCTCCGGAAGCCGCCACCGAAACCACCACCACAGAAAGCTGAGATGGCTAACTACACCGCTGCTGACGTAAAGCGACTGCGGGAGCTCACCGGCTCCGGCATGCTCGACTGCAAGAACGCACTGGTTGAGACCGAGGGTGACTTCGACAAGGCCGTCGAGGTCCTGCGCATCAAGGGCGCCAAGGACGTCGGCAAGCGCGCTGAGCGCGCCACCGCCGAGGGCCTGGTCGCCGCCAAGGACGGCGCCCTCATCGAGCTGAACTCCGAGACCGACTTCGTCGCCAAGAACGCCGAATTCCAGGCTCTCGCGGACCAGATCCTCACCGCTGCTGTCGCGGCCAAGGCCAACGACGTGGAGACCCTCAAGGCCGCCACCGTCGACGGCACCACCGTCGAGCAGCTGGTCGCGGACCTGTCCGCGAAGATCGGCGAGAAGCTCGAACTGCGCCGGGTCGCCTACTTCGACGGCACCGTCGAGACCTACCTGCACAAGCGTGCCGCGGACCTGCCGCCGGCCGTGGGTGTGCTGGTCGAGTACAACGGTGCTTCGGAAGAGGCCGCTCACGCGGTCGCGCTGCAGATCGCCGCGCTGAAGGCCAAGTACCTCACCCGTGAGGACGTGCCCGCCGACCTGGTCGCCAACGAGCGTCGCATCGCCGAGGAGACCGCCAAGGAAGAGGGCAAGCCCGAGGCCGCACTGCCGAAGATCGTCGAAGGCCGCGTCACCGGCTTCTACAAGGACGTCGTGCTGCTCGACCAGCCGTCGGTGTCCGACAACAAGAAGACCGTGAAGGCCCTGCTGGACGAGGCCGGCGTCACCGTGACCCGCTTCGTGCGGTTCGAGGTCGGCCAGCAGTAACAGAGTTTGGGCGGCACACCACACCCAGGAATGACGGCTCGCCGTCGCCGCTCACTGACAAAACCCCGCGCACAAACCCGGCGATCCCGGAGTGCGCGGGGTTTTGCTTTGTCCGGCTAGGGCCGGGGGAGCTTGCGGTGCAACGGATTCGTGGTCACCGGCGCGCGGCGGCGACTCGTGGGCAGGCTCTGGACGACATCGGGGCGATCCGCCGTGGCGCGGGTGGCGTCCTGCGCCCGCATGCCCGGCGAGCTGCCGGCACCCAGCGCAGGCGCGCCGATGCGGCGCTTGGCCGCGCCGCTGCAGCTCGGACACGGGGTATCGGCGGGCGCGGACGCCATCGAATGCTGTTCGGTGAAGTCCGGGCAACCCTGTCCACACCGGAATACGTAGGTAGGCACAACGACACCATAAGCCCTCTGCGTCAACGTCATCCGGATGTAACTTGCCCGAACCGCAGACGAGACACCTTCACTATTGAATACTTCCATTCGGAAGCAAGTGTTTTTGTGTCGCTAGGAGGTCAACGTGCCGGAATTGCTGTTCCCCTTGGATTCGGCGAAGAAGTTCACCGACCAACAGTTGGTCGGTCACAACCGATGGCACCCGGACATCCCGCCGGCCGTCACCGTCAAGCCGGGGGACAGCTTCCGGGCGCACTGCCGCGAGTGGTTCGACGGCGCCATCCACAACGACGACTCGGCCGAGGACATCCTCAACGCGCCGCTCAAGGGCGTGCACTGCCTGTCCGGGCCGTTCGCGATCGAAGGCGCCGAGCCGGGTGACCTGCTGATCGTCGACATCCTCGACGTCGGGCCCATTCCGCAGGAAGACTCGGGGCCGCTGGCAGGGCAGGGCTGGGGATACACCGGCATCTTCGCCAAGCAGAACGGCGGCGGGTTCCTCACCGACCAGTTCCCCGACGCCTACAAGGCGATCTGGGATTTCTCCGGCCAGAAGGCCACCTCACGCCACGTGCCCCATGTGAAGTACACCGGCATCGTGCATCCCGGCCTCATGGGCACCGCGCCGTCGGCGGCCCTGCTGGCCAAATGGAACGCCCGCGAAGGTGCGTTGATCGCCACCGATCCCGACCGCGTGCCGCCGCTGGCATTGCCGCCCGAACCGCAGGACGCGATCCTGGGCTCGTTGCGCGGCGACGCCTTCACCAAGGCTGCCGCCGAGGCCGCCCGCACCGCGCCGCCCCGCGAGAACGGCGGAAATCAGGACATCAAGAACCTCACCAAGGGCAGCCGGGTGTTCTATCCGGTGTTCGTCCACGGCGCGAACCTGTCGTTCGGCGACCTGCACTTCTCGCAGGGCGATGGCGAGATCACGTTCTGCGGCGCGATCGAGATGGGCGGGTTCATGGACCTGCACGTGGATCTGATCAAGGGCGGCATGGAAACCTACGGCGTCCATGAGAACGCGATCTTCATGCCCGGCAACACCGACCCGCAGTACTCGGAATGGCTGGCGTTCTCCGGCACCTCGGTCACTCTCGATGGCGAGCAGAAGTACCTCGACTCGGATCTGGCGTACCAGCGCGCATGTCTGCACGCCATCGACTACCTGACGAAGTTCGGCTACAGCCCGGAGCAGGCCTACCTGCTGCTCGGGTCCGCCCCGATCGAGGGCCGGCTCTCCGGCGTGGTGGACATCCCGAATTCCTGTGCGACGGTGTACATCCCGACGGCGATCTTCGACTTCCCGGTGGCGCCGTCGGCGTCCGGGCCGTACCAGATCGATCCCGGAATGGGCGCGCCACACGCCAGTTTCTGATCCCGCAGCCGGCAGCCAGTTCCCCGATTTCCTTGGGGGACTGGCTGTTTGGCGGGTGTGGTGGTCAGCCGCGCAGATCTGCCGGGGAGGTCGAACCCTGCAGGACGCCCAGGAGTTCGGTCAGTGTTTCGGGCTGCAGCGACGCTGACGTGCACAGCGCGGCCAGCTGTTCGGACTTGTTGAGCCGCTCCCGGATCTGGCGGTACAGCGCGCTGCCCCGCCGGGTCTGGTACACCAACACCCGTCGGCGATCGACCACATCGGCCTTGCGCAACACCAGATTGTCGTCGACCATCCCGTCGACGAGCCTGGTCAGGCTCGGCCCGGGCAGCAGCGTCACCTCGGCCAGTGCCGTCATCGGCTTTCCGGCACCGCCCTCGAGTGCGGCCAGCACGTGCCACTGACGCACCGTCAAACCGCCCAGGTGATCGGTCACGACGCGGTCCAGTTCGAAGGCGACCGACTTCACCAATCGAGCGAGCTCCTCGATGGTGTCTGCACGGGCGCCGGGCTTCATTTCCATGGTGGCGACCAGCCTACCGTGGTCGGACCTTGCATCTCGCCGTGAAACAGCGCTGATCGGCAGGTATCTTCAAATTGAATTCTGGTCACCCGGGCGACGGACGTCGTGGTCGTCGCGATTGGTGTGGCATGGCTGGGCCGGTGTCCCAAGGTGAGGTGATGGTGAATCCGAAACCTGCGACGACTCCCGCGCGCCCCGACCGGGATGTGGTCGACATTGCGCTCGTGGTGCCGTTGAGCGGGCCCGCCGGGATGTTCGGACCGTCGTGCGAGGCGAGCGCTGAACTGGCCGCCGAGGACATCAACGCCGCCGGCGGCATCCTGGACCGGCCCGTCCGGATTCATCCGGTCGACGCCGGAGCACCGTTGAGCGAGCTTGCGGACGAGCTGGGCCGCCTCGTCGCCCAGCAGCAGATCGACGCCGTGGTGGGCTGGCACCTGTCGAATGCCCGGCGTGTCATCACGCCGCAGACGGCCGGGCGGGTGCCCTACGTGTACACCACGTTCTACGAGGGTGGCGAGAGCACCGACGGCGTGTACATGGTGGGGGAAACGCCGGAGCAGCAACTGTTTCCGGCGTTGATGTGGTTGCGTGAGCACCTCGGGCTGAAGCGCTGGTGCATCGTCGGCAACGACTACATCTGGCCGCGGCAGACCGCCCGCGTGACCAAGGAGTACATGTGGCGATCGGGCCTCGAATTCGTCGGTGAGGCGTTCGTGCCGCTGGGCGGGCGCGATTTCCGGACGATGCTCGACGTCATCGCGAGCTCGGACGCCGACGGGGTGCTGGTGTTGATGGTGGGTGCGGACAACGCGGCGTTCAACCGCGCGTTCGCCCGCGCCGGCCTGGACCAGAGCGTCGTGCGCCTGTCGCTGATGATCGGTGAGGATGTGTTGTGCGCCAGCGGAAGTGGGGCGACGACGGGTCTGTACACTGCGTGCGGCTACTTCGAGAGCCTGCCCACCGAGGTGAACATGGGGTTCGGCTCGCACTATCTGCGACGGTTCGGCAGTGCGGCCCCCGCGCTCAACAACATCGGTGAATCCTGTTACGAGGGGCTGCTGTTGCTCACGGCGCTCGCACAGACGGCCCGCAGCCTGGAGGTGGCCGCGATCGACCGGGCGCGCGCCAATGTCGCGTACCAGGGTCCGCGCGGCGAGGTCGTCATGCGTGGTGCTCATACTCGTCAACCCGTGTACCTCGCCAGCGCGGACCAACTCGAATTCGATGTGATCGCCGAGCTCACCCCTTGACGGACGGCCATGGCCCCGCCCGGCGTTCTGGGCGAAGCCATGACGGTTCATCAGCTCGACTGCGGTGCCACCGCGGTTTTCAGTAGCTCCGCGCTGGTGGAATCGGTGTATCCGTCCTTCTTGCACATGTCATGGCAGTCCTTCGTGAGAGTGCACGTCAGCGAGGACACGGTGCCGTTGTGGAACGGGCAGTCGTGCACCATGTCCGGCAGTTCGTACCGCTTCTGGTCGACGACGTCCAGCAGCGTCTGCCCCGCCCACAGGGGCTCCTTCTCGATCTCCTCGCGAAGTGGATTGCGCCGCGCCAGGTAGTACTTGCCCTTGGTCGCGATGCACATCACCGGGGACAGCACGAATGCCAGCGTCAGCGCCAGGTACGGCGACCAGGCCGCGAGGAAATCCCCGAAAGCGTGGTAGAAGGCCAAGATCGAGAACACCGAACCCACCAGCATGGAGACGAATCCGACCGGATTGATGCTGTAGAGGTAGGCCCGCTTGAACTCGACGTAGGACGGACTGAGCTTGAGCAGTGGCTTGTTGATCACCAGGTCGGCGACGATCGCACCGATCCAGGCGATCGCGACGTTGGAGTAGAACCCCAGGATGGTGTTGAGCACGGCGAACATGTTGCTGAGCATCAGCGCCAGCGCGATGGCGATGTGCAGACCGAGGTACACCACCCGGCCCGGGTGTACGTGCAGCACCCGGCTGAAGAAGTTCGACCAGGACAGCGAGCCCGAATAGGCGTTCGTCACATTGATTTTCACCTGCGACAGCAACACCATGAGGGTGGCCAATCCGAGCGCGAGGGCGTCGTTGTGGATCACCGAGCCGAAACCGCCGAGGAACTGCTCGATGGGTTCGGTGGCGGCCGCGAAACCGACCTTGCCCGCGACGTAGAAGGCCAGGAAGGCGCCGCAAATCTGCTTGGCCGCACCGAGGATCACCCAACCGGGGCCCGCGGCGAGTACCGCGGCCCACCACCGCAGTGGCGGTGTTTCCGACTTCTCTGGCATGAAGCGCAGGTAGTCGACCTGTTCACCGATCTGGGCGATGAGCGACAGTGCCACGCCGGCGCCCGCGCCGACTCCGATGGCCGTCACCTGTTCGCTGCCGCCGTTGCCCGCCCAGCTCAGGAACCCGTGGAAGCCCGCCGGATCCGCGGTGGCGATGAAGGCGATGGGCGCGACGAACAGGATCAGCCACAACGGCTGGGTCCAGACCTGGAACTTGGCCAGGGCCGTCATGCCGTAGAGCACGAGCGGAATGATGATCAGGGAGCCGATGATGTAGCCGAGCGCCAGTGGAATGCCGAACGCCAACTTCATCGCCTGCGCCATGATCGCGCCCTCGAGCGCGAAGAAGATGAAGCAGAAGCTGGCGTAGATGAGGCTCGTCAGCGTCGAGCCGAAGTATCCGAAACCCGCTCCGCGCGTGAGCAGATCCATGTCGATGTTGTACTTGGCGGCGTAGTAGGCAATCGGGATACCGGTGAGAAAGATGGTGACCGCGGCGACCAGGATCGCGACGACCGCGCTGGCCGCGCCGTGGGTGACGGCGATCGAGGCGCCGATGGAGTAGTCGGCGAGATACGCGATGCCGCCCAGTGCGGCCACGGCGCATGCCATCGGTGACCATTTGCGAAAAGACTTGGGCGCGTAGCGAAGTGAGAAGTCCTCGATGGTGTCCTGGTTCGCCCAGGTGACGAAGCGGGACCAGGGGCCGACGCGTGCTGCGGCCATCGGCTGGCCGTGCACTTCGTCTTGGGATTGCTCGGTTGTCATGAACGCGTTTCCTGTCGAATCCGTCGTAATCGCCAGTGATGCAATGCATCAGGCAGGCAGGTCGGATGCGGGCGCCAATGACCGGACCGGTCCGCGACCTGCAGCAGCCGGGTGAACGGAAATTAGCACCAGTTACTTCCATATGGCACTAGTTCAAATGGAAAGTTACGCCGGGGAAACTAGGCGTTTACGCAGCGCGTTCAATGGCGCCGGAAGTCGGTGTCCGGACTCACATCGTGAAATCTGGGGGTAAGGCGGGCCGGTGGTACTGCTTGGTACCGTGGCTCCTATGACACGGATCAGCACATTCGGTGACGACGCCCTCGGTGACCTCGACGCGGTCGGTGTCGCCGACGCGATCCGCAGCGGCGAGGTGTCGGCGGCCGAGGTGGTGCAGGCGGCGATCGCCCGCGCCGAGAAGGCGCAGCCCGAACTGAACGGCATGGCATACGAAGCCTTTGACCAGGCGGTCGAAAAGGCCAGCGCACCAAGGTCTTTCGGCGGATTCTTCGACGGTGTCCCGACCTTCATCAAGGACAACGTCGCGGTCGGCGGCTGGCCGACCATGCAGGGCGCCGATGCCTGGACGCCCAGGCCGCTGCCGGCGGACGGGGAGTGGGCGCGCCTGTACCTGTCGACGGGCCTGGTGGCGCTGGGCAAGACGCAGCTGTCCGAGTTCGGTTTCAGCGCCTCGGCCGAGCACCCGCGGCTGGGCCCGGTGCGCAACCCGTGGGACACCATGGTGACCGCGGGGGCGTCGTCGTCCGGGTCGGGCGCGTTCGTCGCGGCCGGCGTGGTGCCCATCGCCCACGCGAACGACGGCGGCGGTTCCATCCGAATCCCGGCTTCCTGCAACGGATTGGTCGGTCTCAAGCCCACCCGCGGCCGGTTGCCACTCGACCGCGAGACCCGGATGCCGCTGCAGATCGTCGCCAACGGCGTCCTCACCCGCAGCGTCCGGGACACCGCGGCGTTCTACCGCGAGGCCGAGCGTGTCTACCGGAACCCGAAGCTGGCGCCGATCGGCGACGTCACCGCGCCCGGACCGCGGCGGCTGCGCATCGCGGTGTGCACCAGCTCCATCGGCCGCGACGCGGCCCCCGAAATCCGGGAGCTGACGATGCAGGCCGCGGCCCGGCTCGAGGAGCTCGGCCATCGCGTCACCGAGATCGGCAACCCGGCACCGGAGCGGTTCCGCGACGACTTCCTGCTCTACTGGTCCTTCCTGGCCTTCGCGCTGGTTCGCGGCGGAAAGCGCACCTTCGGCCCCAGCTTCGATCGCAGCAGGTTGGACAACCTGACCCTGGGACTGGAAGCGAAGGCGGCCCGCAATCTGCACCGCGTGCCGGCCGCCATCGCCCGGCTGGCCGCGTCGCGGCGCATTCCGGCGCGCCTGGCCCGCGATTACGACGTGGTGCTCACCCCGACCCTCAGCGAGGTCACCCCGCCGATCGGGCACCTGGACCCGACCGCCGACTTCGACCAGGTGATGTCGCGGCTCATCGACTGGGTTGGATTCACCCCGCTGCAGAACGCCAGTGGAGCACCGGCGGTTTCGCTGCCGCTGGCCCAGTCCGCGTCGGGACTGCCGGTCGGCATGATGTTCGGCGCGGCGGCGGGGCAGGAGGCGACGCTCCTGGCGCTGGCCTTCGAGCTCGAGCGGGAGATCGGCTGGCCGTCGCTCGCGGCGCGTTGACGCAGCCCGGCCGACGGCGGCCACTTTTGCTCCACGGAAGCAGCGTCAACGACCGCTTTGTCGCGCGGCCAGCCTTATGCTGTCTCACAGGTTGCGTCAATTGGGGGTGTGCATGACTGTCGGGCCCGAGAACGGGGCTGAAAGGCAGCCGTGGAAATCGTCGGCTCAAGGCGGCGGGTCGGACCCTGCGCCCGGGTCCGAGCCGAGTTCGCCGCCGGTGCCTCCGGCGGGTCCCACCCCGAATCCGACCCCGGAATTCACGCCGCCGGCACCCCCGGCAGAACCGCAGGGCTCCGTCCGCTGGCAGGACCCGGCCACGGCCAAGCCGCGGCAGCCGACGGTCGGTGAGGCACGGGCCCGGGACAAAGCCAAGCGGGCGCGCGAAGCCGAGGAAGAGATCGAGCGCGTGAAGGCCGAGAAGGCCCGCAAGCGCGCGGCGACCGGCAAGAAGGTCCTCATCGGTTCGGCGGTCGGCGTCGGTGTGGTGGCAGTCGTCGCCGCCGGCTATGCGATCTTCCATCGCGACGATCAGATCAGCGCTTCCTGCGTCAAGGACGGCACCAACGAAGTGGTGCCGGACAGCTACTGCAGCAGCGGCACCAACTACGGCGGCGGCAGCACGTTCTTGTACATGGGATCGCCGTACCGCTACTACTACGGCGGCTCCAACTCCGGCGTGGGCAGCATCGCCCACGGTGGCACCCTGACCCTGCCGAAAGGCACTACGGCCACAACGAAATCCGGCACCTCCATCTCCAAGTCCGGGTCGTCGGTGTCGCGCGGCGGCTTCGGTTCGTCGAGCCACGGAAGCTCCGGTAGCTGATGCGGCGCGAACGTCACGCCCCGCGACCGGGGTGGCAGCAGATCGTTGCCAGCCAGGGCATGTGTTTCGACACCCCGGCCACCGACGCACACGGGAATGACCGTCCGTACTGGGACGAGTCGGTGCACTACGTGTTCGACATGGACGAGGTGCTCTCGATCGAGGCCTCGGTCGAGGTGCTGCACTCGATGTGCCTGGAAGCCGTCGAGAACATCGTGCTGACCGAGCGCTACCGCGACTTCGGGTTGCCGGAGTGGAGCTGGCCGCACATCGAAAAGTCATGGCGCCGTAGCGATCCGCACCTGTACGGCCGCTTCGACCTGCGCTACGACGGCCGCCGGCCCCCGGTTCTGCTGGAGTACAACGCCGACACCCCGACGTCGCTGCTCGAAGCCGCGATCCTGCAGTGGTACTGGAAGACCGATGTCTTTCCCGCCGACGACCAGTGGAACTCGTTGCACGAGAAGCTGGTGGAGCGGTGGAAGGAAATCCAGGATCGGTTGCCCGGCAACGAAGCCCACTTCACCTGGTCCTCTGCCGACACCAGCGGTGAGGACAACGTGACGCTGGCCTACCTGCAGGAGTGCGCCGCCGAGGCCGGCATGAACACCGTCGGCCTGGCCATCGAGCAACTCGGTTGGGACCGGGACCTGAATCGGTTCGTCGATCTGGAAGACGCCCCGATCTCGACGCTGTTCAAGCTCTACCCCTGGGAATGGGTGCTCGACGACGAATTCGGCAAGTACGCAGCCGAATCCCTGCCGGAGACCATGTGGATCGAGCCGCTGTGGAAATCGCTGCTGAGCAACAAGGCCATCCTGGCGGTGCTGTGGGAGATGTACCCGGGACACCCCAACCTGCTTCCGGCGTACATCGATGATCCGCACGAGCTGACCGAATACGTCCGCAAGCCCAAGCTCGGCCGCGAGGGGGCGAACGTGACGATCGTCGGCGCGGGCTACGAGACGCAGACCGGCGGCGTGTACGGCGAAGAGGGCTACGTGTACCAGTTGCTCGATCCGCTACCGCAGTTCGACGACATGCGTCCCGCCCTGGGCGCCTGGATCGTCGGCGACGAATCGGCCGGCCTCGGTATCCGCGAGACCTCGGGTCTGGTCACCGACAACGGCGCAGCCTTTGTGCCCCACCGCATCCCGCAGTGACCGGAAGGAAACGAACTTCATGACCCTGACCGCTCTTGGCAACGACTACTGGTCCATCGTCGGGCACGGCGCGTCGGCCATCGCGCTGTACGCGATCGTCGGCGGCGCGCTGATGATCCTCGGCTTCTTCGTGATCGACTGGACCACGCCGGGGCCACTGCGCGAGCTGGTCCGCTCGGGCCGGCCCAACGCCGCGGCGGTGGCGGCCTCCGGTGTGGTGTCCATGGCCTTCATCGTGGTGCTCGCCATCTACAGCTCGTCGGGTGACCTGGCGGCCGGCCTGATCAAGACACTGGTGTTCGGCCTCGTCGGCATTGCCGCACAGGCGCTCTCGGTGCGCATGATCGGCGCGGTCAAGGGCCTCGACATCGGCGAGATGCTCCACGAGGAGAAGTTCTCCCCGGTCGTGCTGGACGTGGCGGCCTCGTACCTGGCGTTCGGCCTGATCGTCGCCGCCGCAATTCTCTGATCGCCGCTATTCCGGCGGTACCAGGCTGGTCAGCGTCTCGCGGAACTGCCGGCGCTGGGCGGGACTCAGGTCGGCCAGCAGGGCGTCGTCCGCGGCGCGGATGCCGGCGACGGTCTTGCCCAGCAGGGTGCGGCCGGACCGGGTCAGTTCGGTGGGCCGGGACCGCCCGGCGGCGACGGTCGACGGCCGGGTGATGAGCTCGCGGTCCTGCAGCGCACGCACCACGATGTTCATCGCCTGGGGCGATACCCCGACGAACCGCGCCATCTCGGCGTTGGACATGCCGGGGCGGTTGTCCACCATGCGCAGGCAGACGAACTGTGGGAACGTCAGGCCAAGCGGGTCAAGAACATTGGCGGTGATCTCGGCGCGCAGGGCAGTGGCGACCCGGTTGAGCAGATAGCCCAGGGGAGCGTCTTCACCTTCGAACATGTCAATTATATTGACATATATCAAGTGCATTGATAAACCGGAGGTATGACCAGACCCACAGATGCCCTGTTCGAAAGCGCGTACCGCGGCGAGGCTCCCGAGATGGGTGCCCGGCCGCCGTGGAGCATCGGCCGGCCGCAGCCCGAGATCGCCGCGCTGATCGACGCCGGCAAGGTGCACGGCGACGTGCTCGACGCCGGTTGCGGCGAGGCCGCCACCGCGATCTACCTGGCCGAGCACGGCTTCACCACCGTGGGTCTGGACCAGTCGGCCACCGCCATCGAACTGGCCCGGGCCGAGGCCGCCCGCCGCGGCGCGCACAACGCCAGCTTCGCGGTCGCCGACATCAGCGACTTCACCGGATATGACGGCCGCTTCGGCACCATCATCGACAGCACGCTGTTCCACTCCATGCCCGTCGAACTCCGGGACGGCTACCAGCGCTCGATCGTGCGGGCCGCCGCGCCCGGCGCCACCTACATCGTCCTCGTCTTCGACCGCGGCGGCATGCCCGCCGGCCCGGCCAACCCGGTGACAGAGGACGAGCTGCGCGAGGTCGTCGGCAAGTACTGGGTGATCGACGACATCTCGCCGGCCCGCATCCACGGCAACATGCCCGCGGGCTTCGGGGCGACGGGAGCGCCCGGCACGGGATTCGCCGACGTCGACGTCAGGGACGAGCCGAACGGACTCAAGTCGGTTCGCGCGTGGTTGTTGCAGGCGCACCTGGGGTAGTCCGCCGGGTAGCCGCCCGCCCATCGGGTTCCACCCTCCTTGCCTCCGGCTCGATCGCCATGAGGCAGGATGGAGCCGCTGCCGATCGCCGGGGCAGCTGTGACGTGTGGGGACCGAAGGAGTCTGATGGCCAGCCCAGACAACGAGGCAGACAACGGTGGCCAGGGTTTGATCCGGCCGGCCTACCAGCGGGTGCTGCTCAAGCTCGGTGGTGAGATGTTCGGCGGCGGCGCGGTGGGTCTGGACCCCGACGTCGTCGCTCTGGTCGCCCGGCAGATCGCCGAGGTCGTGCGCGCCGGCGCCCAGGTCGCCGTCGTAATCGGTGGCGGCAACTTCTTCCGCGGTGCGCAGCTGCAGCAGCGCGGCATGGAGCGGACCCGCAGCGACTACATGGGCATGCTCGGCACTGTGATGAACAGCCTTGCGCTGCAAGACTTCCTGCAGAAGGAAGGCATCGACACCCGCGTGCAGACCGCCATCACCATGGGACAGGTCGCCGAGCCGTACATCCCGCTGCGGGCGCGCCGGCACCTCGAGAAGGGCCGCGTGGTCATCTTCGGCGCCGGCATGGGCCTGCCGTACTTCTCCACCGACACCACCGCCGCGCAGCGCGCGCTGGAGATCGGCGCCGAGGTGGTCCTGATGGCCAAGGCCGTCGACGGCGTGTTCACCGCGGACCCGCGTGAGGTGCCCGACGCCCAGATGATCACCAGCATCACCCACCGTGAGGTGTTGGAACGCGACTTGAAGGTCGCCGATGCCACTGCGTTCAGCCTCTGCATGGACAATGGCATGCCGATGCTGGTCTTCAATCTGCTGACCGAAGGCAATATCGCGCGCGCGGTCGCGGGTGAGAAGATCGGAACGCTGGTCTCCAGCTAGAGCTGGGGGCCGGGCGAGCGGGACTGACGGGAGAAGATGAAGTGATCGAGGAAACCCTCTTCGATGCCGAAGAGAAGATGGACAAGGCCGTCTCGGTGGCCCGCGACGACCTCGGGTCGATCCGCACCGGCCGGGCCAACCCGGGCATGTTCAACCGGATCAACATCGAGTACTACGGCTCGATGACGCCCATCACCCAGCTGGCGAGCATCAACGTCCCCGAGGCGCGCTTGGTCGTCATCAAGCCGTACGAGGCCAACCAGCTCAAGGCCATCGAGGACTCCATCCGGAACTCGGACCTGGGCGTCAACCCGAGCAACGACGGCAGCGTCATCCGCATCTCGATCCCGCAGCTGACCGAGGAACGCCGCAAGGAACTGGTCAAGCAGGCCAAGGGCAAGGGCGAGGACGCCAAGGTGTCGGTGCGCAACATCCGTCGCAAGGCGATGGACGAGCTGTCCCGGATCAAGAAGGACGGCGAGGCCGGCGAGGACGAGGTCGCGCGCGCCGAGAAGGATCTGGACAAGACCACCGCCACTTACACGGCTCAGATCGACGATCTGGTCAAGCACAAGGAAGGCGAGCTGCTGGAGGTCTGAGGACCGTCCAGTCGTCCGCATCCGCACATTCGTGGCCACCGAAACAACCCCGACCGGGGAGCCCAAGAAGACATCGCGCGCCGGGCGCAACCTGCCCGCGGCCATCTCCGTCGGCGTCCTCCTGGGCGGCACCGTCATCGCCACTCTGCTGTTCGTCCCGCAGCTGTGGGTGGCGCTGGTGGCCCTCGCGGTTGCGCTGGCCACGCACGAGGTGGTGCGCCGGCTGCGGGAGGGCGGCTACGCCGTCCCGGTGATCCCGCTGCTCATCGGCGGCCAGGCGATGATCTGGCTGACCTGGCCCTACCGGGAAGCCGGCGCCCTCGGGGCGTTCGGCGCCACCGTCGCGTTGTGCATGATCTGGCGGTTGTTGTCGGGCGGGCTCAAGGCCGCGCCGGTCAACTACACCCGCGACGTGTCGGTGACGATCTTCCTGGCGTCCTGGGTGCCGCTGTTCGGCGCCTTCACGGCGCTGCTGATCTACCCGCACCAGGGCGGCTACCACGAAGGCGCCATGCAGGTGTTCTGCATGATGCTGGGCGTCGTGGCCTCCGATATCGGCGGCTACACCGCGGGTGTGCTGTTCGGTAAGCACCCGATGGTGCCGGCGATCAGCCCGAAGAAGTCCTGGGAGGGCTTCAGCGGGTCACTGCTGTTCAGCATCGTCGTCTCGGTGCTGTCGGTGCACTACCTGGCCGGCCGGCCGCTGTGGGTCGGCGTGCCGCTCGGCATCATGCTCGTCATCACCGGCACCCTGGGCGACCTGGTGGAGTCGCAGGTCAAGCGCGACCTCGGGATCAAGGACATGGGCACTCTGTTGCCCGGTCACGGCGGTCTGATGGACCGGATCGACTCGATTCTGCCGTCTGGAGTGGCGGCATGGCTGGTGCTGGAGTTGCTGGCCTGACGGTCCGCGCCACGGCTCGCGAGTTGAGCCAGCAGGCCAGTGCGCCGAGCACCAGGCCGACCACCACACCCAGGTCCGGGCGCTGGCCCAGCAGCAGCCACGACAGCACGCCGGCGATCGCCGGGATGACCGCGAACAGCATGGCCACCGCAGCGGCGCCGTAGCGATCGATCGCCCGCACGTACATCGTCATGCACAGCGTCGCGTTGAGCAGCACCACGGCTCCGACCGCGAGGACGGCGGTGTGCAGGTTGGTCACCGTCCACGGCATGAAGGCGGCCAGGATCGCCACCGGCACCAGTGACGCCGCGTTCTGCACGGCCGCGGTGGCGCGGAAATCGACGCCGCGGCAGAACCGCTGCTGGTAGACGCCGCCCGAGGCCAGGGCCAGCAGGGAGACGACCAGCAACACGATCACCGCGTCGACGCCACCGACCATCAGTAGCCGCTGGGCGCACGCGGCCAGCACCGCCAGCGCACCCAGGACCAGGGCGACGACGCGCATGGCGGTCAGCCGTTCGCCCAGGAACACCGCGGCCAACAACGCGGTGGCGACCGGGTTCATCGAGATGACGACGGCGCCCAGCACCGCCGGAGCGCCGTGCAGCAACGCCAGGTACAGGCAGATGAACTGCACGGCCTGCGTGAGCAGACCACTGATCACGACGTGCACGAGCTTGGTACCAGTGGGCCATTTCACACGCGCCACCAGCGCCCACGTGGACAGGATGGCAGCCGCCAGACCGAACCGGAACACCAGCGTCGCCATCGGCGCCAGGGCCGAAACGGCAAGGGCCCCAATGGGATAACCTAGCGCGTAGACGAAGGCCAGGAGTGACGCGGGACGGGGTGGCATGGGCTCATGGTGAGTGGTCATAGGCGCTGAGTCCAACGATTTTCGGCTGTGATTTCGTCCCGGGGGTGCCGTCGGTGCGATACTGAAGCCCGTTATGGCCGTTTCCCTTCCTCTGGTGTTCGATGCACCGCGCCGCGGCATGCCGCCGCGGCACTTGGCCGACCTCGACGCCGACGGCCGGGTCGAGGCCGTCACCGAGCTGGGATTGCCGAAGTTCCGGGCCAAGCAGCTGGCGAACCAGTACTACGGCCGGCTGATCGCCGACCCGCACGAGATGACCGATCTGCCGGCCTCGGTGCGTGACCAGGTGGCCTCGGCGCTGTTCCCCGACCTGATCACCCCCGCGAAGCAGATTCAGTGCGACGCCGGCGAGACCCGCAAGACCCTGTGGCGCGCGGTGGACGGCACGACGTTCGAATCGGTGCTGATGCGCTATCCGCAGCGCAACACCGTCTGCATCTCGTCGCAGGCCGGCTGCGGTATGGCGTGCCCGTTCTGCGCCACCGGCCAGGGCGGCCTGAAGCGGAACCTCTCGACCGCCGAAATCCTGGAGCAGGTCCGGGCCGCGTCGGCGGCGATGCGCAACGAGCATGACGGCCGGCTGTCCAACATCGTCTTCATGGGCATGGGCGAGCCGCTGGCCAACTACAACCGGGTGGTGGCCGCCGTCCGCCGGATCACGGCGGCGCCGCCGGAGGGCTTCGGGATCAGCGCCCGGTCGGTGACGGTCTCGACCGTCGGCCTGGCTCCGGCGATCCGCAAACTCGCCGACGAGAAGCTGGGGGTGACGCTGGCGCTGTCATTGCACACCCCCGACGACGAGCTGCGCGACACGCTGGTCCCGGTGAACAACCGGTGGAAGGTCGCCGAAGTACTCGACGCCGCACGGTATTACGCCGACGTCACCGGTCGCCGGGTGTCGGTGGAGTACGCACTGATCCGCGATGTCAACGATCAGCCTTGGCGCGCAGACCTTTTGGGCAAGAAGCTGCACCGCGCGCTCGGTCCGCTGGTGCACGTGAACCTGATTCCGCTGAACCCGACCCCGGGCAGCGAGTGGGACGCGAGTCCCAAACCGGTCGAGCGGGAGTTCGTGCGCCGGGTGCAGGCGGCCGGGGTGTCGTGCACGGTCCGTGACACGCGTGGCCGGGAAATCGCCGCTGCCTGTGGGCAATTGGCGGCCGAGGGCTAGCCGGCTACCGCAGGCCGACGGCGTGGCGGAGCTGAGCCAGGAACTGGTCGCCGTCATCGCTGGGGACGATGTAGTGCGACACCGCGACGCGGATGGCGGTCGCGGCCTTGAGCTCGGCGTTGGGTCCGGTGAGGAGCTTCTGCAACCGGGCCCGCATGATCGGGATCACATCGTTCAGCTGTGCGATCACCACCTCCGGCTCGATGTCGATCACTCGCACCCCGGAGTAGGACTGCTGGTAGTTGACGATGAATTGAAGTGCGGCATCGAGCTTTTCGTTGCCGCGCAACCCCTGCGTGACCGCACTCATGCCGCTGTCGAACAACTGGCGCTCATATCGCCCGAACGATGCGAGCAACTCCTCCTTGGAGGCGAACCACCGATAGAGCGTCGGGCGCGACACTCCGGCATGCGTCGCCACCTCGGACAAGCTGAGTTTCGTTTGTCCGTGGCTGGCAAGCACTTCCGCTGTAGCGACCAGAATCCGGTTGCGGGTCGAGGTGTCGTCGACGGAGCCGGTCTGGTTGCTCAGGGGACTGTTCACGGTACCGATGGTAATTCCTGTCGGGTCACAAACATCGCTGAAGTTCTGTGACGGTGTCGAGATCGTCCAGGGCGGCCACCGAACGGGCCAGGCCGGTCATCGCGATGGTGTCGTCCTGCATGCCGCCCATTCCCGAGGTGATGAGTGTCGCGATGTAGGCGTACGACGCGCCCTGCCGGTAACGGCGCAGCAGGTCGTCGCCGTCGAGTTCGGGCCCGCCGGCGGCGGTGAGCGCCTTCCGGTAGACGTCCAGCAGGTCGCGTTCGTGGGCGCGCCGGTCCCGGGTGGTCATGCCGGTGACCAGGGTGTAGGCCAATTCCCGGCCGGGGTGTCCGCGACGGACCGCCTGCCAGTCGAGCAGGCCGGCCTTTCCGTCGCGGAAGTACACGTTGCCCGGATGTGCGTCGCCGTGCATGACGGTGTTCGGGTCGCGGTCGATCAGGGTGGCCGCGGCCCGGTAATTGTCGATGATGAATTGGCCGTTGTGTACCGGGATGTCGGTGCGGCCGGCCAGTTTGCGCACAGAGGCCGCTGCCAGTGTGCCGGTCAGCAGTGACGTGGCGTCTTTCGAGGCCGAGTACACCCACGGGTACCCGTCGGCCCGGCCCCAGAAGGTCGCGTGCAGCCGCGCGAGCAGTTCGACGACCAGAGCGGCCTGGTCGGCGGTCAACGGATGCAAGGTGTCGGGGAATTCGCACGGTCCGGACGCCGCCAGGTCTTCCAGCACCAGGACGAATCGGCCGGTGAGCCCGTCGAACGCGCTGCCGTGGCAGGCCGGGACGTCGGACAGGTGGGGCGCCAGCTCGCGATAGAAGTGCACCTCGGTGGACGCCAGTCGGCCCAGTTCGCCCATCAGCCGCGTCGCGGCGGTTTTGGCGGCCATCTTCACGAAGACGGTCTCGGGTACGTCGGTTCCGGTGATGCGCAGCCGGGCGCGGGACGAGGTGCCGGCGTCGCCTCCGATCACCTGTACTGAGGTGACCGGTTTGCGGAGCAGTGCCGACAGATAAGTGGCGTCCAGATCGGCGATTTCGCGCGGCAGCGCGCGTGTCCATCCGATAGCGGTGTCCGTCGCGATGCGTTGTACGCCGTGACCGAGGTGGGCCGTCAGGTTGAGGACAGGGGCGACCGGAAGCATCACGCAAGTTTACAAAAAGCACTGAAATTGTAAATGGGGACGAGGACCAACGGTGGGACCGGCTCGATCTAACCCGGCCCGCGCACCCGTGCGGCGTAGCGCAGTTGCTCGAGGAATTGATCTTCGTCGTCGCTGCGGACCAGGTAGTGCGACGCCGCGACGCGCACCACTGTGGCTGCGATCTCTGCCGAGTGCGGGCCGGGGATCAGCCGCTCGAGGCGCGCTCGCATCACCGGCAGCGCACTGCCCAGGCGGGCGATCACCTGCTCGGGTTCGATGTCGACCATCCGGAATCCCGGATATGACCGCTGGTAATCGACGATGACGCGCAACGCCGCGTCGAGCCGGTCCTCCGGCGGCAGTCCGGCGATGGCCTTGGCCACGCCGCGCTCGTAGAAGCCGCGCTCCCACTCCACGAATGCCGCCAGCAGTTCCTGTTTGGAGGCGAACCAGCGGTACAGCGTGGGGCGTGACACGCCGGCCTGGGCGGCGACCTCGGAGAGGCTGAGTTTGGTCATGCCCTGACGGCCGAGTACGGCGGCGGTGGCGACCAGGAGGCGCTCGCGCGTGGTATCGGTGTCGTCGGCGGCGGACATGTGACTACTTTACAAAATTTACATCAAGTGTCACGCTGAGTCGGCTGCGTCGGGGTAGCCGACCGCAGTGGGAAGGAGCGCCGGTGAGCGTGGTCAGTGAGCCGCAGAAGCGCCCGTACAGCCCGCATGACATCACCTCGCACGCATTCTGGGAACAGCCTTTTGCCCAGCGCGACAAGACTTTTGCCGCATTGCGGGCGGCGGACGGGCTGACCTGGCACCGGCCGCTGCCGTCGCTGTTCCCCATGGAGGAGCCCGGTTTCTGGGCTGTCACCCGCCGCGCCGATATCGGCTACGTCAGTCAGCACCCCGAGCTGTTCACCTCGGTGCGGGGCGTCGCCCTGGACCCGATGCCCGCCGAGGTGCAGCGGTTCGCGTCGTTCTTCCTGACCATGGACCCACCCGAGCACACCAGATACCGCCGGCTCATCAGTTCGGCCTTCACGCCGCGCAATGTCCGGAGGATCGAGCAGCAGATCCACGACAACGCGGTGCGGGTGGTCGACGAGCTCGTCGGCGCCGGCGACGTCGACTTCGTGGCGGCCTGCTCGTCGCGGCTGCCGATGATGACGATCTCCGAGATGCTCGGGGTGGTGCCGTCCGAGCGTGAAGCGCTGGCCAAGGCCGCCGAGAAGCTGTTCAGCATGAGCGACGACGAGTACTCCTCATTGGAGGAACGTGCGGCGGACACCATCAACGAGATCATGCTGTTGTCCGGCACCGGGGTTGAGCTGGCCAAGTATCGCCGGGCCAACCCCGGCGACGATCTGATGACCGCCATGGTCGATGTCGAGGTCGATGGGCACCGCCTGACCGACGATGAGATCGGTGCGTTCTTGATCCTGCTGGCATCGGCCGGTAACGACACGACCAAGCAGACCACGACACACGCGATGCTCGCGCTGCAGCAGCATCCCGACCAATTGGCCTGGCTGTTGGAGGATTTCGAGTCCCGTATCGACATCGCCGTCGAGGAGTTCGTGCGGTGGTCCACACCTGTCCTGCAGTTCGCCCGCTTCGCCACCCAGGACACCGAGTTGGCCGGGCAGCGCATCACCGCCGGCGACAAGGTGGGGCTGTTCTACTGCTCGGCAAACCGGGATGAGGCGGTGTTCGACGCGCCCGGCGCCTTCAACTTGCGCAGGACCCCCAACCCGCACTTCGGCTTCGGTGGCGGCGGCCCGCATTTTTGTCTCGGCAACCAGCTGGCCAAGGTCGAACTGCGAAACCTGTTCCGGGAGTTGCTGACTCGCCTCAAGCGTATCGAGCTCGGCGAGCCCGACCTGCTGTACAGCAGCTTCGTCCACGGCATCAAACACTTGCCGGCGTACGTGGCCTGACAACCGCCGACGTGACCTGCGGTGTGCCGATCGGCGGCCCGGTCGGCGGGGTGGAGGCTTTACAAAAATGCTCAAAACTGTCACTCTTGGAAAAGTCTTCGCCGCATCGGTGGCCGGGCCGGCTGCCAATAGGGGTGGGCGGTAGCGGGCCGCAAAACCGCTGTCGGACAACCTAACCGGGTCGGGGAGTGTGCGCTGCCCGGCGAGAGAGGAAGTGGGGTCGATGGAGATCGAAGTCAGCCTCGACAAATGCACCGGGCACGGAATCTGCGAATCCCTCGCCGACGACGTCTTCGAGGTTCAAGACGACGGCAGCGTGCGGATCATCGGCGGATCGCGGCCGGAATCGGACCGGGACCGCATGCAACAGGCGGTGACGCAGTGCCCCGCTGCGGCGCTGCGACTCGTCGACTGAGCGACTGGAGGCCGCGATGACCACGTCGAAATTGATCTTTGATCCGTTCTCCGAACGCCACTACAACGACCCCTACGACACCTACAGGTTGTTGCGGGATGAGGCGCCCGTCTACTACAGCGATCAGTACGACTTCTACGCGCTGAGTCGCCACGCGGACGTCGCGCCGGCGTTCAAGGACTTCGCGACATACTCGTCGAGTCGGGGCGTGACGCTCGACGAAATCCACTCCGGCGAACACGGGCACGATCAATCCATCATCTGGATGGATCCGCCGGCGCACCGCCGAATGCGCAGCCTGGTCAACAAGGTGTTCACACCGCGCGCGATCCAAGCTCAAGAGATCGTCGTTCGCGAGCGCATCGAATACCACCTGTCCCGGTTGGACCGCACGAATTTCGATGTGGTGGCGCAGTTCTCGGCACTGTTCCCCGTCGAGGTCATCACCACGATGCTCGGGGTGCCCGAGGAGGATCGGCAGAAAGTCCGCGTTCTGCAGGACGTCGCGTTGCGGCGTCAGCCGGGGCAGATGCGCATGAGCCGCCGTGGTGCCGAGGCGATGGCCGAGATCGGCCTCCTCTACTACAAGTTGATTCAGCAGCGCCGCGCCGATCCGCAGGACGACATGATCAGTGCCCTGATCGAAGTCGAGGTCGAGCGTGAAGACGGCACCCGCACTTCCCTCAACGACGTCGAGATAGCGGGCTTCTGCACCCTCCTGGGTGGCGCGGGGGCCGAGACCGTGGCCAAACTCGTCGGTACGGCGGCCGTCCTGTTCGGCCGCCATCCGGACCAATGGCAGCTACTGCAGGACAATTCGGGCCTCGTCCCGTCCGCCGTCGAAGAAGTCCTGCGCTACGAGGGACCCGTCCAATACGACTGCCGATTCACCATGACCGATGTGCACCTGCACGGCACCACGATTCCGCAGGGCCGCGCGGTGATGCTGCTCGGTGCGGCGGCCAACCGGGACGAGCGGGCATTCACCGATGCCGACGTGTTCGACATCAATCGGGACCGCACCGAGGCGCAGAACCTCGCCTTCGGATACGGCATTCACAGCTGTCTCGGTGCGGCGCTGGCGCGGATGGAGAGCAAGATCGCGCTGGAGTATCTGCTCGACCTCATGCCGGCGTTCGAGGTGCACGAGGAGGGCTTGAGCCGCGTCGCGATGACGAGCGTCAACGGCTACGAGAACGTGCCCCTGCGGGTCCGGCGATGACAGCACGTCGCCGGGATCACCCTCTGCGCTGTCGACGAAAGGCCCACTCATGAACAACAATTCGGCATCGTTGGCAGACCGCACCATGGTGGTCTCCGGTGGCAGCCGGGGCGTCGGCCTGGCCATCGGAATCGGGGCGGCCCGGCTCGGCGCCAACGTCGTGCTGCTGGCCAAGACCAGCGAGCCGCATCCGAAGTTGCCGGGAACGGTCCATACGGCCGTCGCGGAAGTGGAGGCTGCCAGCGGCAAGGGACTGGCCGTGGTGGGCGACGTCCGCAACGAGGCCGACGTGCAGCGTGCGGTCGACGCGGCGGTCGAGCGTTTCGGGGGCATCGACATCGTCGTCAACAACGCCAGCGCCATCGCCACCGAACCAACCGAGACGCTGCCCGCCAAAAAATTCGACCTGATGATGGACATCAATGTCCGCGGCACTTTCCTGCTGACGAAAGCCGCACTGCCGTACCTGCGGAAGTCGACGAACGCCCACGTTCTGACAGTGGCCCCGCCCCTCAACATGAACCCGTATTGGCTCGGCGCGCATCCGGCCTACACGGTGTCGAAATACGGAATGACGCTGCTGTCGCTGGGATGGGCCGCTGAATACTCAAGTGCGGGAATCGGATTCAGCTGTCTGTGGCCGGAGACCTACATTGCGACCAGCGCGGTCGCCAACTCGGCGGATTTGGCGGACATGATGGCGCGCTCGCGCAGTCCCGAGATCATGGCCGATGCCGCGGTGGCCATTCTGACCGGACCGGCGCGGGAAGCCAACGGCAAGTGCTATATCGACACCGACGTGCTGGCCGAACGCGGGGTCATAGACCTCTCGCGGTACGGCGGGGGCGCCGACCCCATCGTGGACATCTTCGTGGATCGCTGAGTCACGACGGGGTCGAGATCGCGCGGCGCCCGACTACTCGACCGTTCCGTTGAGGCCGAGTTCGGCCAGCGCTTTGCGGGTGGATTCTTCCAGTGCCGCTTTGGTGTTCGTGTCGCCCGGTTCCCACGCGGTGACCGTGACGATCATCGACGTCGGTGTCTGGCACAGCACCAGGAACAGGTGACCGTTCAGTCGCTCGAGGTCCACCGGGGTCAGTCCCGGCTCGACCAGGCGGGCGTGGAAATTGTCGGCGTCGGTCCCGTCGGGCCGGTTGAACGCCGGCGGGAACTGCCCGAGGTTGGAGCAACCGATCGGCTTGCCGACCTTGAGCACCATCTTCTCGAGCCGTCGCACCGCGAACTTGGGCACCAGGGGAGTCAGTGGCAGGGGCGTGAGCATCATCCGGGTCCACTCGTCGACACCGGCCAGTTCGCGCTTGACGTCGGCCCGCAACTCGGACAGGTCGGTGCTGACCTTCTCTGGGTCCGCCATCACGGTGATGGTGCTGAGCGCATTGCCCCGGGTGTCGCCCTCGGTGCGGATGTTGACCGGGAACGAGAGCATCGCCCGGCCGTCGTCGCCCAACCGTCCCACCACCTGCCCGACCCGGGCGGCGAGCGCGGCGAACAGGACATTGCTGGTGCCGCCAAGGGCTTTCGCGCGCTGGTACCACTCGTCGATGTCGACATGCACGACGACGAACGGCGGCGTCACCGGCGTGGTGATCCCGCTGGACACCGGCGCGCTCACCGATTTGGCTGACGCCGCCAGGTCGCCCTTCTGGTCGCGGGCGATCTTGGCGGCGCCGACCACGGCCTTGAACCAACTGGGGACCGAGCGGACCGTCTGGCGGAGGTCTTCGCGCAGTGCCTCACGCCGGGTCCGGGCGCCGGCTATCGGGTAGCCGAGATCGCGCGGCGACCCGTTGACCGCGTCGGCGACGGCTTCGGCGATGGCCAGGCCGTCACCGACGGTGTGGGACACCACGAGAGACACGGCCGCGCCGCCGCCCTCGAGCTGTTGCACACCGAGGTGCCACGGCGGGCCGTGTTCCGGGTCGACCGGGAGGTAACCGCGTTCATTGACCCAGTCGTTCAGCTCGGAGACGGGCCGCGTTCCAGGGGAGACGTCGAGGTCCACCGGTCCGGTGGAGCGGACCCACCGGTGGCGGCCGAACGGCAGCGGCGACCGTTCGATCCGGCGGCCCAGCAGGCCGCCGCTACCCAGATTGCGGTGCAGCCGGCGCAGGCCCTCGATGTCGACGGGGTGTTCGTAGATCCAGGTGTACTGGATGAGCGGGCCGCGACCCAGCGCCCGTAAGCCGGTGAAGGAGGCTTGATCTCCCAGGTCGATCGTGTTGTCGGCTACGGTCATGTCGCGAATGTTACCCAGCCCACAATATTTCGCTGCGCGAGCCTGTGAGTTGTCTGGGGGAGGCTCATCCTGTGAATCGGTCGGGTGTGCCGGACGCGCTACTATGGATTGAGAATTTCCTCAATCCATCAATTAGGGGTGCGGCACATGGTCGACAGCGTGCTCGACGGTCCCGAACGGCCGCTGTACGAAATCAAGGCGAACCTCTTCAAAGCGCTGGCCCATCCGGCCCGCATCCGGGTGCTGGAGATTCTGTCGACCTCTGAGGGGCCGACGCCGGTGAGCGACATCCTCGCGGCCAGCGACATCGAACCGACGTTGCTTTCACAGCATCTGGCCGTGCTCAAACGCCATCACGTGGTCAGTGGGTATCGGGCCGGCAACGCGGTGTACTACACACTGGCACATCCGAAGATCGCCGAACTGCTCCTCATCGCGCGGACCTTCCTCGCCGATACCCTTGCCGCGCAACGTGATCAGCTCGACGCCGTCGGCGCACTGCCGCCGATCGGCACCAACAGATGACCACGGTCGCCGGTGACCGCATCGCCCGGCTGCTGCCGTCGCGCACCGACTACGCGGGCCTGAGCCGCTCGTGGCGACGCGATGTCCTCGCCGGGGTGACGGTCGGGGTGGTCGCGTTGCCGCTCGCGCTGGCATTCGGGATCAGCTCGGGCGTCGGTGCTGCGGCCGGTTTGGTCACCGCGGTCGTGGCGGGGCTGGTGGCCGCGGTGTTCGGCGGGTCGCACGTCCAGGTGTCGGGGCCGACCGGGGCGATGACGGTGGTCCTGGCGCCGATCGTGGCCCAGTACGGACTGGGCAGCGTCGCCGCGGTGACCATCCTGGCCGGCGTCATCGTCGTCGTCGCCGGCATCACCGGGGTGGGGCGCGCGGTGACCTTCATACCGTGGCCGGTCATCGAAGGATTCACCCTCGGCATCGCCGTCATCATCTTCCTACAGCAGATCCCGGCCGCATTCGGACAGGCGACACCCGCCGGACGGTCCCCGCTGGTGGCCGCGGGCATGGTCCTGTCGCACATCGAGGTGGGTGCGGCACGGCCGGCCCTCGTCGTCACGGCGCTGGTGGCGGTCCTGATGATCGTGCTGCCCAGGCTGCACCCCGCGGTGCCGGCCTCGCTGGTGGCCGTTGTCGCCGCGACGGCACTGGTGGCGGGTACCGGATTGTCGGCGCCCCGGATCGGGGTGCTGCCGTCGCGGCTGCCCGCGCCCGTGTGGCCGCACGCCGACCTGGCCGTGCTGCACTCGCTGTTCGGCGCGGCGCTGGCGATCGCCGCACTGGCCGCCATCGAATCGCTGCTGTCGGCACGGGTCGCGGCGACGATGTCCCCGACCGGGCCGTACGACCCGAACCGGGAACTCGTCGGACAGGGGCTGGCGTCGGTCGCTTCCGGGCTGTTCGGCGGCATGCCGGCCACGGGGGCGATAGCCCGTACCGCGGTCAACGTGCGGTCCGGCGCGCGGACCCGCGTCGCGGCGATCGTGCACGCGCTGGTGCTGCTGGCTGTGGTGTATCTCGTCAGCGGACTCGTCGGGACCATCCCACTGGCGGCGCTCTCGGCGGTCTTGATGGTCACGGCGTTCCGGATGATCTCGCCGCACACGGTCATGCGGATTCTGCGGTCCACGCGTTCGGATGCGGTGACGTTCCTGCTGACCGCGACGGTCACGGTCTGTTTCGATCTGATCCAGGCTGTCGAGATCGGCATCGCGGCCACGGCAGTGTTCGCCCTGCGCGCGCTGGCCCGGCGCAGCAGCGTCACCCGCGAGGAGTTGCCGGGTTCCTACGTGCCCGGCGATGAGCGCATCGCCTTGCTACGGCTCGACGGGGCGATGTTCTTCGGTGCGGCCGAACGGCTTTCCGCCGCCATCACCGACGGCAATCATCCCGAGACGTCGGTGGTGATCATCAGGTTGTCGCAACTCGGCATGCTCGACGCCACCGGTGCGCACACCCTGACGCAAATCGTCGAAGATCTCGAGGCGCGGGGCATCACCGTGATCATCAAAGGTGTCCGGCCCGAGCATCGGGACCTCCTCGAAGGTGTCGGCATCATCGACTCCCTGCGTCACGAGAACCACCTCATCGAGAACTTGGACGACGCCATCGCCCACGCCCGCAGTCACACCACCCGGTAGCGCTTCGAAAACCCATCCAGGCAAAGGAAATCGATATGAGTCTGACAAACGACGCACGTCTCGGCGATGACGTCACCGTTGACGCCACCGCCGCACACCGCGTCATCGGCGCACCCGCCCAAGGCCATGCCGTGCGCCGGCGCGGGTCTGAGGTGCGTCCGGGCTCGGGTGTGCTGGTGATCAGCCGCGGCCCCGGCTCGGCCGGACGGTTCCTGCTGGCCGACGACGTCGTCGCCGCCGGTCGGCACCCCGACAGCGCGGTGTTTCTCGACGACATCACCGTCAGCCGCAACCATGCTGAAATCCGTTGGCTCGATGACGAATACTGGATCGTCGACACCGGCAGCCTGAACGGCACCTACGTCAACGGGACCCAGGTCCAGTCCCTCCCGCTCACCAGCGGTGACGAAATCCAGATCGGCAAGTTCCGCCTGACCTTCACCTGCCAGCCGCAGGACCGCTGACCGCGCCGCGACTGATCTGAGCTGTTCGCCGATCGCTGCCCTACATAATGGGCCGGTGGATCAGCAGTCGCCCGACAGGGTTGTGAGCAAGGAAGCCGCCATCGGACCGGAGGCACGGTTGTCGTGGCTGTTGTCGTGGTTGGCCGGCATGATCGGCGCGGTCGCGTTCCTGCACAGTGCCGGATACTTCGTCACCTTCATGACGGGCAACACCGAACGAGCAGTGCTCGGGTGGTTCGACGTCGCCGAACGGCAGAAAGTGTCAGGGGCCGGGCCGCAGGCGGCGTTGTGGTTGATGGCCTGCTTCCTGGCGGGCGTCTTCGTGGCGTCATTCCTGCGGCGCAGGTACTGGCAGAACCATCCGCACGGCGCCACGGCCCTGGTGACCGTCGGATTGTTGGTGGCGTCCGTGGTCGAGCTCTACGAGGACGGCTGGTACTACGAGGACGTCAACTTCACCGGAATCCTGATCATCTGTTTCTCGGTGGGCGCGCTGAACACCAGCTTCGTCAAGAACGGTGAAGTGGCGGTACCGCTCAGCTATGTCACCGGTACGGTCGTCAAGCTGGGGCAGGGGCTGGAACGCCACATCTGCGGCAAGGGCACCGTCTATGACTGGCTCGGATATCTCGCCCTGCTGGGGTCGTTCATGATCGGCGCCGGTGTGGGCGGCGGGCTGGCCGACCGTCTCACCGGCCCACAGCTGATCGGTACCGTCGGATTGATCTGCGGCGCAACCACACTCGTCACGTTCTTCCATACCGACCGGCGCCACGGGTCGGCGGTCGAGTAGCCCCGCAGGTCCCGCGCTCAGGTCGTTCTGGGCGGACGCGGCCGCACCAGAACCGACTGCTGGATGTGTGCGACGGAGCCTGCCTCGTCGAACAGGGTGCCCACGGTAGCGGCGATGCCGTCCGGCCCGTAGTTGGTGTCCGACCGGATGCCGATCCAGTCGCCGTCGGGGACACGGTGGATGTGCACCACCAAATCGGTGTTCAGGAACGTGAACCTGCGAATGTCGATCTTGGAACCGATGCCGTTGGCATTGTCGGCCACCGCGAACAGCCGCTGCAGCGGCGTCATCGATTCACCCTTGACCAGGTCGACCGTCGGGCGCAGCCAGGATTCGCCGGGGCCGGCGGCCTGCGGCACGGTCAGCCAGCGCCAGTCCACGCTGTGCACATAGTTGGGTTCCCAGTTCTTCGCCATGTCCCGGCTGCGGGCCTGCTGCAGCGGCGGCAGTGGCACCGCCGGGGCTTTCGCGATGGCCGTGGTATCGATCTGCAGCATGCGCCAACCGCTGGCCCGCGCGACGGCCCGGGTCGCGCCGTCCGGGCCCGGGGCCAGCATCTCGGCGCTGACCAATTCGATCTGTCGGCCGGGTCGCTCCACGTGTGCACGCACCCAGAGATCGCCGTCGGACGGCACGCCACCCATCAGGTCGATCGAGACGCGGCTGAGCCGGGTGTCGTCGCGGCGTTCGCAGTTCTCGAGGGCCCGGACCAGTAGGGCCGACGCCGGTGCCGCGTGCTGGATATCGGCGGACCAGGTGCCCCGCACCAGGTCCGTGGCCCTGAACCTGTCACCGTCGGGTCCGCAGGCGTCCAGCAATTCGTAATAGCAGTCAGACATTTCGTCCTGTCAGTGGTGGTGGCCGAAGTCGCCGGGGGCTGGCACGCTGACCGTCAGCGCCGCGACGGTGGACAGGTTGGTGCCGATCATCCGATCGGGGTAGGCGTCGTGTGTGGTGACCAGGAACAAGGTCTTGCCCTCGGGGCCACCGAGGGCGCACGCGATGGCCATGCGGTCACCGACGTGGACCCGGTCGGTGACCGCTCCGCCATCTTCGATGCGCTCGAATTGGTGTGCCAGGGTCATGGCCGCCCACACGCCGCCGTCGGCGTCGATGGCGATGCCGTCCGGCGGGCCGTCGAGATGGTCGGCGAAGACTCGCCGACCGGAAAGATCGCCGTCGGTATCGATGGTGAACGCGCTCAGCCGACGGCCGGTGGATTCGGCGACGATCAGCGTCCCGCCGTCGGGGGAGATAGCCATGCCGTTCGGGAAGTCGAGATCGCCGGCAACCACGCGGACGGAGCCGTCGAGGTCTACCCGCGCGATCACCCCGTTGCCGCGGGCCTGCGCGCCGACGTAGGCGCGACCCACCCGGTCGACGACGAGGTCGCCGAGGTCGGCCGGAACCAGATCGCTCAGGTCCGCCAGCAATTCCACGCTGTCGCCGTCGTAGTGCAGGATCTGCCGCGCGGCAATGGAGACGATGAGCAGCGCGCCGTCGGGCCGAAAACCCAAGCCGGACGGGCGATGTCCGGGCAACGGGAGGGTCGTGCCGTCGCCGGCCAGGTTCACCGTGTGCACCGCCTCGCCGAGCATGTCGGAGAACCAGAGCAGGCCTTCGAACCAGCGGGGTCCTTCGCCGAAGCAGAAGCCGTCCGCGAGAGCAGTCGTCATGGTGGGTTCAGCTTCGACCGTCACCGTGGCATACCTTTACAAAACACGCCTAAAGTGTCACGCTCTCGTGGTGTCACTGTCAACCGCGGGGACGCCGCGATGAAGAAGTTCCACGGCCACACCCTGTTGTACCTGCACGAGACCATCGACTTCGGGAGCGGACGCGACAACGGCTCCGGTCCGGGCACGATCGACGCCTTCCTGGAGGTCTTCGGTGACATCTATCAGCCGATGATGGAAGAGCTCGGGGCCAGGTTGTTCGCGATCTGGGAGACCACGCGGTACAACGGGCACTGGCCGCAGGCCACGATCATCTGGGAGATCGACACGTTCGCCGACTACGCCCGGGTCGGCCGGGCGCAGGGCCGTGGTGGGAGCCACGAGGCGCCGGCTCTGCGGTGGGCCTCGGCCCTGGCCGGACTGAATGCTCGCGGTGAGGGCCGAATCATGTACGCGGGCAAGTACAACCGGACGCTGGCGCAACTGACGGAAGCCGACTTCGGAGCCGGGCTGGTGATCCAGGAGATCATGGAAACCAAACCCGGTAAGCAGGACGACTACATCCGCGAACTGGAGCGGCTTTACGTGCCGTGGTCGGAGTCGACCGGCAAGCGCTGGCTCGGCTCGTTCATCACCACCTTCCGGTTCAACGAAGTGATCCACTACTGGGCGCTCGACGGGGGCTGGGACTGCTTCGAGAACCACTACCCGTCGTGGAAGGGCGACCCGCCGGCCGAGATCGTCACCTGGATGAGCGTGGCTCCCGCGCTACGCGACGGTTGGGAAGATTCCGTTCTGTCCGCCCTGCCGCCGTCACCGCTCAAATGATCCGGAACCATCCGATGAAAAACACTGTGATGCAAGACTTCTCGTACGATCCGTTCGACCCCGCCGTGATGGCCGACCCGCGGCCGTATTACCGGGTGCTGCGTGATCGGTATCCGGTCTATTTCGTCGAGGCATGGGATACCTACGCGCTGTCGCGGTTCGAAGACATCTGGCGCGTCCTGGAGGTGAACGACGGCACGTTCGTCGCATCCGAGGGCACCCTCCCCGCTGCGAATGTGCTTGCCGTACACAACGCCGGTGCGGTACCGGACCCGGCCCTGCACCCGATGCCGTTCCACGCCAACTTCGATTCCCCGATCTACGAGGACGTCCGTCGCTGTACCGCGGCACAATTCCGGCCCAAGTCGGTCGGCCGGCTCGCCGACCGGATCCGCGTGCTGGCCAACGAACGACTGGACGTGCTGCTGCCACAGGGCACCTTCGACCTGACGCAAGACTACGGCGGCATCGTCGCGGCTTCGGTCGTGTGTGAACTACTGGGACTACCAACAGAATTGGCGTCCGAGGTGCTCGCCACGGTCAACGCCGGCAGCCTGGCCGAGCCGGGGAGCGGCGTCGAGGTCGGCAACGCCCGGCCGGGCTACCTGGAGTATCTGACGCCGTTGGTCAGCGGTCGACGGTCCGGATCGGGTCAGGGCGATCTGCAGATCGTCGATGCGCTGCTGGGTTACCGGTTGCCCGACGGCTCCGAACTCACCGATACCGAAGCCGCAGTCCAGCTGCTGGGCGTGTTCATCGGCGGCACCGAGACCGTCCCCAAGATCGTCGCGCACGGACTGTGGGAACTACTGAGGCATCCCGACCAGATGACGGCCGTGCGTGGCGATCTCGCGGCCCACGTGCCCGTGGCGCGTGAGGAGATGATCCGGTACTGCGCACCCGCACAATGGTTCGCGCGAACCGTACGGCGCCCGTTCACCATTCACGACACCACCGTCGAACCGGGGCAGCGGATCATCACCTTGCTCGGGTCCGCGAACCGAGACGAACGCGAATACCCGGACCCCGAGACATTCATCTGGAACCGGCCGATCGAGCGTCTGCTGGCATTCGGCCGGGGACAGCACTTCTGCCTCGGTGTCCATCTGGCCCGCCTGGAGATCACCATCCTGGTGACCGAGTGGCTGAAACGGGTGGGGGAGTACGACATCGACACCAACGGTGCGTCGCGGCCGCCGTCGAGCTTCCAGTGGGGCTGGAACCGCGTCCCGGTGGAGGTGTAAGCATGTGGTGCTACCGACTGGTCGCGCCGTACACCTTCGAGCGCATCGACATTCCCCGGCCGACCGCCGAAGTGTTGACCGACGGTCAGGTGTTGTTGAAGTTCGGCGCCGCGGGCATCTGCGGCAGCGACATTCCCGGATTCCGCGGCACCAAGGGCAAACTGCCGGGCGACACCGGTCCCTGCGCCGCCGAGATGAACGGCTTCCCGGTACACGAGATCGCGGGCGAGGTGTTGGCCAGCAGACACCCGGGCCACCGGATCGGGGACCTCGTGGTCGGCTGGGCATCCGGGTTCGACGGGCTGATGGACACGGTAGTGGCCGACGGAAACGGTTTGGCCGCATACGATCCGGCGCTGACACCCGAACTCGCCGTCGGGCTGCAGCCGCTGGCCTGCGTGCTGTACACCGTGGAGCAGTTGCCGGACCTCACGGGCAAGCGGGTCGCCGTGATCGGCCTCGGGTCGATCGGCCTCTTGTTCGCGTATCTGGCGAAGGCAGCCGGGGCCGGGCATGTCACTGGTGTCGACCCGGTGGACCGTTCGGCCGTCGCGCCGGCGTTCGGGGTCGACACCGTGGTGCGGGCGACCAGTGACCGGTGGATCAGTCATCTCGATCCCGGCGACAAGGCGGATGTGGTGATCGAGGCGGTGGGGCATCAGGTCGCGACGCTCAACCACGCACTCGACGCGGCGGCCTTCGGCGGCACCGTCTTCTACTTCGGCGTGCCCGATGACGACAGCTACCCGATCAGTATGCGGACCCTGCTGCGCAACAACCTGACACTGAAATCCGGTGTGACACTGGATCGTCGGCGGGTGTTGACGGCAGCCGGCCAGTTTGCGCGCGCGCATCCGGAGCTGCTGCCGCGATATCTGACCCACACCTTCACCGCGGATCAGGTGCAGGAGGCGTTCGAACTGGCTGCCCGGCCCAGCCCGGGTCGCGTGAAGATCGCGATCACCGCATGACATCACGACTGCAGGACCTGCTGGCCGCCAAAGACCGGATCTGGGGCGGCTGGGTGACCGGCCCGACCATCCTGGGCCCGGAGGAATTCGCCGCGGCGGGATACGACTACGTCGGGTTCGACCTGCAACACGGCTATCTGGACGATGCCGCTGTCGCCCTCATCCTGCGCCGCCTCGAACACGTGCCGATCGCGACGGCGGTGCGGTTGCCATCGGCGGATCCGGCCCCGATCGGCCGGGTGCTGGACGCCGGAGCGGATGCCGTCATCATCGCGATGGTGGAATCCGCCGAGCAGGCGGCCGCAGCGGTCGCCGCGGCCCGCTTTGCGCCGGAGGGGATTCGCAGCTTCGGACCGCTACGGGCCTCGCTGGGCCATGACATCGGCGCCCTGCAGGATCGGGTCGGCGTTTTCCCGATGGTCGAAACGGTGGCGGGCGCCGCGGCGCTGCCGGAGATCCTTGCCGTGCCCGGAATCGCGGGGGTGTATGTCGGACCTGCCGATCTTGCGGTGTCGATGGGCCGAACCGTCGCGGATTCGTGGCGGGATCCCGCGGTGCTGGAACAGATGAGCGGCATCTGCGCGGTCACCACCGCCGCCGGTCTGGTGGCCGCTGCGCACGCGGGTGCGGGCCTGGTGGGTCATACCGCCGCCGGCCTCGGGTTCCGAATGTTGACCCTGGCGTCCGAATCCCAGGCATTGCGGCGGGGTGCGGCCGAAAACCTCAGGGAGGCAACGGGTGCGGCGCCGGACACCGGCAGCCGGCAGACGGGAGGCTACCGATGACCACCACAGCACAGCCGGTGGCACTGGTCACCGGCGCTGCCCGTGGCCAAGGTGCCGCCATCGTCGCTCGATTGCGCCGGGACGGATTCCAGATCGCGGCGTGTGACGTGTTGGTCGATGAACTTGCCGTGGTGGCCGGCGACGACGCCGGTGTCCTGCCGATCGGGCTCGACGTCACGTCGGCAGATCAATGGCACGCCGCCGTGGACCAGATCGTCGACCGTTTCGGTGGGCTCAACGCTCTGGTCAACAACGCCGGTGTGCTGCACCGTGCGTCGCTGAGCAAGGAGGGCGCAGCGGGCTTCGAAGACAGCTGGCGGGTCAACTGCCTCGGCCCGTTCCTGGGCATCCAAGCGTGCCTGGAGCCGCTGCGGGCGGCCGACGGTGCGGCCGTCGTGAACACCTGCAGCACCGGCGCGGTGCGGCCGTTCCCGGGCCATGCCGCATACGGATCGTCCAAGTGGGCGCTGCGTGGGTTGACCCAGGTTGCGGCGGCCGAGCTGGCCCCGTCGGGTATTCGGGTCAATGCCGTGTTCCCGGGACCGGTGCAGACCCCGATGCTCGACGATGTCACGCAGGCCCGGTTGGCCGAACGGTCCCCGCTCGGCCGTCTGGGGCGGCCGGGTGAGATCGCCGATGCGGTCGCATTTCTCGTCTCCGACCAGGCCTCGTTCATCACCGGTGCCGAGCTGGTGGTGGATGGTGGCCAATGCCTGCAGATCGGATGACGGCGGTGACTCGTGACCTGTCGGTCGGCATCATCGGCGCCGGCCCCGGCGGACTGGCGCTCGGAATCTTCCTGAAGAAAGCCGGCTTTCGTGACTTCACCATTTTCGACCGGGAGGACGGTGTCGGCGGCACCTGGCGCATCAACACCTACCCGGGGCTGGCCTGTGATGTGAAGTCGCATCTCTACTCGTACTCATTCGACCTCAACCCGGACTGGTCCCGGATGTGGTCCGGCCAGGCAGAGATTCTGGCGTACTTCGAAAACTGTGCTGAACGTTACGAATTGGGACCGCATTTACGACTGGGCACCGAGATCGCGGCAGCGCGGTGGGATGCCGAGACCGGCGACTGGGAACTGACCACCGCGACGGGGGAACGGCATCGCTTCGATGTCGTGGTGTCTGCCATCGGCTTGTTCACCCGGCCGGTGCTGCCTGAATTGTCCGAGGAAGAACCGTTCCTCGGCACGGTCATGCATACCGCGCGGTGGGATCCCTCGGTACCCATCGACGGCCGCCGGGTCGCCGTCCTCGGAACGGGATCGACTGCCGCGCAGCTGCTTCCGGAGCTGGCCAAGACCGCCGAACACGTCTATTCGATCCAGCGTTCGCCGACGTGGATTCTGCCGAAACCGGACCGGCCCTACACCGACCGCGAACGCTGGCTGTTCCGGCGCGTGCCGTTGGCGAAGAAGATCTACCGCACCCGCCTGTGGCTGCGCAGCGAGTCGAACATCGCGGTGATCGAGAACGGCAGCGACAAGACCCAGCAGTTCAAGGCGGTTGCGGTCAACATGTTGGAGTCCACGGTCGCGGACCGAGAACTGCGGCGCCGGCTGACCCCGGATACCCCGCTGGGCTGCAAGAGGCTGGTGTTCTCGTCGGATTTCCTTCCCGCGCTGACCCGTTCGAACGTCGACGTGGTGTCCAGCCCGGCCCGGGCACTGCGGTCGCGGTCACTGGTCACCGCCGAAGGAGACGAATTCGAGGTCGACGTCGTCGTGTGCGCCACGGGGTATGCAGCGGCCGACTATTTGGGGCAGATCGAGGTGACCGGAGAAGGTGGCCGGCCGCTGAGCGAGCGATGGCGCGACGGTGCGCACGCCTATCTCGGCATGGCCGTGCCCGGCTTCCCGAACTTCTTCATGCTGTACGGGCCCAATACCAACGTCGGGTCGAACAGCGTCATCTTCATGCTGGAAGCGCAGGCGCACTACGTGGTGCGTGCGCTGAAATATCTGCGGCGCAAGCGGAAGCGGTACATCGCGGTGCGGGAGCCGGTGATGCAGGACTTCCTGGCCAAGGTCGACCGGTGGATGGTCGGCACGGTGTGGACGACACGGTGCAACAACTACTTCCGGGTGGCAGGTGGACGTGTGGTGACGCAATGGCCGCGCAGCGCCCGGACGTTCTGGGCGATGACTCGTCGATTCCGCCCGGCCGACTACGATTTCGGGGACCGGTAGGTGTCCATCGAACGCCGGTTGGATCCCGCGCTGCGGCACCTGGTTGGCGCGCGGATCGACCTGGCAGCGGAAACCCTTGTCCAGCTACGTGAATCTCTTGATAGCCGGCGGCGTCTCGCTGCCGCCGCGGTCGATGTCACGGGCGTCGACGTCGCCGATGCCCAGGTTGCGGCAGCCGGGCGGGTGATTCCGGTTCGGATATACCGGGCCGGCGGCCGGGCTGTCCCCGCGGTGCTCTTCTGCCATTCCGGTGGCTTTGTGCTGGGCAACCTGGACACCGATCACCGCTGGTGTCTGGAACTGGCCAGGGCCGTCGGCTGCGCGGTGGTTTCGGTGGACTACCGCCTGGCTCCCGAACACCCCTATCCGGCCGCGTTCGATGACGTCGCGGCGGTGCTCGAGTGGATTGCGGACCATGCCGCGGCGCTGGACGTGGATGCACAGCGGATTGCGGTGGCGGGCAACAGCGCCGGCGGTGGGTTGGCCGCGTTGGTGGCCCAGGCGTCGGCTGTGGGGGCGTTGCCGCCGGTGGTCTTCCAGCTGCTGCATCAGCCGGTGCTCGATGACCGGCCGACACCGTCGAAGGCCGATTTCTCGACTACGCCCGGATTCGACGGTCCGGCGGTCGAACTGATGTGGCAGCACTACCTGGCCGGTGCGCCGGTGCCGGCGGGGGCAGTACCCGGGCGGACGGCCGAATTGGCCGGTGTGCCAACGGCTCTGATCACCTGCGCGGAACTGGACCCACTGCGCGATGAAGCCGTCGACTACGCGCTGCGGCTCATGTGGGCCGGTGTCACCACGGAACTGCATGTGTATCCGGGCACGTGCCACGGGTTTGAGTCATTCCTGCCGGACTGGCAGACCAGCCGGGACCTGTTGGCGCTGCACGCCGGTGCATTGCGGCGCGCCCTGTGCCGCTAGGGCGGGTGCCGTGCTATCGGCCCGGCCGCTGAGTAGCGCCGAGTTCCCGTGCGATGGCGTCGTGATAGCGATCGATGTTGGCCGGGTTGACAATTCGAAAGAAGTTGTCCGGCATGGGGGAATCTCTCGGGGCTTCGACGGTCATGGTGCGGGTGAACAGCGTCAGGCCCTCCGTCGGCTGGCTGAACCGGTACTCGACCGTGATGCGCCCGGCCATGCCGCCTTCGCCGGAGCGGTCGTGCCCGAGCCGGCCGACGGAGGTGAACATCCACAGCGTCGGTCGATAGGCCATGGCGAGGTGCCAGGTGAAGATGCGGTCGCCGTCCGGTCCGCCTTCTTCCCAGGTGTCACCGACCTTCAGGGGCAGGTCGTGCAGGTTGCCGACGTACTTGCTGCCGGGATAGGTCTTGGTCCAGTTGGCCGGGTCGGTCACGAAGTCATAGATGGTTTCTGCCCGGTGCTGAAACGTGTTCTGTGAGCTGGTGGTAACGACACCCATGCATTACAGATTAACTCACAAATGTAATGGCCGACGGGAAATTTCAGATCTCTGAAGGCGAATGCCGGTGGCGCTGCCGGCGGCGGGCGCGTGGCCCGCGCAGTGTCTGATACTCGCTCAAACCGGCTGCATGTCAACAAGATTCCGGTACTTCGGCCATCGTTTGTGTGGCGGTGGGGGATGGTTGTGGGGTCGGGCTCGAATGTGGGATGGGGCGTGGTCGAGGGGCGGGCGCTGTTTCAGTGCAGGCAAAATTCGATCTTTACAGATTTGCGCAAAAGTGTCACGCTGTGTTGAGGGATGCGTCACACCATCGGGATGTCACCCGAGGTCTCACGCCCGCACCACGGCCCAGCAACCGCATTCGGAGGAAGTGACACGATGACCGCACATACCGCTGACATCGACGGCCCGATCGTGATCGCCGATCGAGACCGGATCGGGGTGAGGCGTTCTGCGGCAAGTCTTTTGGAGTACGACCTGACGGTCATCGCGAGCGATGCCGAAGATGTCGTGCGGGCGGCCGGCGGCTGGTTGTGCGACCGGGTGCTGGCTGGGTGGAAGGTCGGCATGTTCACCGCCGCCACCGCGGCGCCCGCGGCCGCTGGGGTTCTGGGTGTGCGCCTGCTGCCGGCGGATACCGATCTGATCGCATTGGTGCGGTCGACGTCGGCGGCGCTGGCGATCTCGGCCGAGTTCCTCGATGCAAACGAGGCGTTGCGCGCCGAGGTGCTACGGGCGGTCGATCGCAGCGGTTTGGAGTTGACCGTGTGGGGGACCATGCCGGCCGGCGCGCTGGCCGGCCGATTGGCGATCAACCGGCACCGGCTGAGCGGGGCCGCCCGGGCGTTCAAGTCGCATGCCCTTGCCGCGTCCGGGTCGTCGTGTACGTCGGCCGGCCTGGCGGAGGAGTTCCGGAGCTGTGGCTCGTGGTATCCGCCCGAGGGTCCGGACCTGACGCCCGTGAGCTGACGAACTGCGGCAATGGAAGGCAAATGAAAAGGCCACGAACTCGCAAGAGTTCGTGGCCTTTTCGTAAAGACTGAGGTCAGCGGATCCAGCCGCGGCGCCGCAGCCACCAGCCACGCACGACGATGACCAGGAGCAGGATGGCGAAGCCGATCAGCCAGGCGTCCTCGACGTGGCCGACGTGGTTGCCGCGCAGCATCACCAGCAAGAAGATGGCAGACAGGATGCCACCGGCCTGAATCACGCCGCGGTTCATCTTGGACCAGCCCCACTCGGCAGAGGGGACGTCCTCGACGTCGACGCCGGTGCTTCGTTCGACCTCGGTGGTGGCCACGGCTACTCCTTAACGATCCGATGGATTGCCGACATTCTTACATACGACGCTCGGTCGTATTCGTGCGGAGGAGTGCGGCGGGTCAGGTGTAGTCGGTGCGTTCGCCGCGATGCGTGGCGTCAAGATGACACTTGCGATGACACCACTGTGGTGTCATATTGGTGTCATGGATCTGCAACCGTATGTCGACGGGGTTCGGCTGGAGCTGGAAATCGCCGCGGCGGCCGGTGGTGAGGAAGCAGCTGAGCTCGCCGAACGGCTCACCGCGCCACTGGACTCCGCCTTGCGGCTGGCGCTGCTCGAGGCGCTGTCCGAAGCGGCCGAGCACATCACCCGCGAACTGGCGCCCGCGTCGGTCGACGTGCGCCTGCGCGGCCGAGACCCGGAGTTCGCCGTGACCGGGCCGACGGCCGATGCCGATCCGCGCGGTGCGAACCCTGCCGATACGGACCTTCCCGACGGGGACGCAGTGCCGGCCGGCGACGACGGCGGAACCTGGCGCGTCACCCTCCGGTTGCCCGAGGGCCTGCGCGGCGGCGTGGATGCTGCCGCCCGACGCGACGGGCTGTCGGTGAACGCCTGGCTGGTCCGCGCGGTCGGCGCCGCCCTCGGCGGGTCGACGCCACGCGATCGAAAGCGCGGCAACAACGTCACCGGCTGGGTCCGCTGACGACGCCGAACAGAAGAAAACCCATCCACCGATCGGAGACCCCAATGCGAACTTTTCCCACGCCCGGCCCCATCACCGCCACGATCGAACTGGGCGCCGGCGCGGTGCGCGTCACCGCCGCCGACCGCGCTGACACCGAGGTGCGTGTCACGCCGCGTGACCCGCTGCGGGCGGCCGACGTCCGGGCGGCCGAACAGGCGCACATCGATTTCGCCAACGGCGCGCTGACGGTGACCGTCGGCAAGAAGCTGCTGTCGCTGTCGCGCGGTGCGGTCAACGTCGACATCGCGTTGCCGTCGCTGTCGAGGCTCGCGGTCGCGGTGTCATCAGCGGACCTGCGGGTCGACGGAACAGTCGGCGACTGCCGGTTCGACGCCGCCAGTGGCAACGCCGCCCTCGACGCTGTCGAGGGAAACATCAAGGCCGCCACCGCTTCCGGTGACCTGGCAGTCCGCCGCGTGCTGGGCAATGCCAACGTGTCCACGGCTTCGGGGGAGCTGTCGATCGACGGCCTCGACGGCGGCCTGAAGTTTCAGGCAGCCAGTGGCTCGGCGACCGTCGGCACCTTGCGCGGGAGCGTGCACGGCCGGACCGCGTCCGGATCGCTGACCGTGGCCGGCGCCGAGTCGGGATCGATTTCTGCCGCGACCGCCAGCGGCGACGTCGAGGTCGGCGTGGCCCAGGGGACCGCCGCGAACCTCGATCTGGACAGCCGGTCCGGGACCGTGCGCAGCGACCTGACTCCCGCGGCAGGACCCGAGAACGACGACCGGCGGTTGGCCGTGCATGCCCGGACCGCCTCGGGCGACATCACCATCCGGCGCGCCACGACCGTGCCGGCCTGACGCGGTGCCTCGTCCCCGCGACCCGTCGTTGCTGATCTGATGTGCCACCACCGGCGCCGAAGCCCGGCCGGGGCGGCACAATAGAGACGTGAGTGAGCGGCTACGAGTCCTGGTGCTCGGCAGTACCGGGTCGATCGGTACCCAGGCCCTGGAGGTGATCGCCGCCAACCCCGACCGGTTCGAGATCGTCGGCCTGGCGGCCGGCGGCGGCAATGCCGAACTGCTGGCCCGGCAGCGTGCCGAGACGGGCGTCACCAACATCGCGGTGGCTGACGCTGCCGCGGCCGAGCGCATCGGGGACGTCACGTACGCGGGCGCCGACGCCGCCACTCGGCTGGTCGAGGACACCGACGCCGACGTCGTCCTCAACTCCCTGGTCGGCGCGCTCGGGCTGAAGCCGACGCTGGCGGCGCTGCACTCGGGTGCCCGCCTTGCCCTCGCGAACAAGGAATCGCTGGTCGCCGGCGGACCGCTGGTGCTCAAGGCGGCGAAGCCCGGCCAGATCGTGCCCGTCGACTCGGAGCATTCGGCGCTGGCCCAGTGCCTGCGCGGCGGCACGAGTGACGAAGTGGCCCGGCTGGTGCTCACCGCGTCGGGCGGACCGTTCCGCGGTTGGGCCGCCAAGGACCTCGAGGACGTCACCCCCGAGCAGGCCGGTGCCCACCCCACCTGGTCCATGGGGCCGATGAACACCCTGAACTCGGCGTCACTGGTCAACAAGGGGCTCGAGCTCATCGAAACCCACCTGCTGTTCGGCATCGACTACGACCGCATCGACGTCGTGGTGCACCCGCAGTCCATCGTGCATTCGATGGTCACCTTCACCGACGGCTCGACGCTCGCGCAGGCCAGCCCGCCCGACATGAAGCTGCCCATCGCGCTGGCACTGGGCTGGCCGGCGCGCGTCCCGGGCGCCGCCCTGGCGTGCGACTGGACCACGGCCTCGACCTGGGAGTTCGAGCCACTGAACGACGATGTCTTCCCGGCGGTCCGGCTGGCCCGCGAGGCCGGTACCCGCGGCGGTTGTCTGACCGCGGTCTACAACGCCGCCAACGAAGAGGCCGCGGCAGCGTTCCTCGACGGCCGGATCAGGTTCCCGGCGATCGTGCGGACTGTTGCTGACGTCCTGGGCGCCGCGGATCAATGGGCCGCCGAACCCAGTACCGTGGAGGACGTACTCGATGCGCAGGATTGGGCCCGGGACCGGGCGCGGCGCATCGTCGCACAGGAGGTTGTGCCCGCCCGATGATGTATGCGATCGGCATCGTGCTCTTTGCGCTGGGCCTGCTGGTATCGGTGGCCCTGCACGAGTGCGGCCACATGTGGGTGGCGCGGGCCACCGGGATGAAGGTGCGGCGGTACTTCGTCGGCTTCGGCCCGACGCTGTGGTCCACGCACCGGCCGAACCGGCTCGGCTCGACCGAGTACGGCATCAAGGCCGTCCCGCTGGGCGGCTTCTGCGACATCGCGGGCATGACGTCGGTCGACGAGATCGCGCCGCAGGACGAGCCCTACGCGATGTACAAGCAGAAGGTGTGGAAGCGCGTCGCGGTGCTGTTCGCCGGACCCGCGATGAACATCGTCATCGGCCTGGTGCTGATCTACGGCATCGCGGTGTCGTGGGGCCTGCCGGACCTCCACGCGCCGACCAGCGCGGTGATCGGTGAGACCGCTTGTGTCGCACCGCAGGTCGCCAAGACGGGGGACAACCCGTTCGGGCCGTGCCCGCACCCGGGCGCCGGACCTGCTGCGGCGGCGGGCCTGAAAGCCGGGGACGTCGTGGTCAAGGTCGGCGACAAGCCGGTCAGCACGTTCGAGGAGATGGCGAAGGCCATCCGCGGCCTCAGCGGCGCCGTCCCCGTCGTGTACGAACGCGGCGGACGGACGTTCACCACCACCGTCAACGTCGAGCAGACGCAGCGATTCACGAACAAGGACTCCGACACCGCTGCGACGGTCGGCGCCATCGGCGTGACCGCGCCGCCGCAGCCCGGACCGACGCAGTACAACGTGCTGACCGCGATACCCGCGACGTTCACCTTCACCGGTGACCTGTCCGTCGAACTGGGTAAGTCGCTGGCGAAGATTCCGACCAAGATCGGCGCGCTCGTCCATTCGATCGCCGGCGGCGAGCGGGACAAGGAGACTCCCATCAGCGTCGTCGGCGCCAGCCGGATCGGCGGGGAGACCGTCGAACACGGCATCTGGGTGATGTTCTGGTTCTTCCTGGCGCAGTTGAACTTCGTCCTCGCGGCGGTCAACCTGCTGCCGCTGCTGCCGTTCGACGGTGGGCACATCGCGGTGGCGACTTTCGAGAAGATCCGCAACATGATTCGCGCGGCCCGCGGCAAAGTCGCCGCGGCGCCGGTGAACTACCTCAAGCTGATGCCGGCCACCTATGTGGTGCTGGTGGTGGTCGGCGGCTACATGCTGCTGACCGTGACGGCAGACTTCGTGAACCCCATTCGACTTTTCCAGTAGGAGACCGTGATGACCTCCATCGGTTTGGGTATGCCGGGCGTCGGCAGCGAGCCCCCGGCACCGCCGACCCTCGCACCGCGTCGTAAGACGCGTCAGTTGATGGTGCGCGACGTCGGCGTCGGCAGCGACTATCCGATCGCGGTGCAGTCGATGTGCACCACGAAGACCCACGACGTGAACTCCACGCTGCAGCAGATCGCTGAGCTGACGGCGTCGGGCTGCGACATCGTCCGGGTGGCCTGTCCGCGGCAGGAGGACGCCGACGCGCTGGCCGAGATCGCCCGCCACAGCCAGATCCCGGTGATCGCCGACATCCACTTCCAGCCCAAGTACATCTTCGCGGCCATCGACGCCGGCTGCGCCGCGGTGCGCGTGAACCCGGGCAACATCAAGGAGTTCGACGGCCGGGTCAAGGAGGTCGCCAAGGCCGCCGGTGCCGCGGGCATCCCGATCCGCATCGGCGTCAACGCCGGTTCGCTGGACCCGCGGTTGCTCGCGAAGTACGGCAAGGCCACGCCGGAGGCGCTCGTCGAGTCGGCGCTCTGGGAGGCATCGCTGTTCGAGGAGCACGGCTTCGGCGATATCAAGATCAGCGTCAAGCACAACGACCCGGTGATCATGGTCGAGGCCTACCGGCAGCTGGCCGCCAAGTGCGACTATCCGCTGCACCTCGGCGTGACCGAGGCCGGTCCGGCGTTCCAGGGCACCATCAAGAGCGCCGTCGCGTTCGGGGCGCTGCTGAGCGAGGGCATCGGCGACACCATCCGGGTCTCGCTGTCCGCGCCGCCGGTGGAAGAAGTCAAGGTCGGCAACCAGATTCTCGAGTCGCTGAACCTGCGGCCCCGCGGCCTGGAGATCGTGTCGTGCCCGTCCTGTGGACGTGCCCAGGTGGACGTCTACAAGCTGGCGAACGCGGTGTCGGCGGGCCTCGACGGGCTGGACGTGCCGCTGCGCGTCGCGGTCATGGGCTGCGTCGTCAACGGCCCGGGTGAGGCCCGCGAGGCGGACCTCGGCGTGGCGTCGGGCAACGGCAAGGGCCAGATTTTCGTGCGCGGTGAGGTGATCAAGACCGTGCCCGAGTCGCAGATCGTCGAGACCCTGATCGAAGAGGCGATGCGAATCGCCGCCGAGTCGGGAACCGATGCGAGCGGTTCGCCCGTCGTAACCGTAAGCTGAGCACAGTCCTGTGACTGCGGTCACGGACGGCCCCGAATAGCAACCAGGTCACACTCACAAAGGTCGGTGAATGTCGGCACCTCCTCTGTTCCGGATCGCAGATGCGCGCCGGATATCAGTGGTGCGCGAAATTGCCCAGGTGCAGCAGGTCTTCGACGAGGATCCGGTCGGCACCTGCATGGTGGCCGCCCGGGTCGGTGACCACGGCCTCGATCCGGTGGCCATCGGCGGCGAGCTGTGGACGCGTAGCCAGCCCATGGAGTCCCTGTGCTTTGCCGGGGTGAACCTGATCCCGATGCGGGGCACCGCGGCCGACATGATGGTGTTCGCCGACAAGGTCATGAGTGCGCCGCGGCGGTGTTCGTCGCTGGTGGGTCGCGCCGAGTTGGTGCTGCCGATGTGGCAGCAGCTGGCCCAGGTGTGGGGCCCGGCCCGCGAGGTCCGGGACTGCCAGCCGCTGCTGACGCTGTCCGACGCTCCGCAATGCCCCGTCGACCCCGCGGTGCGTCCGGTCCGGATGGACGAGCTGGACGCGTATGTCGTTGCGGCAGTGGACATGTTCATCGGCGAAGTCGGGGTCGACCCACGCATGGGCGACGGCGGCCGCGGCTACCGCCGCCGGCTGGCAGGGCTGATCGCGGCGGGCCGGGCCTGGGCGCGGTTCGAGGATGGCCAGGTCGTGTTCAAGGCCGAGATCGGCGCTCAGACGTCACGAGTCGGTCAGATCCAGGGTGTGTGGGTGCACCCCGACTGGCGTGGCCGTGGCCTCGGCGCCGCGGGTACCGCGGCGTTGGCGTCGGCGGTGCTGCGCAGCGGCCGGACCCCCAGCCTCTACGTCAACGATTTCAACGCCCCGGCTCGGGCGATCTACCGGCGCATCGGGTTCAGTCAGCTGGGCACGTACGCCACGGTGTTGCTGGACTGACGTTTTCGCGCCCGACATGCGCGTTGTGCACGCGACACGCCGGGCGGGCGGTATGGAACGTCGATCTCGAGGTAGCCGCCGGGGCCCGTCGTAGCTCACAATCCGGCGTAGCTCACAAAACTGTCACGGTTGCGTCTCGGTGTGCCTCCACGTCGCGGGCTAGTCACACTTCTAACATCAGCCCCAATGGCAACGCACACATCATCCGTTTCACGCTCGGCCGCGTTGTTGTCGGTGGTGGCGGTCGCAGGAGCGATGACGGCCTGCACCCCGAAGCCCAACGGCCCCGAGCCCACCGCGCAGGCGTTCTTCGCCGCGCTCGGCCGCGGCGACACCGGTGCCGCCGCCGACCTGTCCGACAAGCCCAATGACGCCCGAACCGCGATCAACCAGGCCTGGTCGGGCCTGCAGGCGACCAAGCTCGACGCGCAGGTGCTCGGCTCCAAGTACACCCAGGACACCGGCAAGATCACCTACCGGTACACCTGGCACCTGCCCAAGGATCGCATCTGGGCCTACACCGGACAGCTCAACATGATCCGGCAGGACGGCCGGTGGCAAGTCCGTTGGGGCAGCACGGATTTGCATCCCAACCTGGGGGAGCACCAGAGCTTCCAGCTGCGCGCCGACCAACCGGTCCGCGCCTCGGTCAACGAACTCGGTGGCACGAATGTTCTGGTACCCGGGTACCACTACAACTACGCGCTGAACGCCCGTTCCGCGGCGGGCGAGCTGATGCGGACCTCCCGCGTGGTCGCCGACGTCCTGCGACAGTTCGACAACACCATGGACGCCCAGCGGCTCGCCGAACAGGCCAGCTCGTCCACCGGACCGCTGAACCTCATCACCCTGCGCCGCGAGGACAACGACAAGGTGTCCGGGGCGCTCGCGCACCTGCCCGGTGTGGTCATCACGCCGCAGCCCGAGATGGTGCCCACCGACCCCCGATTCGCGCCGGCGATCGTCACCGAGGTCAAGAAGCAGGTGGCCGATCAGCTGATCGGCCAGCCCGGCTGGCGCGTCGTCAGCGTCAACCAGAACGGCGCCGACATCGACGTCCTCAACGAGGTGCCGGGCAAGCCGGCGCCGTCGATCACCATCAGCCTGGACCGCAACGTGCAGAACGCCGCCCAGGACGCCGTGAACATGGTGGGCCGCAAGGCGATGATCGTCGCGATCAAGCCGTCGACCGGTGAAATCCTGGCCGTGGCCCAGAACGCGGCCGCCGACGCCGACGGCCCGACCGCCACCATGGGCCTGTACCCGCCCGGGTCGACGTTCAAGATGATCACCGCAGGCGCCGCGATCGAAACCGACATGGCCGGGCCCAACACGCTGCTCGGCTGCCCCGGCACGATCGACATCGGGCATCGCACCATCCCGAACTACGACCGGTTCGACCTCGGCGTCGTCCCGATGTCCAGGGCCTTCGCGAACTCGTGCAACACGACGTTCGCCGAGCTGGCCAGCCGGATGCCGCCGCGCGCCCTGACGAATGCCGCCGCCCAGTACGGCATCGGCGCCGACTACCAGGTCGCCGGCATCGACACCGTCACCGGGAAGGTGCCGCCCACGGTGAACCTGGCCGAGCGCACCGAGGACGGCTTCGGCCAGGGCAAAGTCGTCGTCAGCCCCTTCGGGATGGCACTGGCAGCGGCGACCGTCGCGGCCGGAAAGACCCCGCTCCCGCAGCTGATCGAGGGCCGCCCGACGACCGTGTCCGGCAACACGGCGCCGATCACGACGAAGATGATCGACGGCCTGCGGCCCATGATGCAGCTGGTGGTGACCAACGGCACAGCCAAGGATCTGCGCGGCAGCGGCGACGTACGGGGGAAGACCGGGGAAGCCGAGTTCCAGGGCGGCTCGCACGCCTGGTTCGCCGGCTACCGCGGTGACATGGCCTTCGCGGCCCTGATCGTCGGCGGCGGTGGGTCGGAGACCGCGGTCCGCATGTGCCGGGACATGTTCAAGGGCCTGCCGCCCGATTACCTGGCCTGACCGAAGGCCCCGGCCTGAGTAGCCTGTTTGGATGACCAACAGCGACGAGATCGCGGTCCTGCGCGTCTCCGACGCCGACCGCAACGGCACGCTCCGGCGGCTGCACAACGCGGTGGCTCTGGGGCTCATCGACATGGACGAGTTCTCCGAGCGGTCCGCGTTGGTCGCCCTCGCCCGTCAGCAGGCTGAGCTGGCGGTGCTGGTCGGCGACCTGCCCGCGCCCAACGCGATCGTCACGGGCTCGGCCGACCGCGTCGAACTGCGCGGTGTCATGGGGTCGCTCAAGCGGCAGGGTGAGTGGGTCGTGCCGACCCGGCTCGCGCTGGTCCGGCGCGTCGGCTCGATCGACCTGGACCTGACGCGGGCCCGGTTCGGTGGGCCCATCGTGGTGATCGAACTCGATCTCAAGTTCAGCTCGCTGGATCTTCGGTTGCCCGACGGCGCCAGCGCCTCCATCGACGACGTCGAGGTGGCCGTCGGCAGTGCCACCGACCATCGCAAGGACGCGCCCGCCGACGGCACCCCGCACGTCATCCTGACCGGGCGGGTGGTCTTCGGGTCGGTCGATATCCGCGGGCCGCGCCGGACGTGGTTCGGCCGCGGCGACCGATAACTCCGGCGCTCGCTAAGCTGGGACGATGTCTGTTCGTACTGCGCTTCGCCCCGGCGAGGTGTCCGCCACCCTGCCGGTGCCCAAGTCGATCCCGCGCCCCGAGTACGCGTGGAAGCCGACGGTGCGCGAAGGCAGCGAGCCCTGGGTGCAGACTCCCGAGGTGATCGAGAAGATGCGCGTCGCCGGCCGCATCGCTGCCCAGGCGCTCGCCGAGGCCGGCAAGGCCGTCGCCCCCGGCGTCACGACCGACCACCTGGACCGGGTGGCGCACGAGTACATGCTCGACCACGGCGCCTACCCGTCGACGCTGGGCTACAAGGGTTTTCCCAAGTCCTGCTGCACCTCGCTGAACGAGATCATCTGCCACGGCATCCCCGATTCGACGGTGATCGAGGACGGTGACATCGTCAACATCGACGTCACCGCCTACAAGGACGGCGTGCACGGCGACACCAACGCCACCTTCCTGGCCGGCGACGTGTCCGAGGAGCACCGGCTGCTGGTCGAGCGCACCCACGAAGCCACGATGCGGGCCATCAAGGCGGTCAAGCCGGGACGGCAGCTGTCGGTGGTCGGCCGGGTCATCGAGTCGTACGCAAACCGGTTCGGCTACAACGTGGTTCGCGACTTCACCGGACACGGCATCGGTGAGACGTTCCACAACGGCCTGATCGTGCTGCACTACGACAAGCCCGAGGTCGACACCGTGCTGGAGCCGGGCATGACCTTCACCATCGAGCCGATGATCAACCTCGGCTCGCTCGACTACGAGATCTGGGACGACGACTGGACCGTCGCGACCGTGGACAAGAAGTGGACGGCGCAGTTCGAGCACACCCTCGTGGTGACCGAAGACGGCGCCGAAATCCTGACCCTGCCGTGATGTGACCGGAGGGGCTCTGCTGGTCGCCGGCACCACGTCGGACGCCGGTAAGTCGATGGTGGTGGCCGGGCTGTGCCGGCTGCTCGCCCGCAAGGGTGTGCGGGTGGCGCCGTTCAAGGCCCAGAACATGTCGAACAATTCGGCCGTCACGGTCGAAGGCGGCGAGATCGGGCGGGCCCAGGCGATGCAGGCCCGGGCGGCCGGGCTGGCGCCCAGCGTGCGGTTCAACCCGGTCCTGCTCAAGCCCGGCGGCGACCGGACCTCGCAGCTCGTGGTGCGCGGCGTCGTCGCCGGTACGGTGGCGGCGGGGGACTACTTCACCCGCCGGACACAGCTGGCCACCGTCGTGTCCGACGAATTGGCCTCGCTGCGAAGCGAATTCGATGTGGTGATCTGTGAAGGTGCGGGCTCGCCCGCCGAGATCAACCTGCGGGCCACCGATGTCGCCAACATGGGCCTGGCCCGCGCCGCGAACCTGCCGGTGGTCGTCGTCGGCGACATCGACCGCGGCGGGCTGCTGGCGCACCTGTACGGCACGGTGGCGGTACTGGAACCCGCGGACCAGAAACTGATCGCCGGGTTCCTCGTCAACAAGTTCCGGGGCGACCCGGCGCTGCTGGAACCCGGCCTGCGGCAACTGGAATCGCTCACCGGACGCCCGACCTACGGCGTGATCCCGTACTGCGACGACCTGTGGCTCGACGCCGAGGACTCGCTGTCGGTCACGCCACGTGGGCAGCTGGGCCGGCCGACGGCGCCGCGCGGCCGGGATGTCCTGACGGTGGCCGCCGTGCGACTGCCCCGCATCTCGAACTCCACCGACGTCGAGGCCCTCGCGTGCGAGCCGGGGGTGCACGTCCGCTGGGTCGACACCGCCGCCGAGTTGGCCGGCGCCGATGTGGTGGTGCTGCCCGGCAGCAAGGCGACCGTTTCCGACCTGAACTGGCTGCGCGAGCGTGGACTCGCCGAAGCCGCCACGGCGCATGCCCGGTCCGGTCGCGCGGTGCTCGGCGTCTGCGGCGGGTTCCAGATGCTGTGCACGACGATCCACGACACCGTCGAGTCCGGCGCGGGCCGGGTCCCCGGCCTGGGTCTGCTGGATGCCGACATCGAGTTCGACGCCGACAAGACCCTGAAACACTGGGATACGCCGTTGTACGGCTACGAGATTCACCACGGCCGGGTCGCACGGTGCGCGGAGCCGGACTGGCTGGGGGTCGGCATCCGGCGCGGCCAGGTGTACGGCACCCACTGGCACGGGCTGCTCGACAACGACGCCGTGCGGCGGACCTGGCTCACCGAGGTCGCGACGAGCTGTGGCAAGGACGGGTTCGTCGTCGCCGACGACGTGAACGTCGCCGCGTTGCGCGACGTGCAACTCGACGTGATGGCCGATCTGCTTGCCGCACATGTGGATATCGACGCGGTGCTGAAGCTCGTCGAATCCGGTGCGCCGGCCCGGCCGGTGATCAGCAGCGTGTGCCGGTGATCAGCCCGGTTCGCCGACCGGCTCTGCCGGTGCTGTCGGTTCTACGGGCTCCTCGACCTGCTTGATAGGCCCGGTGAACCAGTTCTTCACCGACACGTGCCAGTAGATGTAGAGCAGAAACAGGACGCCACCGACCAGCAGCGGCGTGTAGTTCACGAACTTCCACTCGAAACTCGGGTCCCACGGCACGCCGCCGAGGGACGTCGGGAACATCGCGATGATCGAGGTGATCGTGATCTCGGCCAGCGCCACCGGTGCCATCCACTTGTGGTGGCCGCGCAGATTCCAACTGCCCGTGGTGAATTCATCACCGGCCCGCCAGCGGTAGTAGATCGGGACGGCGAAGCACAGGTACACCCCGACGACGCCGATGGACACGACGGCATAGAACGCCACGGGCGTGGGCGTGCCGTTGATGTCGACCTTGACCAGGGCCGGCAGCGTGAGTGCGGCGGCCACGACCGCGGTGATCGTGACGCTGTGCGTCGGCACCCGATGCTTGTTGACCTCCGACCACCACCGGTGGCCGGGCACGGCACGGTCCCGGCTGAAAGCGAACAGCATGCGGGATGCGCTGGTCTGGCAGGCGACGGCGCAGAAGAACTGGCCGGCCGTCGAGATGAACAGCACCGCCGTCGCCCAGTTCGAGCTCATCGCCTGGTTGAAGATGGCGGCCACCGCGCCGCCGCCCTTGGACACCGCATCGGAATCCTGGACCGCGAACAGGAAGGCCAGCAACAGAATCCAGCCGCCGACGGCCGAGTAGAAGATGGACCGCCAGATGCCCTTTGCGGCCGCGCCTGCCGCGCTCTTGGTCTCCTCCGAAAGGTGTGCCGACGCGTCGTACCCCGTGATCGTGTACTGCGTGAGGATCACCGAGATCGGCAGCACCACGAACAGCCAGCCGGCGCCCGAGGTCGCGCCGCCGAACATGCCGCTGTTGTTGATCGTCTTGGCGAAGACGTCCGAGAAACTCGCGTGGTGGCTCGGCACGAAGATCAGGATGCCGATGACGGCCGCCGCGCCGAAGACGTGCCACCACACCGAGACGTTGTTGATGATCGCCAGCAGGTGGCTGGAGAAGATGTTGATCAGCGCCGAGATGCCCAGGATGGCGACGAAGATGACGAATGTCCGGGTGAGGCTGTATCCCGCCAGCCAGTCGGCGCTGAGGGTGCCCAAGGTGAGGTCGATGAATGTCGCACAGCCGTAGGCCACCGAGGCGAGGATGGCCACCAGGCCGATGAGGTTGAGCCAGCCGGCATAGAAACCGGCCTTCGCGCCGCCGAGTTTTGCTGCCCACCAATAGATTCCGCCGGAGGTCGGGAACGCCGACACCAGTTCGGACATACAGAGGCCGATGACGAGGATGAACGTCGCGACGATCGGCCAGCCCCAAGCGATGGCCGCGGGTCCGCCATTGTTCCAGCCCAGCCCGAACGAGGTGAAGCACCCCGAGAGGATGGAGATGATCGAGAACGAGATGGCGAAGTTGCTGAAGCCGGACCAGGAGCGCTGCAGTTCCTGGCTGTAGCCGAGCTTGGCCAGTAGCAGCTCGTCTTCGGTGAGTGCTTCGTGTCCTTCTGGCACTGTGACCTCCTTGGGACCCCCGGATGTTGAAGAACAATAGGGTGCGTCAGGGTTTCGCGCTGGCCAACGGATGCCGCCGTTTCGGGGATGTTTCGGCCCGTTTCAGCCGTGCAGGATGCGGTATTCCTCGATGGCGCCGGGGTGCAACGGGATTCGGCCGGTCTGGATCATCGACGGCGGCTGCAGGTACTGCAGTCCGCGGACTTCGGGCGGCATGAGTTGCGTTGCGTCGTTCGCCAATACATCGACCGCGGCCGCCGCGAGTGCGTTCGGCAGGCCGGGCCGGCACAGCAGCAGGTCGGGGGAGCCGATGGTGTACACGCTCGACGGCACGTAGGCGCCGATCGGCGCGCGCAGGAGCAGATAGGGGTAGGACGCCAGTTCTGTCATCGGTGCCACCCACGGCGTCAGGTCCAGAATGCGCAGGGGCAGCGTCTTGTCGAGCTCGGCGATGGCGGGCGTCGGGATGCCGCCGGACCAGACCAGCGCGTCGATGGTGCGGTTGCCCAGCGCGGCAACCGCCTCGTTCAGACGCAGGTCGGCCCGCCGGACCCGATCGGTCAGATTCGCCGCACGAAAGAGCACCGTGGTGATGGCCGCGACGCCGGAACCGGACGGTCCGGTGGAAACGGTCAGTCCGGCAAGGTCATTCACCTGCCGGATGGCGGAGTGGTCGGGGACGACCAACTGCAGATAGTTCTCGTAGACTCGCGCGACCGCCGGCGGGACGTCGGTGGGCGGCCGGGTTCGCAACTGCTGCTCGACCACGTCGGCCTGTGCGAGTGCCATGTCCGCCTGGCCCGACCGCAGTAGCTCGAGATTGTCGACGCTGCCCGCGGTGGGCATCACGGTGACCGTGATGCCGGGATACCGAACCCGGAGGCGCTGGGCGAAGATCTCGCCCACCGCCAGGTAGAGACCACCGCGATCTCCGGCGGCCAGCCGGATTGTGCCCTGGGTGTTGTTCGGCAGGCATCCCGCGGCGACCGCCGCGGCAGAGGAGGCGAGGAAAGCGCGCCGGGTCAGGGTCATGATGTGCTCGCCGGCAGGTGATAGCGGACCGCGAGACCACCGTCGGGGGACCGCTCGACCGACGCCAATCCGCCGTGTGCGGCCGCGATTTCGGTGGCGATGGCCAGGCCGAGGCCGGTGCCCTGGCTGTCGTCGTGCCCGCGCCAGAACCGGGTGGCCGCCTGCGAGACGGTGTCGGCCGGTAGGCCGGGGCCGTTGTCGCTGACGGTGAGATCGATGCCGGTGTCGGTCGGCACCGTCGACACGGTGACGGTGGTGCCCGTGCCGGAGTAGCGCAAGGCGTTGTCCAGCGCGATGTCCAAGAGTTGCTCGACATCGTGGCGCGGCATCTGGACGGCGAGGTGGGGGTGGGCGGTCTCGAAACGCAGTCGCTGGTCGTTGGGGTCTGCGGTGGTCTGCCAGAAGTCCAGCCGCTGCTCGACGACGCTGTCCAGATCTGTCGAATCATGCACTGCCGCAACCAGACCGGAACGGTGGCTGTGGCTGGCCTCCTCGGCGCGCGCCAGGCGGAGCAACTGGGCCAGCAGGTTCTCCAACCGGTCCAGCTCCGCCGACATCGAGTCGTAGGTCGGGCGCCCCGATTCGGCGACGTGGTCTTCGAGGGTGTCGGCACGCAGCCGCACGGCGGCCAGTGGGTTGCGCAACTGGTGGGAGGCGTCGGCGATGAGCCGGCGTTGATGATCGAGCGAGGCGTGCACCGCCTGCGCCATGGCGTTGAACGCCGACGTGAAGCGCCGCAGCTCGGGCGGTCCCGACACGTGAGCCGGCTGGCCGGCGATGCCGCCGGCCATGTCCTCGACGGCCCGCTCCAGCCCGACCAGCGGCCGCAGCACCCACCGGGTCACGCTCTGCGCGGTGACGGCCGCAACCCCGAGCAAGACGATGCAGCCCGCCGCGATCCACAACCAGTCCACGGTGATGTCGTGTGCGGCGGTGGCCGGGTCGACGCCCAGGACCACCGCGCCGACCAGCTCGCCGTTCCGCCGAATTCCCTTGGCCTGCAGCATCGGTCGCCGGTCCCACGGCATGATCCGGGTCCGCGGTGCGGCGGGAGCGTCGGACGACGCCCGCTCGGCGGCCGTCGTCACCCCCGGATCGGTGACCGACAAGCCGGCGGCGGCGAGCGTCCGGCCGTCCGCGTCGACGATCAACACGCCTTCGCCGTACACCCGGTGGTAACGCTCGACCAGTTCGGTGTCGAGTGCGCCCGCGCTGGCGGCGACGTCGGCCAGCGTCGTCAGTTGCCGCTCGCGTTCGGTGTGCAGGACGTTGGTGCGGTGGTCGGCCAGGCTCAGGGCCAGCGGGATCGCCAGCGCCGCCGTCGCGATGAGCAGCAGCGTCATCAGCAGCGCGCGAACCCGCAGACCCACGTCAGTGGTCCAACCGGTAACCGAAGCCGCGCACGGTGTGCAGCGGTATTCCGGCCAGCTTGGACCGAATCTGGCCCACGAAGAAATCCAGGGATCGCGAGCGGCCCACCACGGCGGTGCCCCAGCATTCGAGCATCACCTCTTCACGGCTGACCGCCTCACCCTGACGGGCAGCCAGCGTGGCCAGGATCTGGTACTCGGTCTTGGTCAGCGCCTGCGCCTGGCCGCCCACGGTGACCTCGTGCCGGTCGCGATCGATGGTCACCGGCCCGGCCACCACCGGCGGGCGGGCGACGGGGCCGGTGCCGCGCTGCACCCGTCGCATGACGGCCTCGATCCGGGCCAGCAGCACCGCCTTTCGGACGGGCTTGACCAGGTAGTCGTCGGCCCCGGCGCGCAGCCCCAGCACCACGGCGCCGTCGCTGTCGCGCGCCGTCATGATGATGACCGGCGCGGTCGACGCGCGGCGCAGCGTCCGCAGCACGTCCAGCCCGTCCATGTCGGGCAGACCCAAATCCAGTAACACCAGGTCGCAGCCCTTGACGCGATTGAGTGCGTCGTCGCCGCGCGTGGTGTGGGTGACGGTGAGCCCGGTCTGTTCGAGGAGCTCGACGAGCGCAGCGGCGACACCCTGGTCGTCCTCGACGAGCAGCACGCGCATGGGCCGATGGTAGGGCTCGTGGTCGGTGAACCCCCTGATTTCGCGCTGAATCTGAGGATCGTGCAAGGAAAGGCCCGGCGCGGCCCGTGGAGTATTCCGGTGGACGCGGTGCGCGGAAACCATGTGCTCATCAACAGACATGAGGAGGTCACGATGTACCAGAACACCCATTTCGCCAAGGCGACGGTCTCCGTCGTGGCCGGCGCATTGGTCGCCCTCGGAACCCTCGGGTCTGCCTCGAGCCCAACCGGATTCGCGCCGGCATCGGACCCGGTGGCGACCGGCCACTCCTGCGATGTCGTGGTCGTGGCGCACACGCTGTGCCAGGGCGGGCAGCACCGCCACGGCACGTCGCCCACGGTCGGCCGGGCCTACTGGGACCTCAACTCGCGGCCGACGGCCTGAGCGACGACGGAACGGAGAAAACCATGAACGTTGTCAGCGTGGTAGCCGAGATCGGAATGGCGGACGCCGCCGACAGTGATTCCTCGTGGGTGCCGATGCTCGTGTCCCTCTTGGTCGTCGGGTCGATCCTCGGAATGCACATCTTCGCGGCCTGGCGCTCGCGCCGCCGTCGGGCAGCGCGCCGCCTTCGTGCGGGCGGACGCGGTGCCGCGGCCTATGGCGTGGGCGCGGGTTCCGACGGCGGGTGGGGCGCCGGATTCTTGGACGGCGGTGGCTCGAGCGGCTGCGGTTGCGGGGGCGGCGGTGGTTGCGGTGGTGGAGGTTGCGGGGGCGGCGGTGGTTGCGGGGGCGGCGGTGGTGGCGGCTGCTGAATATCGGTACCTGCGGTCCGGTTACGTTCGCTACGGTGGCGTCATGCCAATCATCCCGACCGTCGACGGTTTCGGCGCCACCGTCGACGTGTCTGGCCCCGACGCCGCCACGACAGTCGTCATGCTCACGACCAAGCAGGCGACGAGCGCCTTGTGCGAGCTGCTCCACACCGCTTCGCTGCGCACCGTGGTGATCGAGGCCGATGACCGGCTGACCGTGAATTCGGTTGTCGGCATTCTGGATACGCTCGGGGTGAAGTGGGCGCTGTTGTTCGCCGACCGCAGCGCGGGCGAGCTGGCCTGGCGGCTGGCGGCCACTCGTCTGGACCGGTTCACCGCCCTGGTGGCCGTCGACGGCAGCCATCCGCGGGCCGACGGGGAGTCGGGCGACGGGTGCCCGCCGGTGGAGATCAACACCACCGTCGTCGTAACCAGCGCCGATGCCCGTGCGCGGGCGCAGGCCGGACAACGCTTCATCTACGGCGAGTTCCGCTTGGCCGAGCTCATGGGCCGGCGCAGTGCCGAGGAGTTCACCGCCCAGGTGGCCAACGAGATCGTGCTGCGCAGCAGTACCTGGTGACCGGCTGCTGGGGCGAGCGAAGCGACGGGATCTGCCGCTGGGGCGAGCGAAGCGACGGGATCTGCCCCTGTCGGTCCCGGCCGTTATCGTGACGACATGGAAGGCACGGACTCGACGGCCGGGCTAGCGCTCGCGCCCCACGAGGTGCTTCGTGCCTTCAACGCCCAGACGCTGGCCCGCGGCGAAACCTACGCGAACCAGGGACGCGTGGTGGCCGCGAGGTATGACGCGGTCGACGGGACGCTGACCGGCTCGTGCCTCGGTTCGAAGTCCGAGTACTACGACGTCGAAGTGGCGTTGTCGGGTCCCCGTACCGGCCTCGAGATCGAGTACACCGTCTGCACCTGCCCGGTGGGGCGCTACTGCAAGCATGCGGTCGCGCTGCTGTTGGCGGCGATCCCGAGCGCACCTGACCGGGCGGCCCCAAAACGCTGGCAGGTGGTGCTGGGTTCGCTGCTGGACGAGATGACCGACGCCGATACCGACACCGCCGGTAAGTCGTTGGCCCTGGAGTTCGGGATGCTGCCGGCGGGCCGGTACCACACGACGCCCATCGCGACGCTCCGGACTTTGACGGTCGGCAAGCGCGGAAACTGGATCAAGAGCGGCATCAGCTGGCGGCGCCTGTTCGACACGGCCGACCCGGGTGAGTTCGACCGGGACCAGTACAGCGCGCTGCGGGCGCTGGTGCTCGCCGTGCCCGGTTACTACCCGTACAGCAGCGACCAGTTGGTGCTTTCCGCTGTGGGACAGAGCTTTTGGACCGATCTGGACCTGGCGGTCGAGGCCGGCGTCACGCTTGTCCCCGGAGCGGGCATCCGGGCGGTGGAGCTTGCCAAGGACGTCCAGTTGCGGCTGGACTTCACCGTCTCCGACACCGGCGGTGCGCAGATGTCGACGGTGCTCGTGGTCGACGGCGAACCACGGGCGCCCGAAGGCGTCGGGCTGGTGGGCGCACCCACGCCACACGGCATCCATCAATTGGTGGACGGCATCCTGCATCTCGGAGCCTTCGCGCCGGTGCCCGGGCCCACGCTGCTCAAGTTGATCGCGAACGACGAGAAGGTACAGATTCCGCCCGAGGCGCTGTCGGAGTTCGCGGTGGACGTGCTGCCGCGGCTGCGCCGGACGGTGCCCGTCGACATGCCGGAGGGCCTGTTCGCCGAACCGGACATCGCGGGGCCGTGGCCCGTACTCAGCATCACGGCCGACGAGGTTGACGGCCGCGTGAAGTGGCGCACCCGCTACGAGGTGAACGGGCGCCGTCAGGAGTTCGACGCGGCGGGCGTCACGCGCACGAGCGGTATCCGGGACAACGCTGCCGAGGATGCGATGTGGCGGGCGATCGCACCGGCGCTGGAACTGATTTCGGGACTGTCGGCGCAGGACGACCCGCTGGCCTCGCTGTTGCTGTCGCGCCGGCTGTCCCTGCCGCAGATCGCGGTGCTGTGCCATGAGGTGCTGCCGCAGCTCGCCGGGTACGAACAGCTGATCGTCGAAATCGACGAGCGGGCCGCGGCATTCCGGCGCTCGGTCGCCGGCGCGCAACTCGGGTTCGGCACCGCGTCCTCCGACGAGGCGCCGGCGCAGGACTGGTTCGACCTGCACATCACCATCGATGTCGACGGCTACCCCGTGGCGCTGTCGTCCGTCATCGCCGAATTGGCGTCGGGCGCCACCCACATGCTGCTGTCGAACGGGGTCTACTTCCGGCTCGACACCCCGGAACTGCTGCGGCTGCGGGCCCTGATCGAGGAAGCCCAGGCGCTGGGGGAGCTCGACGGCGACCGGGTGAACGCGTCGTCGCTGAACGCGACATTGTGGGACGAGCTGCTGGGCCTCGGCGTCGTCGACCGGGAACTGGCGCAGTGGCGCGACAACATGGCGCGGCTGGCCGCGGCGCAGCCGCCCGTTCCGGTGTCCCCGCCCGCCGGACTGCAGGCCGAGCTGCGCGACTACCAGCGTGACGGGCTCAATTGGCTGGCGTTCCTGTGGGACAACGGACTCGGCGGTGTGCTGGGCGACGACATGGGCCTGGGCAAGACGGTCCAGACCCTGGCCCTGATCAGCCGCGCCGTCGAGCAGGGCGCGGGGAAGTTTCTGGTCGTCGCGCCGACCAGCGTGGCATCCAACTGGGCCGCGGAGTGCGCGAAGTTCGCGCCGGGGCTCACCACCGTCGTCGTATCGAGTACCGAAGCCCGCGGCGCGGTGCCCATCGCCGAGCAGGTCGCCGCGGCCGACATCGTCGTCACGACCTACACGCTGCTGCGGATCGACAACGACAAGTATCGGGAAATCGCTTGGGCCGGAATGATTCTCGACGAGGCGCAATTCGTCAAGAACCATCACAGCAAGACGCACCAGTGCGCGCGCCGCCTCGATGCGCCGTTCAAACTGGCCATCACCGGCACCCCGATGGAGAACAACCTGATGGAGCTGTGGTCGCTGTTGTCCATCACGGTGCCCGGTCTGTTTCCCAGCCCCAAGATTTTCGAACGCTACTTCCGCAGGCCCATCGAGTCCGACGGCGAACCCGGGCGCCTGGCGCTGTTGCGACGGCGGATCAAGCCGGTGTTGTTGCGCCGCACCAAGGATCAGGTCGTCAAGGAGCTGCCGCCGAAGCAGGAGCAGGTACTGGCCATCGAACTGTCGGCCAAACACCGGAAGATCTACGACACCCGGCTGGCGCGCGAGCGACAGAAGGTGCTCGGCCTGCTGGGGGAGTGGGAGAAGAACCGCTTCCAGATTTTCCGGTCGCTCACCCTGCTGCGGCAGCTCAGCCTGCATCCCGGGCTCGTCGATGCCGAGACCATGGAGGCCGGCTCCACCAAGGTCGATTTCCTGATCGAACAACTGGACCAGTTGGTCGCCGAGGACCACAGCGCGCTGGTGTTCAGCCAGTTCACCGGCTTTCTGGCGATATTGCGCGGCCGCCTGGATGCCGCCGGGATCGAGTACAGCTACCTGGACGGGTCGGTGGACGCGCGGAGCCGGGCGCAGGCCATCGACGACTTCAGCGCCGGCCGGACCAAGGTGTTCCTGATCAGTCTCAAAGCCGGCGGTTTCGGACTCAACCTCACCGCTGCCGACTACTGCTTCCTGTGCGACCCATGGTGGAGCCCGGCTGCCGAGGCGCAGGCCGTCGACCGCGCACACCGCATCGGCCAGCAGCGCCCGGTGAACGTCTACCGGCTGGTGTCCGAGAACACCATCGAGGAGAAGGTGATCGCTCTGCAGGAACGCAAGCGCGCGCTGTTCGCCGCGGTCATCGACGACGGCGACATGTTCGGCACTGCAATATCCGCCTCCGACATTCGCGAACTACTCGGCTGAGGGAGACTGGACCGCATGCGGCTTACGTTGTCGGGTCAGGATTGGGGGCGGCTGGCGGCGATGTTCGGCGTCATCGCCGCACTGCACGTCATCGGCTGGGGGACCTTGATCCTCGTCGTCGTGCCGGAACATCACACCGTCGGCGGGACGGCGCTCGGCATCGGGATCGGCCTCACGGCGTACACCCTGGGCCTGCGGCACGCGTTCGACGCCGACCACATCGCGGCGATCGACAACACCACCCGCAAGCTCATGGCCGACAACGCCGTGGCTCCTCACGCACGTGGCAGCCGGCCGCTCAGCGTGGGATTCTTCTTCTCCCTTGGGCATTCGACCATCGTGTTCGCTCTGGCGCTGCTGCTGTCGCTGGGCATCACGTCGATCGTCGGCCCGCTGCAGGACGATTCGTCGATGCTGCACCGGTACACCGGGCTCATCGGCGCCGGCGTCTCGGGCTTCTTCCTGTACCTGATCGCCGCCATCAATGTCGTTGTCCTGGTCGGCATCCTGCAGGTGTTCATGCGGATGCGCCGCGGTGAGTACGACGAGGCCGCACTCGAACATCAACTCAACAATCGCGGGTTCATGAACCGCATCCTGCGCCGGTTCACCCGCGCCATCAGCAAGCCGTGGCAGATGTACCCGTTGGGCGCGCTGTTCGGCCTCGGCTTCGACACCGCGACCGAGGTGGCGCTGCTGGTGCTGGCCGGAACCGGCGCCTCGGCCGGATTGCCGTGGTACGCAATCCTTTGTCTGCCGGTGCTCTTCGCGGCCGGGATGAGCCTGCTGGATACCATCGACGGCGCGTTCATGAACGTCGCGTACGGCTGGGCGCTGGCCCGGCCGGTGCGCAAGGTCTACTACAACCTCACCATCACCGGACTGTCCGTCATGGTGGCACTCGTGATCGGCACCATCGAGCTGCTCGGGTTGCTGGCCGAGGAGCTGGGCTGGTCCGGTGGCGTCTGGGCCTGGATCGGCGGAATCGACCTGAACACCGTCGGATTCGGCATCGTCGGGCTGTTCGTCGTCACCTGGGTGGTGGCGCTGCTGGTGTGGCGGTGGGGCCGGATCGAGGAGAAGTGGACGGCCCGGCTCAGCCCGGCCGACGGCTAGATCAAGCCCAGCAGCGCGTTTTCGATCACCTCGGGAAGCGCCGGGTGAATCCAGTACTGACCGCGGGCGACGTCCTGTGCCGTCTGCCCGAATGACATCGCCTGAATCAGCGGCTGAATCAGTGACGACGCCTGATAACCCATCAGGTGCGCGCCCAGAATCCGGCCGGTGCCGCGCTCGCCGATCAGTTTGACGATGCCCGTCGTGTCCTCCATGGCCCAGCCGTACGCGGTGTCGCCGTAGTCCTGCACCTTGACCACGACGTCGAAACCGGCTGCCCGCGCCTCGGCTTCGTTCATGCCGACCATCGCGACCTGCGGATCGGTGAACACCGCGGCGGGCACGAACCGGTGGTCGCTGGCCACCAGCTCGCCGTCCCAGTCGCGCAGTAGGTTCTCCTTCACCGTCCGCGCCTCGTGATTGGCCACGTGCTTGAGCTGGTGGTGCGACGACACGTCACCCAGCGCGAAAATCCCACGCGCCGTGGTGCGTTGGAACTCGTCGACGACGACGTAGCCGTCGTCGTCGAGGCTCACCCCGGCCAGCTGCACATCGAGCAGGTCGCCGTTGGGCACGCGGCCCGTCGCGACCAGCAGGGCGTCGGCGCGCAGGGTCTCGCCGTCGTCGAACTCGAGCACGACGCCGTCACCGTCGCGCTGTGCGCTGACGACGTTCTCCTGCGTGCGCAGGTCCCATTTCTTGCCGACCACCGCGCTGAACCGCCGGCAGATCTCCTCGTCGCAGCGCCGGAGCAGCCGATCGCCACGCAGGACGATCGTCACCTTCGATCCGAGTGCCGAGAACACATGCGCGAACTCCACCGAGATGAAGCCGCCGCCGATGATCACCAGATGCTCGGGCAGCGCCGGGATGCGCATGATGTCGTCGCTGGTGAAGTAGGGGACGCCGGAGCCGGCGATGGTCGGGGGAATCCAGCTGCGCGAGCCCGCGGCGATGACCACCCGGTCGGAGCTGAATTCGTCGCCGTCGGCGGTCCGCAATGTGTAGGTGCCGTCGGGCAGCGTCGGCCCGAAGCGGGTGTGGCTGCCGTAGACCGTGATGTTCGGCAGGCTGCGGCGGTAGTCCTCGCCACCGGCCGCGATCGGGTCGATGCGGCCGAAGACGCGCTCGACGATGTCCGGCCAGCGCACCCCGTCGATGTGCGAGTCGACGCCGAAGGTGGCGCTGTGCCGGATGGTCTGGGCCACGTCGGCGGCGTAGACGAACATCTTGGTGGGGATGCAGCCGACGTTCAGGCAGGTGCCCCCGAACTTGCCCTGCTCGCAGATGGCGACCTTCAGGCCGTCGTACCGCTCGTCGAGCACGCTGTTGCCCGAGCCGGTTCCGATGATGGTCAGGTCGTAGTGCTCCATGACGTCAGGCCTGTTCGTGTTGGGTGGTGCGGGAGACCGCTTGGGGGAGATACCAATCCAGCCAGTGGTTCAGCTCGTCGAACGCGACGGCACGTGGCGCCGGCAGTGACAGGAACACGTCGTGCTTGGCGTCGGTGACCGGGACGACGGTGCTGCGGTTGCCGACACAGCCCGCCCATCGGGCGATCTGGCTGACGTCCAGCACGGCGTCGCCGCGCTCCATCCCGGCCGCCGTGGTGGTCTCGGCGACGGTGTGGTCGGACCGCAGGATCAGATTGGGTACTCCGACGTCGAGGCCGCGATGCAGCTGCAGTTGTCCCCGGCGGATGGCGTTGATCCAGCCGACGGTGACCGGGAAGCCGCCCAACGGTTTCCAGTCGAGGTTGTAGTCGAACTCGCCGCCGTGGTCGCGGTGCAGGCTTGTGCCGTAGCCGCCCTCGGTGGGCTTGCGGATCACCGCCAGTTTGCGGAAGCGGGCCAGGGCCCGCAGCGTGCCGGACACCGGCGCCGAACGCAGCGCGGCCGGCCCGTGCAGATCGAAGAACGGGCTGTTGAGGATCAGGCCCGTCACCCGGTGCGTCCCCAGCGCGCTGTCGCGGCGCAGGCGGTCGGTGAAGAGCGTCGCGATCAGTCCGCCGGCGGAGTGGCCGTACAGGCACACGCGCGCGCCGGCGGTGTCCGCGCCGATGAGCTGCAGCGCCCGACGGAGTTCGCCGTAGTACGACGCCAGATCGGTGGTGAAGTGCGGGGTCTGCCCGGAACGCCGCGAGCGCCCGCATTTGTGCAGGTCGATGGCGTAGAACGCGATGCCGCGGCTGGCGAAGTGATCGGCGAGCTCGGTGTGGAAGAAGTAGTCGGTGTAGCCGTGGACCACCAGCACGGCGTGCTCGGCGCGGCCTGGCTGACCCCGCCGCACGACGGTGGCGACCAGGTCACCTTCGCCGTCGGGGTCGGGTCCCAGTGCGATGGTCTGCTGCCAGTACCCGGGCAGCACGTCCGGCTGCCACTCGGGTTGTCCCTGTGGCTCCTGCGGCGTCACGGGCTCAACACTAACTGCGACGAACATCATGGTCGATGGGAGGAGATAGCGCGTCGGCGGCGAAACCGGTCGCGATAACCTTGAGCACCGAGCAACCGTCAATACCGGCGGGTAACCCGAGTACGAAGGACGAGCGATCACGTGTCGAATGCAAACGTAGCTGGGAGCGCACAGACCGACGTCGTCCTCGTGGGCGCGGGGATCATGAGCGCGACCCTCGGCGCACTGATCCGGCTGCTCGAGCCGGAGTGGTCCATCACCATGATCGAGCGCCTCGACGGCGCCGCCGCCGAGAGCAGCGATCCGTGGAACAACGCGGGCACCGGCCACTCGGCGCTGTGCGAGCTGAACTACACGCCGCAGAACTCCGACGGCACCATCGACATCAAGAAGGCCGTCAACGTCAACGAGCAGTTCCAGGTGACGCGCCAGTTCTGGGCGTACGCCGTGGAGAACGGTGTCCTGCCCGACGTCAAGAGCTTCCTGAACCCCATCCCGCACGTCAGCTTCGTGCACGGTGCCGACAGCATCGACTACCTGCGCAAGCGGCGCGAGACGCTGGTGACCAACCCGCTGTTCTCCACCATGGAGTACATCGACGACAAGGACGAGTTCGCCCGCCGGCTGCCGTTCATGGCCGAACAGCGCGACTTCAGTGACCCGGTCGCACTGAACTGGACCACCGACGGCACCGACGTCGACTTCGGTTCGCTGTCCAAGCAGCTCATCGGGTTCGCCGCGCAGCGCGGCATGGAGACGCTGTTCGGGCACGAGGTGACCAACCTCAGCAAGCAGTCCGACGGCAGCTGGAAGCTGAACGTCGTGAACCGGCGCACCGGCGACCGGCAGAAGATCAACGCCAAGTTCGTGTTCCTCGGCGCCGGTGGCGGTGCGCTGCACCTGCTGCAGAAGGCCGGTATCCCGGAGGCCAAGGGCTTCGGTGGCTTCCCGGTCGGCGGCGCGTTCCTGCGCACCGACAACCAGGACCTGACGGTCAAGCACCAGGCCAAGGTGTACGGCCAGGCATCGGTCGGCGCCCCGCCGATGTCGGTGCCGCACTTGGACACCCGCATCATCAACGGCCAGTCCTGGCTGCTGTTCGGGCCGTTCGCCGGCTGGTCGCCGAAGTTCCTCAAGCAGGGCTCGATCACCGACCTGCCGTTGTCGGTCAAGCCCAACAACCTCGCGTCGATGCTCGGCGTCGGCGTCACCGAACTGGGCCTGGTGAAGTACCTGCTCGAGCAGCTGGCCCTCAGCGAGGGTGAGCGCGTCGACTCGCTGCGCGAATTCGCCCCCAGCGCAGTCGATTCCGACTGGGAGCTGGATGTCGCCGGACAGCGCGTGCAGGTGATCCGCCGCAAGGGCATCGGTGGCGTGCTGGAGTTCGGCACCACGGTCCTGACCGCCGAGGACGGCCGGATCGCCGGTCTGCTCGGTGCGTCGCCGGGTGCCTCCACCGCGGTGCCGGCCATGATCGAGGTGCTCGAGCGCTGCTTCGGCGACCGCTACCAGACCTGGCTGCCCAAGCTCAAGGAGATGGTGCCGTCGCTGGGCGTGAGCCTGTCCGGCGAACCCAAGCTGTACCGCGAGGTGTGGGACTGGGGGACCAAGGTGCTCAAGCTCGACCAGCCGGCCTGAAGCCGGGGGGTCGGATGAGCGTCGCGCCGAGGCGCAGCTGGGCCAAGGATCTCGATGCCGCAACGCTTTACGAGCTGCTCAAGTTGCGGGTCGAGGTCTTCGTGGTCGAGCAGGCGTGCCCGTACCCCGAACTCGACGGTCGCGACCTGTTGGCGGAGACCCGGCACTTCTGGCTGGAAAGCCCTGACGGACAAGTCATCTCGACGCTGCGGCTGATGGAGGAACATCCCGGCGGGGAGAAGGTGTTCCGCATCGGGCGGGTGTGCACCAAACGTAGCGACCGCGGGCAGGGCCACACCCTCCGGTTGATGCAGGCGGCCCTGGCCGAGGTGGGCACCTACCCCTGCCGGATCGACGCCCAGACCTATCTCGAGGACATGTACGCCCGCCACGGATTCGTCCGCGACGGTGAGGAATTTCTGGAGGACGGCATACCGCATGTGCCGATGATCAGACCGGGTCTGGGAGCGGGGCAGCAGTAGTGACCTATCCGTTCAGCGCGCTGGTGGGCCAGGATCAGCTCCGGCTGGCGCTCATCCTGTGCGCGGTGCGTCCCGATATCGGCGGCGTGCTGATCCGCGGCGAGAAGGGCACGGCGAAATCGACCGCGGTGCGTGGTCTGGCCGAAGTGCTGGCCGCCGTGGACGCCGAAGCCCGCCTGGTGGAGCTGCCCATCGGCGCCACCGAGGACCGCGTGGTCGGATCGATCGATCTGCAGAAGGTGTTGCGGGACGGCGAACATGCCTTCTCGCCCGGTCTGCTGGCCCGCGCGCACGGCGGTGTGCTCTACGTCGACGAGGTGAACCTGCTGCACGACCATTTGGTCGACGTGCTGCTGGACGCCGCCGCGATGGGCCGGGTGCACATCGAACGTGATGGTGTCTCGCATTCGCACGAGGCGCGATTCATGTTGGTGGGCACCATGAATCCCGAGGAGGGCGAGCTGCGTCCGCAGCTGCTCGACCGCTTCGGACTGACCGTCGACGTCTACGCCTCCCGGGACGTCGACGTCCGGGTCGAGGTGATCCGGCGCCGCATGTCGTACGAGTCCGACCCGGCCGGTTTCGCCGAGCGGTACGCCGTCGACGATGCCGAGCTGGCCGGCCGGATCGCCAAGGCCCGCGCCGCGGTGGCATCGGTGTCGTTGCCGGACAACGAGTTGCGCCGGATCGCAGCGCTGTGTGCGGCGTTCGACGTCGACGGCATGCGCGCCGATCTGGTGGTGGCCCGCACGGCGGTCGCCCACGCGGCGTGGCGCGGCGCGTCGGCGGTGGATGCGGAAGACGTCCGGGTCGCCGCGGAACTCGCGCTGCCGCACCGGCGCCGTCGGGACCCCTTCGACGATCCTGGTCTGGACCCGCAGCAGCTCGACGATGCCATGGCGCAGGCCGAAGCCGAATCGCAGTCCCAGTCGGAGCCGGATCCCGATCCCGACCCACCGGGCGGCGGGATTTCCGCAGACAGCTCGGAAGAGGCGGCGCCGCAAGGAAACTCGGCCGGACCCGGCAGCGCATCGCGGCCCAGTGCGCCGCCGTCGGCGACGTTCCGGACCCGGGCGCTGGTCGTGCCCGGCGTCGGGGAGGGTGCCCCCGGCCGGCGGTCGCGGGCGCGCAACCGCACCGGCACCCCGATCTCGGCGACCGACGACGCCCAGGCCGGGCACGGCGTGCATGTCTTCGGCACGCTGCTCGCCGCGGCCGACCGCCGGCCACAGGCCGGGCGCCTGCACGTGGCTCCCACCGACGTGCGTCACGCGATTCGCGAAGGGCGCGAAGGCAATCTGGTGATCTTCGTGGTCGACGCCTCGGGCTCCATGGCTGCGCGGGACCGCATGTCCGCAGTCAGCGGAGCGACGCTGTCATTGCTGCGGGATGCCTACCAACGCCGCGACAAGGTCGCCGTCGTCACCTTCCGTGGCGCCGAGGCCACGCTGCTGTTGCCGCCGACGTCGTCGGTGCACATCGCGAGCCGGCGCCTGGCCCGTTTCGACACCGGTGGGAAAACGCCACTGGCGCAAGGGCTTCTGGCCGCGCGGGACGTGGTGCTGCGCGAGAAGACGCGGGACCGGGCCCGTCGTCCGCTGGTGGTCGTGCTGACCGACGGCCGCGCCACGGGTGGACCCGATCCGCTGGGCCGGACCCGGACCGCCGCCGGACTCCTCGTCGCCGAGGGCGCGGCCGCCGTCGTCGTCGATTGCGAAACCTCTTACATTCGACTGGGATTGGCGCAGCAGCTCGCGGGCCAGCTCGGTGCGCCCGCCGTGCAACTGGCGCAGCTGCGCGCCGACAACCTGGCCCGTGTCGTCCGGGCCGGGCAAGCCGCGGCGTAAGAGAACAGTAGGAAGAACGTCATGCCACAAGGACAACCGCTCGTCGTCCCCAACGACGGACTGACCACCAAGGCGCGCCGCAATGCGCCGATCCTGGCGGTACACACCGGCCCGGGCAAGGGAAAGTCCACTGCCGCCTTCGGGATGGCGTTGCGCGCCTGGAATCAGGGCTTCGACATCGCGGTGTTCCAGTTCGTGAAGAGCGCCAAGTGGAAGGTCGGGGAGGAAGCAGCGTTCCAGACGCTCGGCCGCCTGCACGACGAGCAGGGCGTCGGGGGACCGGTGCAGTGGCACAAGATGGGCTCGGGCTGGTCGTGGACCCGCAGGCAGGGCTCCGACGAGGATCACGCCGCCGCGGCCGTCGAAGGCTGGGCCGAGATCTCGCGCCGGCTGGCCGCCGAGCAGCACGACTTCTACGTGCTCGACGAGTTCACGTATCCGCTCAAGTGGGGCTGGCTGGACATCGACGAGGTGGTGACGACGCTGACCGAGCGCCCCGGCACCCAACACGTCGTCATCACCGGCCGCGACGCCCCGCCGCAGCTCCTCGACGCCGCCGATTTGGTGACCGAGATGACCAAGGTCAAGCACCCGATGGACGCCGGCCGCAAGGGCCAGCGCGGCATCGAATGGTGAAAGTGTCGCTGACGAGCAGACGTAAAACTGTCAGTTTCCGCACGAAAACGACAGTTTTGTGTCTGCTCGCGGGGGAAAAGTGACCACCGGTACCGCCACCGCCGGCGCTGCCGTCCCGGCGGTCGTGATCGCGGCACCTGCGTCGGGCAGCGGCAAGACCACCGTGGCCACCGGGCTGATGGGTGCCCTGCGCCGCGCCGGCTACACGGTGAGCGCCGCGAAGGTCGGCCCCGACTTCATCGATCCGGGCTATCACGCCCTGGCCACCGGCCGGCCGGGCCGCAACCTGGACCCGGTCCTCGTCGGCGCCGACCTGATCGGTCCGCTTTACCGGCACGGCAGCGCGGGTGCCGACGTCACCGTCATCGAGGGCGTCATGGGCCTGTTCGACGGCCGGATCACCGATCAGCCGATGTCCCCGGCGCCCGGGTCGACCGCCCACGTCGCCGGGCTGCTCGGCGCACCGGTGGTGCTGGTCGTCGACGCCCGGGGGCAGAGCCAGAGCATTGCCGCTCTGCTGCACGGCTTTTCGACGTTCGACCGAGCTGTGCGGATCGCCGGGGTGATCCTCAACAAGGTGGGCTCACCGCGGCACGAAGAGGTGTTGCGGCAGGCCTGCGAGCAAGCGGGCATCCCGGTGTTCGGTGCCATCCCGCGCAACAGCGGTCTGGAGATTCCGTCGCGGCACCTCGGCCTCGTCACCGCCGTCGAGCACGGCCGCCGGGCGCATGAGGCCGTCGACGTCATGACCGAGCTCGTCGCCCGCCACGTCGACATCGAAGCGGTGGCCCGGTGTGCCGGGATCGGCGCACTCGCACCGCAGTGGGCTCCCGAGCTGGAGTCCGGTCCGCCCGCGACCGTCGCGCTCGCCGCCGGCAAGGCCTTCAGTTTCGGGTACGCCGAGCACGCCGAACTCCTCGAGATGGCGGGCGCCCGGGTCGTGGCCTTCGATCCGCTCACCGACCCGCTGCCGGACGGCACGCAGGCGCTCGTCATACCGGGCGGTTTCCCCGAGCAGTTCACCGCGGAACTGTCGGCCAATGCCGTTGTCCGCGAACAGATTGCCGCGCTGGCGGCCGCCGGCGCACCGGTGCATGCCGAGTGTGCCGGCCTCACCTACCTGGTCGACGACCTCGACGGGCACCCGATGTGCGGCGTGCTGCCGGGTTCGGCGCGCTTCACCGAGCGGCTGACCCTGGGGTACCGGGATGCCGTGGCGATGGTCGACTCCAGCATGCACGCCGCGGGGGAGCGCGCCACCGGTCACGAATTTCACCGCACCACAGTCGAATTCACCGAGCAGCAGCCGCCGGCGTGGGTTTTCCGGGGCGCCGGGCAGGCCACCGTGCACGACGGGGCCGTCCGCGGCGGCGTGCACGCCGGCTACCTGCACACCCATCCGGCTGCGCATCCGCACTCGGTGCGTCGGTTCGTATCGGCGGCAACTAAACTCGCCGGGTGATACTGCGCACGCGAGGAGCAAAATGACGTCCCAGCATGCCTACCTCGTGGGGCTGCATCTGTCCGGCAAGAAGGTCGTGGTCGTGGGTGCCGGCAGCGTCGCCCAGCGCCGCTTGCCGCTGCTCATCGCCAGTGGCGCCGACGTCCACGTCGTCGCGCCCGCCGCCACCCCGGTGGTCGAAGCACTCGTCGACAACCCCGACGGCACCGGCATCACCCTCACCTCGCGGGAATTCCAGACCGACGATCTGGACGGCGCCTGGTACGTGCTGGCCGCGACCGACGACGAGGCCGTCAACGCCGCGGTGGTCGCGGAGGCAGACCGTCGCCGTATCTTCTGCGTCCGCGCCGACGCGGGCCTGGAAGGGTCGGCGGTGACCCCGGCGTCCTTCGAATACGACGGCCTGACGGTCGGCGTGGTGGCCGGCGGCGAACACCGGCGCTCGGCGGCGCTGCGCACCGCCATCCATGAGGCGCTGCAGCGCGGCGCCATCGGCGACGCCTCCGAACCCGACAGCTACAGCGGTGTGGCGCTCGTCGGCGGTGGCCCGGGGGACCCCGAGCTGATCACCGTCCGCGGCCGCCGGCTGCTCGCCCATGCCGACGTGGTGGTCGCCGACCGGCTGGCCCCGCAGGAACTGCTCGCCGAACTCGGTCCGCACGTCGAGGTGATCGACGCCGCCAAGATTCCGTACGGCCGGGCGATGGCCCAGGACGCGATCAACGCCGTCCTGATCGACCGGGCCAAGGACGGCAAGTTCGTGGTCCGGCTCAAAGGCGGCGACCCGTTCGTCTTCGCGCGCGGTTACGAAGAGGTGCTGGCGTGCGCCGACGCGGGCATTCCGGTCACCGTCGTACCTGGTGTGACCAGTGCCATAGCCGTTCCGGCCCTCGCCGGTGTTCCCGTCACCCACCGGGCCGTGACCCATGAGTTCGTGGTGGTCAGCGGGCACGTCGCGCCGGGACACCCGGAATCGTTAGTGAATTGGGACGCACTGGCCGCGATGCGCGGCACGATCGTGTTGCTGATGGCCGTCGAGCGCATCGAACTTTTCGCCAAGGTTCTGCTGCAAGGCGGCCGACCTGCGGAAACACCGGTGCTGGTGGTCCAGCACGGGACGACGGCGGCGCAGCAGACGCTGCAGACCACGCTTGCCGATGCGGCGGAGGACATCCGTTCGGAGGGCATCCGACCCCCCGCGATCATCGTGATCGGGGATGTGGCGGCCTTCGCAGGGTTAAAGAAATCTTAAGATTACTGTAAGGTAGCTTTCCATGACGGCTCTCAACGACGCTGAGCGCACCGCCATGGCACACAGCCGCCGCGAACCGCTCACGATTCACGTGGGGCAAACCGAGGACGAACGAAAGAGCTGGTATCCAGCTTGGCTTCCGTCCCCCCGCTTCCTTTCCGCGGTCATCGCCATCGGTGGCATGCAGCTGCTGGCCACGATGGACAGCACCGTCGCCATCGTTGCCCTTCCTAAGATTCAGGACGAGCTCGGCCTTTCCGATGCCGGCCGCAGCTGGGTGATCACTGCTTATGTGCTGACCTTCGGTGGTCTGATGCTGCTCGGTGGCCGCCTCGGCGACACCATCGGCCGCAAGCGCACCTTCATCGTCGGTGTCGCGCTCTTCACCATCGCTTCCATCCTGTGCGGTGTCGCGTGGGACGAGACGACCCTGGTCATCGCCCGGCTGCTGCAGGGTGTCGGTTCGGCGATCGCCTCGCCGACCGGCCTGGCGCTCGTCGCCACCACCTTCCCGAAGGGCCCGGCCCGCAACGCCGCGACCGCGATCTTCGCGGCCATGACCGGCGTCGGCTCGGTGATGGGCCTCGTCGTCGGCGGCGCGCTGACGGTGTTCTCGTGGCGCTACGCGTTCCTGGTGAACGTGCCGATCGGCCTCGTCATGATCTACCTGGCCCGCACCACCCTGACCGAGACGTCCCGCGAGCGCATGAAGCTCGACGCGGCCGGCGCCATCCTGGCGACCCTGGCCTGCACCGCGGCGGTGTTCGGCTTCTCGATGGGCCCGGAGAAGGGCTGGATGTCCCCGCTGACGCTGGGCTCCGGCGCCGCGGCGGCCGTGCTGTTCCTGGCGTTCCTGTTCGTCGAGCGCAGCGCTGAGCACCCCGTCGTTCCGTTCAGCCTGTTCCGGGACCGCAACCGCGTGGCCACCTTCGCCGCGGTCTTCCTGGCCGGTGGCGTGATGTTCACGCTGACCGTCCTGATCGGCCTGTACGTGCAGGACATCATGGGCTACAGCGCGCTGAAGGCCGGCATCGGCTTCATCCCGTTCGTCATCGCGCTCGGCATCGGTCTGGGCCTGTCGTCGCAGCTGGTGGCGATGTTCTCGCCGCGCGTGCTGGTGATCGCCGGCGGTGTCCTGGTGCTCGCCGCGATGATCTACGGCTCCACCCTCAATGGCGGTATCCCGTACTTCCCGAACCTCGTCATCCCGATCACCGTCGGTGGTTTCGGCATCGGCATGATCGTGGTGCCGCTGACCGTCTCGGCCATCGCCGGCGTCGCGCTGAGCGACATCGGCCCGCTGTCGGCCATCGCGCTGATGCTGCAGAACCTGGGTGGGCCGGTCGTGCTGGCCGTCATCCAGGCCGTCATCACCTCGCGCACGCTGTACCTCGGCGGGACCACCGGTCCGGTCGCCAAGATGAATGCCGCGCAGCACACGGCGCTCGACCACGGTTACACGTACGGCCTGCTCTGGGTCGCTGCGGTGGCGGTGATCGTCGGTGTGGTGGCGCTGTTCATCACCTACACCGCCGACGAGGTTGCGGCGGCGCAGGACACCAAGGAAGCGCTGGACGCCGGAGAGCTGTAGCTCGATCTCGACGTAGCTTCCTGGAGGATCGGCGTGCCTTCGTTCGTCACCCATGCGTCGCTGACGCATGGGTGGCTTCCGTTTCTGATCCAGCTACTGACTTTCGCGGTGCTGTGCTGTGCGGTCGGGCGACGGTCGCGGCAGTGGAGCATCAGCCGGCTGCCGTGGGCGCTCGCCGTCGGCGTCGCGTGCGCGGCCGGCTTGTACTGGTACATCACCTCGCTCGGTATCGCCGGTGACCCGGCCCCGGTACTGCTGTGGATCTGGACGGCGCTCGGCGGGTTCGCCGCCACGGTCCTGATCCTCGGCTGGCGCGGATCGCCCTGGCGGCGCCGCGGGGTGGCCCTGCTCGCGGTGCCCCTGTGTGCACTCTGCGCACTGCTGATGATGAATGTCTGGGTCGGATACTTCCCGACGGCGTACGTGGCGTGGCACAAGTTCACCGTCGGCAAGGTGCCCGACGAGGTGGACCGATGGACGGTCACGGCCATGCAGCTCAAAGGCATCCGGCCGCCGCGCGGTGTCGTGGTGCCCATCTCGACCAGCTCGCAGGGATCGAACTTCACGCACCGCGCCGAACTCGTCTACCTGCCACCGGCATGGTTCGCGAGCAATCCGCCGCCGCAGCTGCCGACGGTCATGATGATCGGCTCGCAGCTCAACACCCCGGCGGACTGGATCTGGGCCGGCAATGCCAAGGCCACGATCGACAACTACGCGGCCGCCCATGGCGGTGAGGCGCCGGTGTTCGTCTTCGCCGATGCCACCGGCTCGTTCAACAACGACACCGAATGCGTCAACGGCAGCCACGGCAATTCGTCGGTCCACCTGACCAAAGAGGTCGTTCCGTATCTGATCTCGAACTTCGGCGTCAGTCCCAAGCCCGAGAATTGGGGCATCGTCGGCTGGTCCATGGGCGGCACCTGCGCGGTGCAGCTCACGACGCGCCATCCCAACCTGTTCAGCGCATTCGTCGACATCGCCGGGGACCTGAGCCCGAACATCGGCAGCAAGGACCAGACCATCGCCAAGCTCTACGGGGGTGACGCGGCCAAATGGGCCGAGTTCGATCCGAGCACCGTGATGCGGCAGTACGGCCGGTACCACGGCATCTCCGGGCTGTTCGAAATCCCCGGGACCGTCGCGGCCTGCCACGCACCCGGCCCCGGTGTGCCGCGCGATGCGCGCGCGAACCCGGAGGGCCAGGACATCGCGGCCGGCACCTTGTGCGAAATCGCCCAGCAGCACGGCATCAACGCCGACATCCGGGCGCTGCTCGGCCTTCACGACTGGGGCTTCGCCAACGAGGCCTTCGCGGATTCACTGCCGTGGGTGGCAGGCAAGCTGCGCACGCCGGGAGCCGCGGCACCGTCCGGCCGGCCGAGCGCCCCCGGGACGGCCACCACCTCGAACGCCGGCGGTGGGGCAGCCGGCCCGCACGCGGTCCCGACGCTGTAGCTGGCCGTCGGCTTCATCGCCCGGTGGCCGGCGCTCCAGGTTTCACTGCTATTGATGGTGCATGAATGCAATGCGAGCCCGAGCTGTGATCGTGGCGGCTGTGCTCGCCGCGACGGTGATCACCGGATGCCAGCGCCCGCCGGCTCCCGGGCCACAGGCCGGCGCGCTGACGGGCGCCCCGATCCTCAACACCGTCACCGCGCAGGCCGTGGTGCGGGACATGGGTGCCGCGGGCCTGCCGGTGGCCAACCCGCGGGAGGTGGCCACGCAGAAATGCCCCGACATCAAGTGCATCGAGGCCATCGAGACCGACACCGTCACGGTGCTGGTGTTCTCCACGACCGGCGCTGCCGAGGGGTACGCGGGGGCGACGCCGGGCACGTTCCAGGCGATGAACATCGTCCTGAAGTTCGGCCCGACGGTCAGCGCGACAGACAAGACCGCGTACGAGCAGGTGGTGAACAAAGCGCTGCTCTGAGGGCGTCTCACGCGCCGCAGTGCTATGCATGAGGCATGACCGCCAGGGGGTATGACATGGTCGCGGGGGCCGAGTCATGATGCAGCGGCAGGACATTTCGGATGCGGTGACCCCGCTGGGGTGGCGCCTGGTGCTCGGCGCGGTCTACACGGAAGTGCCGACGGCCGGTTTGGGCACTGCGGCGGCACTGGCCGCCGCAGTGGTCGAGGGGACCGGCCCAGAAGCGCAGGGACACTTGACCCTCGACGTACGGGCCGACCGTGTGGTGTTGCGCTTGCGCTCGGCCGACGGGGTCACCGCGCACGACATCGCGTTGGCACGCCGCATCTCTGAATCGCTCGCCGAGCGCGGCGCGGCGACCACGCCGGGCGGCGTTTCCGTCCAGGCGATCGAGGTCGCGATCGACGCCATCGACATCCCCGCGGTGCGCCCGTTCTGGAAGGCCGTCACCGGCTACGTCGACGAAGCGGGGCCGTCGGATCTGAGTGGGGGACTCGTCGATCCTGCCGGCCGCGGCCCGGCCCTGTGGTTCCAGCAGATGGATGTGCCACGGCCGCAACGCAATCGCATCCACCTCGACGTCGACGTCCCGCACGACCAGGCGTCCGCGCGCATCGCGGCGGCACTGGCGGCGGGCGGCGTGCTGCTCAGTGATCGGGAGGCGCCCGCGTTCTGGGTGCTCGCCGACGCCGAAGGCAACGAGGTGTGTGTCTGCACCTGGCAGGGCCGCGATTAAGCTGGCCACCCGTGATCACCCGCATGTCCGAGCTGTTCCTGCGCACGCTGCGCGACGACCCCGCCGACGCCGAAGTGCCGAGCCACAAGCTGCTGATCCGGGCCGGCTACGTCCGCCCGATCGCGCCCGGCCTGTACAGCTGGCTGCCGCTGGGCCTGAAGGTGCTGCGCAAGATCGAGGACGTCGTCCGCAGTGAGATGAACGCCATCGGCGCGCAGGAGATCCTGTTCCCGGCGCTGCTGCCGCGGGCCCCCTACGAGGCCACCGACCGTTGGACCGAGTACGGCGACAACCTGTTCCGCCTGCAGGACCGCCGCAAGAACGACTACCTGCTGGGGCCCACCCACGAGGAGATGTTCACGCTGACGGTCAAGGGGGAGTACTCGTCGTACAAGGACTTCCCGCTGCGGCTCTACCAAATCCAGACCAAGTACCGCGACGAGGCACGTCCGCGCGCCGGCATCCTGCGCGGCCGCGAGTTCATCATGAAGGACTCGTACTCGTTCGACATCGACGACAGCGGACTCAAGGACGCCTACCACGCCCATCGCGAGGCCTACCAGCGCATCTTCGACCGGCTGGCGGTCAAGTACGTCATCGTGTCCGCGGTGTCGGGTGCCATGGGCGGTAGTGCCTCCGAGGAGTTCCTGGCCGAGAGCGAGGTCGGCGAGGACACCTTCGTGCGCTGCCTGCAGTCCGGCTACGCGGCCAACGTCGAAGCCGTCGTCACCGCGGTTCCCGAGTCGCTGCCGATCGAGGGCCAGCCCGAGGCCGTCGTCTACGACACGCCTGACGCCCCGACCATCGCCACCCTGGTCGAGTGGGCCAACACCGCTGACCTCGGCCGCGAGATCACCGCCGCGGACACGCTGAAGAACGTGCTGCTGAAGGTGCGCCAGCCGGGCGGAGAGTGGGAACTGCTGGGTATCGGTGTGCCCGGCGACCGCGAGATCGATGAGAAGCGCCTGGGCGCGGCGCTCGAGCCGGCGGAGTACGCGCTGCTCGACGACGCCGACTTTGCCGCCAACCCGTTCCTGGTGAAGGGTTACGTGGGTCCGAAGGCGTTGCTGGAGAACGGTATTCGATTCCTGGTGGACCCGCGCATCGTCGACGGTTCGTCGTGGATCACCGGCGCCGACGAGCCCAACAAGCACATCGTCGGCATGGTGGCCGGCCGTGACTTCGTGGCCGACGGCACCATCGAGGCCGCCGACGTCCGCGACGGCGACCCCTCGCCCGACGGCGCCGGACCGCTGGTGTCGGCGCGCGGCATCGAGATCGGGCACGTCTTCCAGCTGGGCCGCAAGTACACCGACGCCTTCAGTGCCGACGTCCTCGGTGAGAACGGCAAGCCGGTGCGGCTGACCATGGGCTCCTACGGCATCGGGGTGTCGCGCATGGTCGCGGTGATCGCCGAGCAGCACCACGACGAGCTCGGCCTGCGCTGGCCGTCGTCGGTGTCGCCGTTCGACCTGCACTTGGTCATCGCCAACAAGGACGCCGAGGCCCGCACCGGCGCGACCGAGCTGGCGGGCGAACTCGACCGCCTCGGCCTCGACGTGCTGCTGGACGACCGCACGTCGTCGCCGGGCGTGAAGTTCAAGGACGCCGAGCTGCTGGGTGTGCCGTGGATCGTCGTGGTCGGCCGCGGCTGGGCCGACGGCACCGTCGAGCTGCGCAACCGCTTCACTGGCGAGAAGACCGAAGTGCCGGTCGACGGCGCCGCGGCGGCGATCACGGCCGCGCTGGCGGGGTAGGCCTTGTTGTGCCGCGGATTGCGGTCACCAGGTGACTGCGATCCGCGGCGTTGACGTCTAGGACTGCTCGGCGCCGCCGGGGAACGCCACGACGGCCGGCGTCACGCCGAGGGCCGCGCGCCACCGGGCGGCCAGCACCGCGCAATCGGTGAGGGCCTTGACGGCCAGGGTCCGGTCCTCGGTGGTGGTGGCCTGCTCGGCCACGGCGCGCCACGCGACGGCGGTTTCCTCTTCCATCTGCAGCGCCAACTTGCTCGCGTCCGCCGGGTTGTTCGCGTCGATGGGGAGCTGATAGCCCGCGGCCGGCAGCGGAGCCGGCACCGATCGTCCGGCCAGCGCGGTGATGCCGGCTTCGCGGTTCGCGCGGTGCTTGGCCATGGCCTCGGCCACCAGATCGTTGACGTCCGGCGTGGTGTGCGCCGACACCAGGCCGTAGCCGTAGATGGTGCCGTGTTCGGTGGCGATCGCGTCGTACAGCGCGGCGTCGGCGGCGCTGCCCGGGCGGGTCGGGGTCGGTTGCGGGCTGGTCATGGCGCGGCCTGTCCGGCGAGGGTGACGGTGTGCGCCGCGGTACACGCGGCGGCGATCGAGGCGAGCAGCCCGGCCCGGTAACCCGATTGGCCGGCCGCGGCGCGGCCCGCACTGTCGGCGGCCTGTTCCAGCGCCGCGACGACTTCCTGAGGTGTCGGGGGCGCGGGCGCGGGGGTGGCGCCGGGGGTCGGCGAGGTGGTGGCTGAGGTCTCGGTGGTCGACGACGGCGTGGCAGACGGCGGGTTGCCCATCCGGGTCAGTTCGTCGGACAGCGCGCGGGCATGCGCGTCCCGGAGTGCCGCGACGGCCGTCAGTGCCGGCGCCAGCTGCGGCGGTACGCCGGTGGCGGCGGACGTGGCCAGCTGACTGTCGCGGCGGGCCCGGTCGAGTTCAGCGGTCAGGATGTCCAGGGCAGGATCGCGCTGCGGTGCCGACCCGCAGGCCGACGCCGCGCCGCCGAGCAGCGCCAGAGCTGCCGTGCCCAACAGGACACGCCGTCGGCTGACGGTGGTTTCGGTGTGCGGCACAGGCACATCCTGCCATTGCGGACAGCGGCCATCGGGCACCGCGGCGCCGGATGTTCTCCGGTGCCGCGATCGCGATTGCCATTCGGCCATGCGCTGCTGGCGTATCGTTGGTACCGGGTTCACCCTTCTGGGGGCCCTGTCCGCACAACTCAAGATGAGGAGCTCGCCGTGGCCCGGGACACGCCGGAACGACCGCTGCCACCCAGTCGGTTACCGACCACAGGCCAAGTGCTTGAGCTGCTCAGCAGTGCTTTTGCGGACGCCGGATACGACATCGAAGATGTGCGGGTCGACGCTGCCAAGCGACCTCCGCGCATCGTCGTGGTGGCCGACGGCGACTCGGGTCTTGACCTCGATGCCGTCGCCGACCTTTCCCGCCTCGCATCCGAGCTGCTGGACCAGGTGGCCGCCGATTCCGAGCCGTATGTGCTGGAGGTCACCTCGCCCGGCGTGGAGCGTCCGCTGACCGCGGAGCGGCACTACCGTCGCGCCCGTGGTCGCAAGGTCGCGCTGACCCTGGCCGACGGCACGTCGTTGACGGGCCGGCTGGGCGAGCACGACGGCAGCACGATCCAACTGGTCGTCGCCAACCGCGGAGTGCTGTCGGTGCAGACCGTCGCGCTCGCGGACATTACGAAAGCTGTTGTACAGGTTGAATTTTCACCACCCAATCGCCGGGAACTGGAGCTGGCGGGTATGACCGGAGAGGGGGCCGACGGATGAACATCGACATGGCGGCACTACATGCCATCGAAGCGGACAAGGGAATCAGCGTCGACGTCGTCGTCGACACGATCAAGACGGCGCTGCTGACCGCGTACCGCCACACCGAAGGGCACGAGCCCGACGCGTACATCGACATCGACCGCAAGTCGGGCATCGTGCGGGTGATCGCCCGCCAGACCGACACCGACGGGACCGTCATCCACGAGTGGGACGACACCCCCGAGGGATTCGGCCGGATCGCGGCGACCACCGCGCGTCAGGTGATCCTGCAGCGATTGCGCGACGCGGAGAACGAGAAGAACTACGGCGAGTTCTCGGCGCGTGAGGGCGACATCGTCGCCGGCGTCATCCAGCGCGACGCCCGGGCCAACGCCCGCGGTCTCGTGGTGGTGCGGGTCGGCACGGAGGCCAAGGGCTCCGAGGGCGTGATCCCGGCCGCCGAGCAGGTGCCGGGGGAGAGCTACGTGCACGGCGACCGCGTGCGCTGCTACGTCGTCGGGGTCACCCGCGGCGCCCGCGAACCCGTCATCACGCTGTCGCGGACCCACCCGAACCTGGTGCGCAAGCTCTTCTCGCTGGAGGTCCCCGAGATCGCCGACGAGTCGGTCGAGATCGTCGCGGTTGCGCGTGAGGCCGGGCACCGATCCAAGATCGCCGTCGCGTCGCGGGTGCCGGGGCTGAACGCCAAGGGCGCCTGCATCGGCCCGATGGGTCAGCGCGTGCGCAACGTGATGAGCGAGCTCTCGGGCGAGAAGATCGACATCATCGACTACGACGAGGACCCGGCGAAGTTCGTCGCCAACGCCCTGTCGCCGGCCAAGGTCGTATCGGTGACGGTGATCGACGAGGCACAGCGCGCGGCACGCGTCGTGGTGCCCGATTTCCAGCTGTCGCTGGCGATCGGCAAGGAGGGCCAGAACGCCCGCCTGGCGGCGCGTCTCACCGGTTGGCGCATCGACATCCGCAGCGACGCCGACGGTCAGGGTGCGGACGCCGGTGGCCGGTCGGCAGGCCATGGCGGCGGCCGCGACCGCTGAGCAAAAACCCGCAGTTACCGGCGGCGTGTCGGGGCCGAGACCGCGATTGAAGTTCACGGGCCCCGAGACGGTAGACTGCACTGTGATCCAGCGCGAGACTCCGACAGCTCCGGTGCGTACCTGCATCGGCTGCCGGAAACGAGAGCTGGCCGTCGACTTGCTTCGAGTGGCAGCTGTACGCGACGGGGACGGTAAATGCGCCGTCTCGGTCGATTCAGCGGGTAGCCTGCCGGGTCGGGGTGCGTGGTTGCACCCGGTTCAGCAGTGCCTCAACGCGGCAGTTCGGCGGCGAGCATTCGCCCGAGCGTTGCGCATCACCGGTTCGCCGGACACCTCTGCGGTCGAAGAGTTCTTCAGTGCCTTACCCGCCTGACGAACCCGGAACGCCACAGCAAGAGAACAGGTAGCGAAGAACATGAGCACACCGTGAAGTCCCGATGACCATGCGTCATAGCTAAACCGAGGCGCGGCCTACCCACCGCTGACGCCTCACGACGAGGAGAGAAGTGGCAGCAGGTAAGGCACGCGTACACGAGTTGGCAAAAGAACTCGGTGTCACCAGCAAGGAAGTGCTCGCCCGACTGAGCGAACAGGGCGAATTCGTGAAATCTGCGTCCTCCACTGTGGAGGCGCCCGTCGCACGCCGGTTGCGTGAGGCGTTCGGCGGCGGCAAGCCCGCCAAGTCCGACGCACCGGCCCCCGCGGCCGCCAAGCCGTCGGGTGCCCCGAAGCCCGGCGCACCCAAGCCGGCTGCCGTCGCGGCACCTGCCGCGCCTGCGCCCGCGGCCCCGGCCGCGGCTGCTCCGGCACCAGCAGCACCCGCACCGGCGGCTCCCGCTCCCGGTGGACCCAAGCCGGGCGCACCCCGGCCCGCGGCTCCGCAGCCCCAGGCCCCGGCTCCCGCAGAGCCCGCCGCTCCGGCAGCGTCGGCCGCCCCGGCCGCTCCGGCTCAGCCGCGTCCGGCCACCCCGGGCGCGACCCCGGGCGCGACCCCGGGTCCGCGACCTGGCGCACCCAAGCCGGCCCCGCGAGCTCCGCGCGTCGGCAACAACCCGTTCTCTTCCCAGCAGCCGGTCGAGCGCCCGGCCCCGCGTCCGGCTCCCGGTCCCGGTGGCCCGCGTCCGGGTCCCGGCGCCGGTGGACCCCGTCCGGGCGGTGGCCCGCGTCCGGGTGTCACGCCTGGCAACATGCCCCCGCGTCCGCCGGGTGCCCGTCCGGGTGCCGTCGGTCGTCCGGGTGGTCCGCGTCCCGGCCCCGGTGGCGGTCCGCGTCCCGGTGGTGGCCCTCGTCCCGGCGGTGCCGGTGGCGGCGGTAACTACCGCGGCGGTGGCGCCGGCGGTGGTGCAGGTGCCGGTGCCGGTGGTGGCTTCCGCGGTCGCCCCGGTGGCGGCGGTGCTCCCGGTGGCGGTGGTCCCGGTGGCGGCGGCGGTCGTCCCGGTCAGCGCGGCGGTGCCGCGGGTGCCTTCGGGCGTCCCGGTGGCGCACCCCGTCGTGGCCGTAAGTCGAAGCGCGCAAAACGCGCCGAATACGAGAACATGCAGGCCCCGATCGTCGGTGGCGTGCGGTTGCCGCACGGCAACGGCGAGGTCATCCGCCTCGCTCGCGGCGCGTCGCTGAGCGACTTCGCCGAGAAGATCAACGCCAACCCGGCTTCGCTGGTGCAGGCGCTGTTCAACCTGGGCGAGATGGTGACCGCCACCCAGTCGGTGGGCGACGACACCCTCGAGCTGCTGGGCAGCGAGATGAACTACGTCGTGCAGGTCGTGTCCCCGGAGGATGAGGACCGCGAGCTGCTCGAGTCGTTCGACCTCACCTACGGCGAGGACGCCGGCGACGAGGACGACCTGGCCAGCCGGCCGCCGGTGGTCACCGTCATGGGCCACGTCGACCACGGTAAGACGCGACTGCTCGACACGATCCGTAAGGCGAACGTCCGCGAGGGCGAGGCCGGTGGCATCACCCAGCACATCGGCGCCTACCAGGTGCTGACCGAGCTGGACGGCAACGAGCGTCTGGTGACGTTCATCGACACCCCGGGTCACGAGGCGTTCACCGCCATGCGTGCCCGTGGTGCCAAGGCCACCGACATCGCGATCCTGGTGGTCGCGGCCGACGACGGCGTCATGCCGCAGACGGTGGAGGCCATCAACCACGCTCAGGCCGCTGATGTGCCGATCGTGGTGGCGGTCAACAAGATCGACAAGGAAGGCGCGGATCCGCAGAAGATCCGGGCGCAGCTGACCGAGTACAACCTGGTGGCCGAGGATTACGGCGGCGACACCATGTTCGTGGACATCTCGGCCAAGCAGGGCACCAACATCGACGGCCTGCTCGAAGCAGTGCTGCTGACCGCGGATGCCTCGCTGGACCTGCGGGCCAACCCCGACATGGAGGCCCAGGGTGTGGCCATCGAGGCGCACCTGGACCGCGGTCGCGGCCCGGTCGCCACGGTGCTGGTGCAGCGCGGCACGCTGCGCGTCGGTGACTCGGTGGTCGCCGGCGACGCCTACGGCCGCGTCCGCCGCATGGTCGACGAGCACGGCGAGGACGTCGAAGAGGCGTTCCCGTCGCGTCCGGTCCAGGTCATCGGTTTCACCTCGGTGCCCGGCGCCGGCGACAACTTCCTGGTCGTCGACGAGGACCGCATCGCCCGGCAGATCGCCGACCGGCGCAGCGCGCGCAAGCGCAATGCGCTGGCCGCCCGTTCGCGCAAGCGCATCAGCCTGGAAGACCTGGATTCGGCGCTGAAGGAAACCAGCCAGCTGAACCTGATCCTGAAGGGCGACAACTCGGGCACCGTCGAGGCGCTCGAGGAGGCCTTGATGGGCATCCAGATCGACGACGAGGTGGAACTGCGCGTCATCGACCGCGGTGTCGGTGGCGTCACCGAGACCAACGTCAACCTGGCGTCGGCTTCGGATGCGATCATCATCGGCTTCAACGTCCGTGCCGAGGGCAAGGCGACGGAGCTGGCGAACCGCGAGGGCGTGGAGATCCGGTACTACTCGGTGATCTACCAGGCCATCGACGAGATCGAGAGCGCGCTCAAGGGCATGCTCAAGCCGGTCTACGAGGAGAAGGAGCTCGGCCGCGCCGAGATCCGCGCCATCTTCCGGTCGTCGAAGGTCGGCAACATCGCTGGTTGCCTCGTGCAGTCGGGCATCATGCGGCGTAACGCCAAGGCCCGCCTGTTGCGTGACAACATCGTCATCGCCGAGAACCTCACGGTGTCTTCGCTCAAGCGCGAGAAGGACGACGCCACCGAGGTGCGCGAAGGTTACGAATGCGGTCTGACGCTGACCTACAACGACATCAAGGAAGGCGACGTCATCGAGACGTACGAACTCGTCGAGAAGGCTCGTACCTAGGTGGCCGATCCAGCACGCGCCAAGCGATTGGCCAAGCGTATTTCGACGATCGTCGCTTCGGCGATCGAGTACGAGATCAAGGATCCACGGCTCGACGGCGTGACGATCACCGATGCCAAGATGACCGGTGATCTGCACGACGCCACGCTGTACTACACGGTGATCGGGACCAGCCTCGACGAGGAGCCGGACTACGCCGGCGTCGCGGCTGCCCTGGAGAAGGCCAAGGGCGCGTTGCGCACGAGAGTCGGTGCGGGAACCGGGGTTCGGTTCACGCCCACACTGACTTTCGAGCGCGACACCGTGCCGGATGCGGCTCTGAAGATGGAGGAGCTGCTGGCCCGGGCCCGTGCCGCCGACGAGGACGTGGCTCGCATCCGCGAAGGTGCCAAGCACGCCGGTGACGCCGATCCGTACCGTGTGGTGGGGGACAGCGATTCCGAGGATGCAGGTGACGGCGATCGAACCGACGACTGAGATTCGGCCGCAGGGCGCGCGGGTTGACGCGCGCGGTGCGGCTGATCTGCTCGGTGCGGTCGAGAGCGTGAGCGTGGTTGCCCACGTCTACCCCGACGCCGACACCATCGGAGCGGGCCTCGCGCTCGCATTGGTGCTCAGCGAGGCCGGTAAGGACGTGCAGGTCGGTTTTGCCGCCCCTGCAACCGTGCCGGAATCGCTGCAGACGCTGCCCGGCGGGCACCTGCTGGTGCCGCCGGACCAGATGCGTCCGGACGCCGACCTGGTGGTGACCGTCGACATCCCGAGCGTGAACCGTCTCGGGTCGCTGGCGAAGCTGGCCGATCCCGGACGGCAGGTGCTGGTGATCGATCACCACGCCTCGAACCGGTTGTTCGGTACCGCGAATTACGTTGACCCGTCGGCAGATTCGACCACCATGCTGGTGGCCGAGCTGCTGGACGCCTGGGACAAGCCGATCGAGCTGCCGGTGGCGCATTGCCTGTACGCCGGCCTGACCACCGACACGGGCTCGTTCCGGTGGGCCAGCGCCCGGGCCTATCGGCTCGCGGCGCGGCTGCTCGACATCGGCGTCGACAACGCCGCCGTCAGCCGCGCGCTGCTCGACACGCACCCGTACTCGTGGCTGCCCATGCTGTCCCGCGTGTTGTCGACGGCGTGCCTGGTGCCCGACGCCGCCGGCGGTAAAGGCTTGGTGTATGCCGTTGTGTCGCATCGGGAATACGCGGCGGCGCGCTCGGAAGAGGTCGAGAGCATCGTGGACATCGTGCGGACCACGTCCGAGGCCGAGGTCGCCGCGGTGCTCAAAGAGATCGAACCGGGGCAGTGGTCGGTGTCCCTGCGGGCCAAGACCGAGGTCGACGTATCGGTGCTGGCGAGTTCGTTCGGCGGCGGCGGCCACCGGTTCGCGGCCGGCTACTCACCGACCGGAACCGCCGACGACGTCGTCGCGGCCCTCGTCACCGCGCTCTCCTAGCCGGCCCTTGCCCGTGCCAGCCCTCTTCCCGCGAGCGGCCGTGTTTGTACGCCGACACGCCGTCTTCGGCGTGCACCTTCGTGCCGCTCGCGGCCGGCGAGCGTGCGCGTCATGACCACCGAGGTCACCGGCCGGCGCATCGCAGGCCTCGCCTTCCCTGCCCTAGGGGTGCTGGCCGCCGAGCCCATCTACCTCCTGCTCGACACTGCGGTCGTCGGCCGACTCGGCGCGCTGCCGTTGGCGGGCCTGGCGGTCGGCGGCCTGATCCTCAGCCTTGTCGGCTCGCAGCTGACGTTCCTGTCGTACGGCACGACGTCGCGGTCGGCCCGGAGCTTCGGCGCCGGTGACCGGGCCGGTGCGGTCGGGGAGGGCGTGCAGGCCACCTGGCTGGCGCTGGCTGTCGGCGTGCTCATCGTGGTGGTGGTGCAGGCGTTGGCGCCCTTTCTGCTCACGGCCATCGCCGGGTCACGGGGCGGCATCGCCGAGACCGCACTGCCGTGGCTGCGTGTCGCGATCTTGGCCGTACCCGCGATCCTGATCTCCATGGCCGGCAACGGCTGGCTGCGCGGTGTGCAGGACACCGTCCGGCCGCTGCGGTATGTGCTTGTCGGCGTGGGTATTTCAGCGGTGCTGTGTCCGCTGCTGGTCTTCGGGTGGCTCGGGCTGCCGCGGCTCGGCCTGACCGGATCGGCGGTAGCCAATCTGGTGGGGCAGTGGATCGCCGCGGCGCTGTTCGGGTATGCGCTGCTGTCCGAACGGGTTTCGCTGCGACTGCGGCCCGACGTGCTGCGCGCGCAGCTGACCATGGGCCGCGACCTGGTGCTGCGGTCCCTGGCGTTCCAAGTGTGCTTCCTGTCTGCCGGCGCGGTCGCGGCCCGGTTCGGTGCGGCCGCCGTCGCCGCCCACCAGGTGGTGCTGCAGCTGTGGAATTTCCTTGCGCTCGTGCTGGATTCGCTGGCCATCGCGGCGCAGTCACTCGTCGGCGCGGCCCTCGGCGCGGGGGAGTCGGCGCATGCCAAGGCGGTGGCGCGGCGCGTGACGGTCTATTCGGCGGCCGCGGCGACGGTGCTGGCGGCGGTTTTCGCAGTGGGCTCAGGCGTGCTGCCGGCAGTGTTCACCGCGGACCATGCGGTGCGGGACCAGATCGGTATCCCGTGGTGGTTCATGGTGGCCCAATTGCCCATCGCGGGAATCGTTTTCGCGCTCGACGGGGTGCTGCTCGGCGCCGGTGACGCGAAGTTCATGCGCAACGCCACCCTGATCAGCGGGCTCGTCGGCTTCCTGCCGCTGATCTGGTTGTCGCTCGCCTTCGGGTGGGGCCTCGCCGGCATCTGGTCCGGGCTGACCACGTTCCTGGTGCTGCGGCTCGTCTTCGTCGGCTGGCGCGCGCTGTCCGGCCGCTGGGCGTGAGCAGGGCGCCCGAAAGGCGTCGTCACCCACCTCTCGCGGGGAGAGGGAACAGCTACTAGACCTGGGTGCGGCCGCGCTGCATGACGGCGTCGCGGTTGGCGGCGATGTCGTTGCCGCTAGAGGCGTCCATCCACTTGCGGGCCGACGCGGCTTCGATCCACAGCCCGGCATCGGTCTGCGAGCCGTCGATCTTGTGGTACGAGTCCAGCAGCGCGCGCACGGCGTTCTGATTGTTGCCGACGATCGAGGCGGCGACGCGGCGCGCGGTCGGGAGCAGCTCGTCGTGCGGCACCACCTCGGTGACCAGCCCGGCGCGCAGCGCCTCGGCCGCCGACAGGTAGTCGCCGGTCAGGCTCATCCGGCGGGCCAGGCCGACGCCGGCCTTCTGCGGCAGCCGCACGCTCAGACCCCAGGTCGGCAGCAGTCCGACGCGGGCGTGGGTGTCGGCGAACTTGGCGTTCTCCGAGGCGATCAGGATGTCGCAGTACAGCGCCAGCTCCAGGCCGCCGGTGACGGCCGCGCCGTTGATGGCGCCGATGACGGGCTTGGTCATGTTGGGCCACTTCGGCGAGATGTCCGGCAGGTCCGCGCCCTCGCCGAGTTCCTTGAGGTCCAGACCGGCGCAGAACACAGGGTCGGCGCCCGTCAGGATCACCACGTCGACGTCCGGGTCGGCCTCGGCCTGGCGCAGCGCGCCGTAGAAGGCATCGCGCAGCTCGTAGGACAGCGCGTTCCGGGACTTCGGCCGGTTCAGCGTCAGGGTGCGAACCCGGTCGGTGGTGTCGATCAGTAGGACGTCGGTCACGTTGGCTCCTTGCGTTGCGGTCACCCACCGACACCGTAACTTGCGGCCTGAACGCGCCTATCGTGGAGGCCATGTGCCGCAACATCACCGAACTGCGTGGCCTGGAGCCGGCCGCCACGGCCGAGGAGATCGAGGCCGCCGCGCGTCAATACATCCGCAAGGTCAGCGGGATCACCCGTCCCACCGCCGCAAACGTCGACGCCTTCGAAGCCGCGGTCGCGGAGGTCACGGCTGTCACCGAGAGACTGTTGAACCAACTGCCGGCCCGTCGGCAGCCGCCCAAGACGGTGCCGCCGCTGCGGCGGCCCGAGGTGCAGGCGAGGTTGGCCGCCAAGTGAATTCGCCCGCGCTCAAGGAGTGGGGCGCGGCGGTACAGGCGCTGCTCGACGGACGCCAGACGGTGCTGTTGCGCAAGGGCGGTATCGGCGAGAAGCGTTTCGAGGTATCGGCGCCGGAGTTCGTGTTCTTCCCGACGGTCGAGCACAGCCACGCGGCGCGGGTCCGTCCTGAGTTCACCGATCTTCTCGAGCAGTCTGCGGGGGACAGCACCGAAACCGAGGTGGTACTGCGCGGCGGCGCGAAAGTCGTTACGGCCGTGCCAGTTGAGCGTCCGGAGCAGCTGGATGCCATCGCCGATCTGCATATTTGGACCGCTGAATCCGTGCAGAACGACCGGCTGGATTTCCGGCCCCGGCACCGGCTGACGGTCCTGGTGGTGCAGGCCAAACCACTCGTGGCACCGGTGCGGCTGCCGCGTACCCCCGACTACGCAGGCTGCCGCAGCTGGGTGGACCTGCCGGTGACGCCCGAGTGGGGACCGCCGGTGTACGACGACGCGGCGCTGGCCGCCATCACCGAGCGGGTGCGCGACTCAGTCGGCTGACAGCGCGACCACCGGCAGCAGCAGCCGGGACACCCCACCGGAGCCGTGGTGCACCGCGTGGGTGGCCGGCACCATCCGCTCGCCCGTGACGACGGGCTCGCCGGTGCCGAGGTTGCGGTCGTACCGCGGGTGGCAACCGCCCGCGACGATCACCCGCAGCCTGGAGCCGGCGGGGATCCGGTGCGCGACTGCGTCGAGTTCGAGTCGGAGGGTCTCGGGCTCGTCGGAAGGTGTTGTCAGCCTGCGGAATCCATCGCTGACGTTGCGGGACTTGCCCTTTGCGTCGACCGCGCTGAGCCGGACGAAGACGTCCCGGTTGGGGTTGTCGCACGACTGGGTCAGCTCGATCACCGGGTTTCCGACCAGGTACAGGTCTTCGGCGAGCGGCTCACCGGTGAAGTCGACGACGTCGGGCCGTCGGCTGAGGGCGGAGTCCTCCTGGTAACCCGCCGCCGACGACAGCAACCGGCCGCCCAGCGTGGGCGTCGGTGCCGCGGGATCGAAGGTGAATCGCGACGGTGGCACGGTGTCGGCGGGCGCGGTCGCGCTGAGCCGGTGCGCCGGCTGCAGGTAGAGCTCGAGTTCGGTGGCGGCCGGTGGCCAGTCCGGCATGGTCAGCCAGCCCTGCCCGTTGACCTCGACCCGGACGGCCGCCCGTTCGGACTCCGGGGTGCGCTCGGCCAGGTGGGTGTCGAGCCAGGCCAGCGATTCCCGCAGCACCATGGCGCCGCCGCGGGTCATCACCTGGGTGTGGGTCCACGATCCGATGGTGACGGCGGTCGGCACACCACGCGATTTCAGGCGCTGGAACTGCGTCAGGGTCTGCTCCAGGAACAGGTCTTGCCAGCCGCCGATGAGCAGCACCGGCACGTCGACCTTGTCGAGCGTGTCGGCGAGGGCCATGTTCTCCCAGAACGGGTCGGCGCCGTCGGGGTGGCTCAGCCAGGATTCGTACCAGGTCGCTCCGGAACCCAGTAGCCGGCGTCCGGCGGCTCCGGCCGGCACCTGGTCGTGCGTGCGGGCGACCAGGCGCGGTGCCCGAAAGCGCCGGGTCAGCACGGCCAGAGGTGGATCTTCCTGGTGCGCCATCATGTCGCTCCAGCCCAGGAAGTTGTCGAGCGTGAAAGCGCCGGTGCCCCAGGTTGATTCGGCGAAGTCGTGCGGGCCGACCATGATGATTGCGGCCTTGAGCTCGGGCGGGGGATCGGTGAGCAGCGCCCACTGGGTGAAGCCCAGGTACGACAACCCGATTGTCGCGAACGACCCGGTGAACCACGGCTGATCGCGCAACCAGGCCGCGGTGTCCACGGCGTCGGCGATCTCGTTGACCATCGGTTCGAAGTCGCCACCGGAGCCGAACGTGCCGCGCACACTCTGCAGCAGCACGTGGTAGCCGCGGCGGGCGTATGCAGCGCCGAACACCGGGCCGAAGGGGAACCCACGGCCGTAGGGGCACCGCACCAGCAGGGTGCCCTTCGCAGTGCCGGTGGGCGCGTAGTGGCTACCGACGAGTTCGACGCCGTCGCGCATCGGGGTGGTGACGCGGCTGACGGTGTAGTCCGTCGTCGGGGGCGGGACGCCGAGGATGCGGCTCAGTAGTCGGGAAGCGAAGCGGGTGGTTCGTGAGCTCACGTTTTCGAAGGGTACCCACTTGCTGGGGACCGTGACGGCCGTGAGCGCCTCCGACGCTTGTGGACCGCAATCTGTCGGACCCCCGGAGTAGACCGGACTCAGGCCGGTGCGGCACATGTCTGCACCCCACGAGGCGGGGGGATCCGATGGGTAATCGAGCGAACATTGTTGTCGTGAAAGACCAAGAGTGGCAGTACGTTTACTCACACTGCGAGGGCTGCCGCATGGTGGACCTATTGATCGGCGGACCGGACCTGGCGCTGGAATTCCTGGAATCGCTGCGGCGGCAGAATTCCCATGACTGGTGGACCGATCCGCTGTGGTGCGACGGTGGTGCGGTCTTCGATTTCGACCGGCGGCGGGTCGTGTTCTTCGGCGACAGCCTCATGGTGGACATGCCGTTCCGGCGTACCATCCTGGCGGCGCTCACCGAGGTGTGGCCGGGCTATGAGATCTGCTACGCCTACGACGGCACCGCCGAAATTGGCGGATACGTCGGGAAGCGGTTTGACCTACCGCCACTGGACGTCCTCTCCATACCGAAGCTGGCAAGTTCGCGAAATGCTTTGTGCCACTTGGTTTCCGTGATCGACGCGTCGGGGGAGCTGCGGATGTGGCCGTTGTGGTGGGGCGACAGCAAGGCATGGCACGGGCCGGCTCTGCTCGAGAAGCTGCCGGGTAAAGGCGTCCAGCGACTGAAGCTGGGCAAGATCCCCGAAGGCGGGGTGCATATCGATGTGCCCCGAAATGCGGTCGGGGTGTGGAACACCGCCGACGTCTTGGGTGTGTTCCGGGCGCTGCCTGAGTTGTGGAGCGGCTGGCGGACCGAATGCTGGGAGGATCGCTACGAAGAGCAACTCGCCGCCTGCGGGGGTGCGCTGCGACTGCCCGCGGTGGAGGAGGCAGATTTCGACGAAGTTCTGAATTGGTTGCGCGAGAGAGCATGCGGTATGGACCGCAGCTACGCTGCTGTCCCTCCGAGTGCAGACCAATGGGCCCGGTTCGCGGCGGCCTATGAGCGTGCGCGGCCACGCCAGGTGAATTCGGCATGACCGCCCGGAGGGATATTGGTACCATCAAAGGGGTAGAAAGGTACCAATCATGGCGCTGAATATCAAAGACCCGGCCGTCCATGACGCCGTGAAAGAGATCGCAAGGATCACCGGCGAGTCGCAGGCGCAGGCCGTCGCGACCGCGGTGAACGATCGGCTGCGACGATTGCAGGCCGATGATCTGGCAGAGCGCTTGCTGGATATTGCCCGCAGTATCAGGAGCCGGCTGGGCCCCGAGGGACTTCCCGACCATGGCGAGCTGCTTTACGACGAATACGGACTGCCCAAATGATCGTGGACACATCGGCCATCGTCGCGCTGATTGCTGACGAGGACGATGTGGGAGTCTATGCTCGGGCGATCGCCGCCGCAGTGGTGCCGCGGTTGTCGGCGGCAAGCTATCTCGAATGCGGAATTGTCCTGGATGCACGCCGTGATCCAGTCATCAGTACGCGGTTCGATGACCTGGTGGATAGCGCCGGATTCGTCATCGAACCGGTGACCGAGCGTCAGGCCCGGCTGGCCCGCCAGGCCTATCGTGACTTCGGGAAAGGCAGTGGCCACCCAGCGGGCCTGAACTTCGGTGACTGCTTCGCATATGCACTGGCGATCGACTGCCGCGAGCCATTGCTGTGGAAGGGCGATGACTTCGGACACACGGGTGTCCGGTCAGCGCTCGAGTCCAACTAGACGTGGCGACACAGGGCCCGTCGCCGCGCGATCAGAACTTGTAGAACGGCACCAGCTGGTTGGCGCGCTGCAGGTTTGTCTGCAGGCAGTCCGGGCGGTCCGGCGACTCGATCGGCGAGTAGAACAGCGACTGGTTGATCAGGCCGTAGCTGGTCTTGAAGGTGATCATGCAGGTCACCCACCACCGGTCATTCCAGTCGGTCGGCTTCATGATCCAGTACTGCGCGGCGCGGTGTCCGGCGATGTTCAGCTCGACGGCGTCGGCCGGCAGCGTCTGCTCGTAGGTGCGCCAGACGATCGGCTCGACGGCCACCTGGTAGTTACCGGCGTCGTAGTGGCAGCGCAGGCCGTCTTCATGGTCGGGCGGGGTGAACCCCAGGCCCATGGCGTTGATGGCGTCGAGCGGAATCTGATCGCACGGGTCGAATGGGCTCGGGTTCGTCGTGGAGATGATCGGCGACTTGATGGTGCTGCTGAGTGGAGCGGAGGTGGAGCGTAGCTCCACGTTGTCGCCGCCGGTCGGTGACACCGGGTTGGTCTGTGTGACCACCACGCCTGCCGTCACGAGCGCACACAGCGCCGACACCAGCCGCAGTTTCCCGGCCATCGTTGCCATGACACCCCTTAAATCCGAGCAATACTGCGGGGAGTCTACAAGTCGCCTGCGTCACACCGGACAGGATGGGAGAACCTGTTCTAGTTTCTCCCGCTGCGCGGGACGGTTGGCACTTCAGCGGGCGTTGCTGTCGCCCAAGTAGGCTGGATTTTTGTGTCGACCCAGCCGACCCTTTGGGCAATCAGTGACCTGCACATCGGGCATACCGGAAACAAGCCGGTCACCGAGTCGCTGCACCCGGCCTCGCCGGACGACTGGCTGATCGTCGCCGGTGACGTCGCCGAGCGCACCGACGACATCCGGTGGTCCCTGGACCTGCTGCGCAAGCGTTTCGCCAAGGTCATCTGGGTGCCGGGCAACCACGAACTGTGGACCACCAACAAGGACCCGATGCAGATCTTCGGGAAGGCCCGCTACGACTACCTGGTCGACATGTGCGACCAGATGGGCATCGTGACCCCCGAGCATCCGTTCCCGGTCTGGACCGGCCCCGGCGGCGCGGCGACGATCGTGCCGATGTTCCTGCTGTACGACTACAGCTTCCTGCCCGCGGGCACCGCCACGAAGGCCGAGGGGCTCGCGGTGGCCAAGGAGCGCAACGTCGTCGGCACCGACGAGTTCCTGCTGTCGAGCGAGCCGTACGCCACCCGGGACGCGTGGTGCCGGGACCGGGTGAACATCACCCGTAAGAAGCTCGACGACCTGGACTGGATGGAGTCCACGGTCCTGGTCAACCACTTCCCCCTGGTGCGCGAACCCTGCGACGCCATGTTCTATCCGGAGTTCTCGCTGTGGTGCGGCACCACGGCGACCAAGGACTGGCACACCCGCTACAACGCCATCTGCTCGGTGTACGGCCACCTGCACATCCCGCGCACCACCTACTACGACGGGGTGCGGTTCGAGGAGGTCTCGGTCGGCTATCCGCGAGAGTGGCGGCGCCGCAAGCCTTATCGGTGGATGCGCCAAATCCTGCCGGACCCCCAGTACCCACCCGGCTACCTCAACGACTTCGGTGGTCACTTCGAGATCACCCAGGAAATGCGGGAGCACGCGCAGAAGATGCAGGACCGAATCAATTCGAGGCGACTGTGACCTTGCTGACCCAGGTGCTGCCCGACGTGGTAGCCACCGCCGAGACCTATTCCGACCCGGCCGATCTGGTTCCACTGCCGGAGGAAGAACCGCTGATCGCGCGCTCGGTGGCCAAACGGCGCAACGAGTTCATCACCGTGCGGCACTGCGCCCGTGAGGCATTGGGCAAGCTCGACGTCGGCCCGGTCCCGATCCTCAAGGGGGACAAGGGTGAACCGTGCTGGCCCGACGGGATCGTCGGCAGCCTGACGCACTGCGAGGGCTTCCGTGGCGCCGTCGTGGCCCGCGCCACCGAGGTGCGGTCTGTCGGTATCGACGCCGAACCGCACGGCGTGCTGCCCAAGGGCGTGCTTGGCGCCGTCGCGTTGCCTGCCGAGCAGGACGCCGTGACGACGCTGGAGGGTGACCTGCACTGGGACCGGATCCTGTTCTGCGCCAAGGAGGCGACGTACAAGGCCTGGTTCCCGTTGACCCACCGTTGGCTGGGTTTCGAGGACGCGCACATCACCTTCGAGCTGGATTCGTCGGGGACTTCGGGCACGTTTCTGTCGCGCATCCTCATCGACCCGGCCGCTGAGTCGGGGCCGCCGTTGACCGAACTGCCGGGACGTTTCACGGTGTCCAACGGCCTTGTCCTGACGGCGATCTCACTGTGAAGGCTGCATCGAAGCCGGCCCCGCCACCCGGCCTGGTGATCGTCGACAAACCCGCCGGGATGACGAGCCATGACGTCGTCGGCCGGTGCCGGCGACTGTTCGGCACCCGCAAAGTGGGGCATGCCGGCACTTTGGACCCGATGGCCACCGGCGTGCTGGTGGTCGGCATCGAACGGGCCACCAAGATCCTCGGTCTGCTGACCGCCACCGACAAGCAGTACATCGCGACCATCCGGCTCGGCCAGACCACGTCGACCGAAGACGCCGAAGGCGAAGTGCTGGAGACGGTTTCGGCCGCGCACGTGACCGACGACAAGATCGAGTCGGCGGTCGCGGCATTGCGGGGCGAGATCGACCAGGTGCCATCGGCCGTGAGTGCCATCAAGGTCGACGGCGAGCGCGCGTACAAGCTGGTCCGCGAAGGCAAGGCGCCGGAACTGGCGGCGCGCCGGGTGCGGATCTCTCGGTTCACTGTTGACGCGGTGCGGCGCGTCGAGGAATTCGTCGACGTCGACGTGACCGTGGACTGCTCGTCGGGCACCTACATTCGGGCGCTGGCCCGTGATGTCGGCGCGACGCTCGGTGTCGGCGGGCACCTGACGGCATTGCGGCGAACCAAGGTTGGTCGCTACGGCTTGGACGAGGCGCGGACGTTGGAGCAGCTGACCGACGCCGCCGAATTGAGCTACTCGCTGGATGCGGCTTGTCTGCTGGGGTTCCCGCGCAGGGACCTGACCGACGCCGAGACCGAGGACACGCGCCATGGCCGGGCCCTGAAGCCGGCCGGCATCGAGGGCACCTACGCCGCGACCGCTGCCGATGGGCGCGTGATCGCCCTGTTGGAGGACGGGCCCAAACGCACCAGCAGCGTCGTGGTGCTGCGCCCGGCCACGCTGTAGCGGCGGCCACAGATGGCGCATTTACGTACCAATTGGAATGGTTTCTGCCCGGAATTCACCTTTTGGCCACGTACGATGCAATCGTGACCGCAGGTGTGGAGGGGCAGGCCAAGCGCCGTACCCAGGCCGAGCGCAGTGCCGCCATGCGTACCCGCCTGCTCGATGCCACGGTGGAATGCCTGGTCACTTATGGTTACGCCGGCACTACGACGCAAAAGGTCGCGGAAATCGCCGGCGTGACCCGCGGTGCCCAGGTCCACCATTTTCGCGCCAAGGAAGACCTGGTTGCGGCGGCGGTCGAGCACCTGGCTGAACAGCGGGTGCAGGCTGCGATCCGCGATCTCGGGCGGGTGGCGAACACTCCCGATGCGGTGTCGATGATGTTGGACTACCTGTGGGAATCGCATCAAGGACCCATTTTTGTCGCCACGCTTGAACTTTGGGTGGCGGCACGCACGGACCGTGTGCTCGCCGAACACATCGAGCGCGTCGAGCCCATCGTCATCGGGGCGCTGATCGGTGCACTGGCTCAATTGGTTCCGGACCGGGCCGCGCAGAAGGAACTGCGCGACCTCTCTTTCACTGCCATGGATGCGCTGCGGGGGATTCTGCTCTCGAGCTTTGTCGATCGCGATATGAAGCGGGCCAAGAAGCGCTGGGACCGCGTCTGTGCGCAGCTGCGCGGACTGCTTGACGACGCTCTCGTCGCCGAATCGTTGAGCGGCGAAATCACCTCCTGACCAGTCCCTTTCGGGACTCTCTGGCTATCGATGACCAAAGATTCAGCGGTGCCGCCGGCTACCCTCTTGTAAAGATACAAACAGGTTGGTATGTTTTCGACACCGCACAGAAAGAGAGGGTTTCATGCCCAACAAGGTGTATGTGATCGGCGTCGGGATGACGAAGTTCGAGAAGCCCGGTTCTCGGCTCAATCCGGACGGGTCGGCGTGGGACTACCCGGATATGGCCCGCGAGTCCGGGTCAAAAGCGTTGGCGGACGCAGGGATTGACTATCGCGAAGTTCAGGAGGCCTATGTCGGCTACGTCTACGGCGAGTCGACCTCGGGGCAGCGCGCGGTCTACGAGCTGGGGATGACGGGCATCCCGGTGGTGAACGTCAACAACAACTGTTCGACCGGATCCACCGCGCTGTACCTCGCCGCACGAGCGGTGCGCAGCGGCCTCGCCGACTGCACGCTGGCGCTCGGTTTCGAGAAGATGCAGCCCGGCTCGCTCGGTTCCACCTACGACGACCGCGAACAGCCCATGGCCAAGCACATCATGGCGATGGCGGAAATCTCGGAGGTGCTGTTCCCGCCGGCGCCGTGGATGTTTGGTGCCGCCGGCCGTGAGCACATGAAGCAATTCGGCTCGACCGCAGAGCATTTCGCCAAGATCGGCTACAAGAACCACAAGCACTCGGTCAACAACCCGTACGCGCAGTTCCAGGACGAATACAGCCTTGAGGACATCCTGGCCGCGCGGATGATTTATGACCCGCTGACCAAGCTGCAGTGCTCGCCGACGTCGGACGGATCGGGTGCGGCGATTCTCGCCAGTGAGGCATTCGTCGACAAGCACGGGCTGGCCGACCGTGCGGTGGAGATCGTCGGACAGGCGATGACCACCGACTTCGAGAACAGCTTCGACGGCACCTGTAAGGCATTGATCGGCTACCACATGAATGTTGCTGCGGCCCAGCAGGTTTACGAGCAGGCCGGCCTGGGTGCCGAGGACTTCCAGGTCATCGAGCTGCACGACTGCTTCAGCGCCAACGAACTGCTGCTCTACGAAGCCCTGGGCCTGTGCGGCGAAGGTGAAGCGGCCAAGCTCATCGACAACGGCGACACCACCTACGGCGGGAGGTGGGTGGTCAACCCGTCGGGCGGGCTCATCTCCAAGGGGCATCCGCTGGGTGCCACCGGCCTGGCGCAATGTGCCGAACTCACCTGGCAGCTGCGCGGTACCGCGGACAAGCGGCAGGTCGAGAACGTCACGGCCGCCCTGCAGCACAACATCGGCCTGGGCGGGGCGGCCGTCGTCACCGCCTACCAGCGCGCCGAGCGCTGATCCGAAACGTCAACGAACACAAACCTAACCGATCAACAACAAGGAGCAAGACCATGGGACACATCGAAGCAACCAAGCAGCTGTCCGCCTCGCCGGAGGCGTTGTGGGCGATTGTTTCCGATCTGCCCAACTGGGACAAGTGGTTCACCGTCCACGAGAAGTGGCTGTGTGACGTGCCGGCAACGGTCACACCGGGCACCACGCTGACCGCGAAGATCGTCATGCTCGGCATGGCCAACAAGATCGAATGGACGATCCAGAAGATGGAGGCGCCGACCACGTTCGTGCTGTCCGGCACTGGTATGGCCGGCGTCAAGGCGCTCTTCGAGTTCACCGTGACCCCGTCGGGCAGCGGCTCGGAGTTCAAGGTGGCCGGCGACTTCGAGGGCGCGCTGGTCAAGGGTGCGCTGGCCAAGGCGGTCGAGAAGGACGGCGCCAAGCAGCTCGACAAGACACTCGAGCAGCTCGACGCACTTGCGTCGGCGGCGGTCTGAAATGGCCGACGAGGAACTGGTTTTCGATGACTCCGGGTTGAACAAATGGACAGACGACGACCACTTCGAGGTCGCCCGGGAACATCTCATCGACTACGCCAAGGCCACCAACGACCCGATATCCGCGCATCTTGCGGGTGATGTCGCGCCGCCGATCTTCGCGATCGTGCCGGTGTTCGAATCCCTATTGACGCCCACCGTCGATGTGGCACCCGTGGAGTTGATTCCTCGGGTGGTTCACGGGGAACAGGACTTTCACTTCCATCGGCCGATCTATCCGGGCGACAAACTGGTGTCACGCGGCATGCTGCTCGGCTACGAAGGGCTCGAGAACGGCACGCGAGCATCGGTTTACCTCGAATGTCGGACCGATGACGGCGATCTCGTCAACGAACAGTACGTGACGTGCTTCTTCCGCGGGTTCAACGCCGGCAAGAAGATTGGTGAATTGGGCCCGAATCACAAGTTCGACGCCGCGCTGCGCGACCAGCCCCCACTGGCGAAAGTCGTTCAGCATGTCGATGCGGACCAGACGTTCCGCTACTCACCGGCATCGGGCGATCCGATGCCGATCCACCTCGACGAAGAGGTGGCCAAGGACGCGGGACTGCCGGGCATCATCGCCCATGGCCTGTGCACCATGGCATTCACCTCGTGGGCCTTGCTGACCGAGGTCGGTGGGGAAGATGTCAACCGGCTCAAGAGATTTGCCGTCCGATTCTCCAAGATGGTCTTCCCAGGTGACGATCTGGAGACCCGAATCTGGCAGTCGGGCCGCGGCAACCGCACCACCAGGTACGCGTTCGAGACGGTACGAAACGGAACCGCCGGCGAGGAATTCGCCATCACCGACGGCCTCGCCGTCTTCGCCGACTAATCGACTTGAAAGGACTGCACAACATGGGAGCTCTGGAAGGACGGATCGCCGTCATCACCGGCGCAGGGCGCGGCATCGGCCGCGAGCACGCGCTGCTGTTCGCCCGGGAGGGTGCCAGCGTCGTCGTCAACGACCTCGGCGGCAGCAATACCGGCGAGGGTGCCGACACCGGCCCGGCGCAAGAGGTTGTCGACGAGATCCGCGCCGCTGGCGGTAAGGCCGTCACCAACACCGACAACATCGCCACGTGGGATGGCGCGGCCGGCCTGATCGACCAGGCGGTCAGCGAGTTCGGCGGCCTGGACGTCGTGGTGAACAACGCCGGGATCCTGCGCGACGGCTTCATCCCGACCATGGAGGAATCCCAATGGGACGCCGTGGTGACGGTGCATCTCAAAGGTCACTTCTCGGTGCTCCGGCATGCCGCCGCGTACTGGAAGGCGCAGAGCAAGGCCGGCAACCAGCCGAATGCCGCGGTGATCAACACGGCATCGGGATCGGGTCTCACCGTCCCGAACGCCGGGCAGGTGAATTACGGTGCGGCCAAAGCCGGCATCGCCGCGATGACCTTGGTCGCGGCCGAAGAGCTGGAACGTTATGGCGTGCGGGCCAATGCGATTGCCCCGATCGCGCGGACCCGGCTGACGCTGGCCACGCCGGGCATGGGTGCCCTGATGGCCGAGCCCGACGACGGCGAGGTCGACCTGTTCAGCCCGGCGAACATCTCGCCGTTGGTGGCGTACCTGGCGACCGAGAAGTGCCCGCTGACCGGCAAGGTCTTCGCGGTGCAGGGCGGTGCGATCTCTGAGCTCGGTGGCTGGCACGACCTGACCACCATCGAGACCGACGGTCTGTGGGAGATCGACGACATCGCGGGGCGGCTGTCATGATCGAGTGGTCCGAATCCGATGAGCTCATTCGCGACAGCGTCCGCGAGTTCATCGACAAGCAGATCGAGCCGCACCGCGACGGCCTGGAGCGCGGTGAGGTGTCGCCGTATCCGATCGCGCGAAAACTGTTCAGCGAGTTCGGTCTTGACGCGGTGGCTGCCGAAGCCATCAAGACCATGCTGGAGAAGGAACGGGCCAAAGCCGCGGCGATCGCCGCGGGAGAGCCCAAGCCCGAGAAGAGCGACCGGTCGTCGGGCGGCCTGGGCGATCTGGGTGGCCAGATTTCGATGGCGGCCGTGCTGGTGTCCGAACTGGCCGGTGTCAGCATCGGACTGCTGAGCACCCTCGGCGTCAGTCTCGGTCTCGGCGCGGCCACCATCGCCAGCCGCGGCACGCTGGCGCAGAAGGAGCGCTGGCTGCCCGAGTTGGTGACACTGGAGAAGATCGCGTGCTGGGCGATCACCGAGCCGGACGCCGGCTCAGATGCGTTCGGCGGCATGAAGACCTACGTCAAGCGCGACGGGGCCGACTACATCCTCAACGGCCAGAAGACGTTCATCACCAACGGTCCTGATGCCGACGTGCTGATCGTCTACGCCAAGTTGGATGAAGGCGATCCCGATGCCGACCGCCGCAACCGCAAGGTCCTCACCTTCGTCCTGGACTCGGGCATGCCGGGCCTGACGCAGGGCAAGGCCTTCAAGAAGATGGGCATGATGTCCTCGCCGACCGGCGAGTTGTTCTTCGACAACGTGCGCATCACGCCGGACCGGTTGCTCGGCGAGACCGAGGACCACGGTGGCGGAGACGGGCGGGAAAGTGCCCGAGCCAATTTCGCCGCCGAGCGGCTCGGCGTGGCGTTGATGGCGCTGGGCATCATCAACGAATGTCATCGGCGTTGCCTCGACTACGCCAAGACCCGCACGCTGTGGGGCCAGAACATCGGCCAGTTCCAGCTGATCCAGCTCAAGCTGGCCAAGATGGAGATTGCGCGAATCAACGTGCAGAACATGGTGTTCCAGACGCTGGAGAAGGTGCAGGCCGGAAAGATTCCGTCGCTGTCCGAAGCGTCCGCGGTGAAGCTGTACTCCTCGGAGGCGGCCACCGATGTGGCCATGGATGCGGTGCAGTTGTTCGGCGGCAACGGCTACATGGCCGAGTACCGGGTGGAACAGCTGGCCCGGGACGCCAAGTCGCTGATGATCTATGCCGGCAGCAATGAGGTGCAGGTGACCCACATCGCGAAGGGGCTGCTCGCCGGATGAGCACGGCGGACCCACTCACTGTCATGGCGATGGTCGATCGGCTGACCGGGAATTCGGCGGCGCGGGTAGTCGCCGGCGCCGCCATCCGGCTACTGGTGGCCAACCCGCGGCTGATCACGCTGATGCGTCCGGTCGCCAACAAGGCGATTGTCCGCCTCGCACCGGTCGTCGGGGGCACGACGGTCGAACCCGTCGACGCACCGCTGCGCGGTGAGTGGGTCCGTGCACCGGCCGCCCGCGACGATGCGGGCGTCCTTCTGGTGCTGCACGGCAGCGGATACCTGGTCTGCTCACCACGCACACACCGTGGATTCGCGTCGTACCTGTCGCAGCACTCAGGGCTGCCGGCATTGGTCGTCGAGTACCCCTTGGCGCCCGAGCACACCTTTCCTGCCGCCGAGGATGCCGCAATGGCTGCCTATCGACGGCTGCTGAGCCAGGGCTACGACGTGCGCAAAGTGGTGATCGCCGGTGATTCGGCCGGCGGCCACCTCGCGGTGGCGGTGGCCTTGCGGGCCAAGCGGGAAGGCCTACCGGCGCCTGCCGCACTCGCGTTGTGGGGTCCGTTGATCGATCCGTCCTACCGGGCGCCGATCGTCGATCCCCGGGTACGTCGGCAGCCCTTCGACCCGCGGGCCGCAGCTCGCGCGTTGGCGTTGTATGTCGGTGACGCGGACATCGCCGATCCGCGGCTGTGCCTGCTCAACGCCGATCTCGTGGGGCTACCGCCGATTCAATTACATTACGGCACAAGGGAAGTCATGCGCGCCGACGCCGAATCTTTCGCGGCCCGAGTGACGGCGTCCGGCGGTCATTGCGAACAACGGGTGTGGACAGGGCTGGCGCATGCCTACTGGATGGTTCCACGGAGCCACGACGGCAGTTTGGACAGCATGCGGGCCGGCGGCGAGTTCCTGCGCGCCGCCGTGGCTCAGCCATATCAGCCCATGGCGCAGGAGTGAGGGGCGAGATGACACACCTGATCAGCCAGGTACGCGACGCTGCTGCGGCGGCAATCGTGTTGCAGCGCCGGGGATTGGTGGATGTCTGCCGGCCACTGGACGCGGTGTCCGCCTCCCGCGGCCTCCGCCGCTACGGATCGTTCGGCGGGTTGGTCGGGCACGTCGCGGCGCGCTACGGCGATGCCCCCGCACTGACGGACGAGGTCGGCACGTTGAGCTTCGCCGAGCTGGAAACGCTGTCCAATGCCCTCGCGTGGGGACTCGCGGACCGGGGGATCGTTGCCGGCTCGGTGATCGGTCTGCTCGTACGAAACCACCGCGCGCTACCCCTGGCGCTCTTCGCTGCCGGAAAGGTCGGTGCCCGAGTCGTTTTGCTCAACACCGGCTTCGCGGCGCCGCAACTCGCGGACGTCTGCAAGCGCGAGAACGTCACCGCGGTCATCGCCGATGACGAGTTCACCGACCTGATCGACGTGCTGCCGTTCGAGGTCGACCGCATCGTCGGCTGGTCCGGCCAACGTGGACTGGTCGTGCTCGCAGCCGGCCGGTCGACGGCGCCGTTGCCCGCGCCGGCTTCGGTCGGCGGCATGGTCCTGCTGACCAGTGGCACCACCGGCACACCGAAGGGGGCGCCGCGCAACAAGGTCAGCCCGCTGCAATCTGCGCAGCTGCTCGACCGCATACCGTGGCCGTCGCGCAGTGTCTATTACGTTGCCGCACCGATGTTTCACGCCACCGGGCTGGCCACGTGCTCGCTCGGCTTCGCGCTCGGGAACCAGGTTGTGCTGGCGCGCCGATTCGACCCCGAAGCCACACTCGCGGCGATCGAACGACATCGGGTCAGTGCCCTGATCGTCGTCCCCACGATGCTGACGCGCATGCTCGACCTCGGACCCGAGGTGCTGGCCCGGTACGACACCTCCTCGCTGACCGTGGTGTTCGCCGCCGGCTCGGCGCTCTCACCCGATCTGTGCCGACGCACCATGGACGCGTTCGGCGACGTGCTCTACAACCTGTACGGCTCGACCGAGGTTGCGGTCGCCGCGGTGGCCACCCCGAGTGAATTGCGCAGCGCGCCGGGCACGGTGGGCCGCCCGCCCGTCGGCTGCACGCTCGCCGCATACGACGAACAGCGACGCCGGATCACCGAACCCGGACGCAGCGGAACACTTTTCGTCTCCAGCGGTCTCAGCTTCGCCGGTTACACCGACGGCGGAAACAAGGAGTCCGTCGACGGACTGCTGTCGTCGGGGGACACCGGCCACTTCGACGAGAACGGACTGTGGTTCGTCGACGGCCGGGACGACGACATGATCGTCTCCGGCGGCGAGAACGTCTTCCCGTTGGAGGTCGAGAATCTACTTGCCGGCCACCCCGCGGTGGTCGAGACCTCGGTGGTCGGAGTCGATGATGTGGAGTTCGGAAAGCGGTTGTGCGCGTTCGTGGTCCGCCGCCCGGGTGCCGACCTCGAGGCCGACGAGATCAAGAGTTACGTCCGGGCCGAGTTGGCCCGGCACAAAGTGCCGCGCGACGTCGTATTCGTCGACGTGCTGCCACGCAACGAGACCGGCAAGGTGCTCAAGGCGCAACTGCAGAAGGCGGTGGAGCAATGACCAAGAAATACAACGACATTCGCGGCCGGGTGGTGGCGATCACCGGCGGCGCCCGCGGCATCGGACGAGCGACGGGCCTGGCCTTCCTGCGGGCCGGTGCACGCGTCGCCATCGGCGACATCGACGTCGAGCTGGCCGAGAAGACAGCCGCCGAGTTCGCCGCCACGGGCGAACAAGTCTGCGGACTGCACCTGGACGTCACTCGCCGAGAGTCGTTTGCAGCCTTCCTCGATGAGGTGGAAACGCAGCTGGGACCCGTCGACGTCCTGATCAACAATGCCGGCATCATGCCCACCGGACTGTTCGCCGACGAGACCGACGAGATGACCGACCGCATGGTCGCCATCAATCTCGGTGGCGTGCTCAACGGGTCGAAGCAGGCCGCCATCCGGATGCGCGGGCGCGGCGGACACATCGTGAACGTCGCCTCGCTGGCCGGCGTCAGCGCTTTTCCCGGTCTCGCCACCTACTGCGCCACCAAGCACGCCGTCGTCGGATTCACCGAGACCCTGCACCTCGAACTCGCCGATGACGGCATCGCCGTCACCGCGGTGCTCCCGGGCGTCGTACACACCGAGCTCTCGGCGGGCCACAGCGCCCCGCGGTGGATTCAGCCCATCAGTGAGGTGGAGCCCGACGATGTCGCGGCGGCCATCGTCGAAGCTGTCGCGCGGGGCAAAGCGAAAGTGGCTGTACCGCAAGCCCTTGGCGCGATGATCAAGCTTATGGGTGCGCTTCCGGACGGGGCTCGGCACTGGATATCCCACGTCGCGCACTTCGACACCTCGTTCACCCATACCGACTCTGCTCTGCGGGAGGCGTACCACCGCAGGCTCGTGAATTGAACGGCGTCAGTCGTTTTCGGTCAGAAACAATGCGGCGCCGTGCTGGTGGGCGGCGCTGTCCCCGGGCCGGGAGCCGATGCCGTCCAAGGCGGCGAGGGCTTCGGCATCCAGCCGGATCGAGCCGGCCGCGACGTTGTCCTCAAGGTGGGCGACCGACCGGGTGCCGGCGATCAGCAGGGTGTTGGGCGCGTGTGACAACAGCCAGGCAAGTCCGACCTGCGCCGGAGTGGCGTTGATCCGGGCCGAGACGGCGCGCACCGCGGGATCGTCGGTGACGCTGGGGAATCCGGGGAACGCCGAGCCGAGCGGGAAGAACGGCACCCAGGCGATGCCCTCTTCGGCGCACAGGCGCAAGGTGTCCTCCTGTGCGCGGGCCAACAAGCTGTAGGCGTTTTGGACGCAGGTGATGCCGGCCGGCAGCGCGTGCCGCACCAGCTCGACCGGCGCGGCGCTGAGCCCGATAGCGCCGATTTTGCCTTCGTCACGCAATGCGATCATCTCGGCCAACTGATCGTCGACATCGACGATCTGATCGCCTTCGGCTTGCAGGCCTGGTCCCAAGTCCAGCCGACGCAAGTTCACCACCGGAATTTGTTCCAGCCCAAGCTGATTCAGGTCCGCCTCGACCGCAGCACGCAGCTCCGCCGGTTTCTGCGCGGCCGCCAGCGGCGCAGGCCCGTCCAGGACGTGGACGGCTCCCACCTTGCTGACGATGACCAGCTCATCGCGGTACGGCCGCAGTGCCTGCCGGATCAGGGTGTTCACCGCTCCGCCGCCGTAGAAGGACGCGGTGTCGATGTGATTGATGCCGAGTTCGACAGCGCGGCGCAGCAGCGCAACCGCGTCGGCCGGGGAGCCGGCATCTTGCAGCTGCATGGCCCCGTAGCCGATGCGGGCTACCGGCCGGCCGCCGATCGAACCGAATCCGCCGGGGCGTGTTGTATCGGGCATCGTCGCTCCTCAGCTGTGGTTTCTGCGATACTCGAGTAATTCGGAGGAACCTCCGCTTAGTTCAAGATAACAAAAACGGAGGAGCCTCCGCTATGGCCGACGGTATTCGTGCCGACGCCCGCCGTAACCGGGAACGCATTCTGGAAGCAGCAGCGCTCGCGTTCGGCGCCGCCGACGGTCCGGCGTCGCTCGAGGCGATAGCGCGCGACGCCGGTGTTGGAATCGGCACTCTCTACCGACATTTCCCCAGCCGTGAAGCGCTGGTCGAGGCGGTCTACCGCGCTGAACTTGCCGAGGTGGCCGCCACGGCTCAGGAACTGTTGCGGAGCCATCCGCCAGTCGAGGCGCTACGGCTCTGGATGGACCGCTACGCGATGTTCGTCGCCGCCAAGCGGGGCATGGCCGAATCCCTGAGAGCGATATTCGATTCTGGTGCGGTGACGGCGGGCGATACCCGTGCCCGGGTGGTCGGAGCGGTCGGCACATTGCTGGCCGCCGGCGCCGGCGACGGCACCCTGCGCTCCGACGTCGCGGCGGATGACGTCGTCACCGGGTTGCTCGGCATCATGCTCGCCAGCTCGTCGCCCGAGCAGTGCGGGCGGATGTTCGATCTGCTGCTCGCCGGGTTGGTGACCATCCGCTGACCTGTCAGGCGACGACCCAGATCGCTTCGGCCGCAGGGCTTCCCAGGTCGACGGTCGTCTCCGAGGACACGGCGCCGAGCGCTTCGGGGCCAGTGACCGCCACGGAGATCATCCCGGCGAAGTCGCGCCGGGCCACCACGCGCAGATGTGAGTCGAGCGTGATCCCGACGCTGTCGAAGTACCGCAGCATCTCGGGGTCGTGATCGGAAATCCGGGCCACCGTGCCGGCGTCGCCATCCGAACAGGCGGACAGCTGCCGGGCAGGGGGAGTGGGCACCTGGCCGTCGGCCGCGGGGATCGGATCGCCGTGCGGGTCGCGGGTGGGGAAGCCGAGCTTGGCGTCGATGCGGTCCAGCATCCGGTCCGACACCGCGTGCTCGAGCACCTCGGCTTCGTCGTGCACCTCGTCCCAGCCGTAGCCGAGCTCGCGCACCAGGAACGTCTCCATCAGGCGGTGCCGGCGGACCATGGCCAGCGCCGCGCTGCGGCCGGTGTCGGTCAGCGTCACCGCGCCGTACTTCTCGTGGTGCACCAGGCCCTGGTCGGCGAGCTTGCGAATCGACTCGGACGCCGTCGAGGCCGACACCCCGATACGCTCTGCCAGCATTTTCGTGCTGACTTTCTCGCGCGACCACTCCTGCGCGGTCCAGATCACTTTGAGGTAGTCCTGGGCAACCGGGGATAGATCCGGCGGGTTGCCACCGTCTTCTGCAGGACTCACACCACAAAGTTTAGGCAATCGTCACCTCATCCGGGGATCTCGCGGTGCCTGCCGCGGCGGCGCGCCGTAGGCTTGCGGTCGTGCAACGCTGGCGTGGGCAGGACGAGATCCCCACGGATTGGGGCCGATGTGTGCTCACCATCGGGGTGTTCGATGGCGTACATCGTGGACATGCAGAACTGATCAGCCACGCGGTGAAGGCCGGCCGGTCCCGCGGCGTACCCACGGTGCTGATGACGTTCGATCCGCATCCGATGGAAGTGGTCCTCCCGGGCAGCCATCCCGCGCAGCTGACGACGCTGACCCGCCGGGCCGAGCTCGTCGAGGAGCTCGGCGTCGACGTGTTCCTGGTGATGCCGTTCACCACCGACTTCATGAAGCTCACGCCCGAGCGCTACGTGCACGAGCTGCTCGTCGAGCGCCTGCACGTCCTCGAGGTCGTGGTCGGCGAGAACTTCACCTTCGGCAAGAAAGCCGGCGGTAACGTGCCGCTGCTGCGCAAGGCCGGCGAACGCTTCGGCTTCGCCGTCGAGGGCATCTCGCTCGTGGCCGAGCACCACCAGGCCGAGACCGTCACCTTCTCGTCCACCTACATCCGGTCCTGTGTGGACGCCGGTGACATGGCCGCCGCGACCGAGGCCCTGGGCCGGCCGCACCGCGTCGAGGGCGTCGTCGTCCGGGGTGACGGTCGTGGCCGCGGGCTGGGTTTCCCGACCGCGAACGTCGCCCCGCCGATGCACTCGGCGATCCCCGCAGACGGTGTCTACGCCGCATGGTTCACCGTCCTCGGGCACGGCCCGTCGGTCGGCACCGTGACGCCGGGGGAGCGCTATCAGGCCGCGGTGTCCGTCGGCACCAATCCGACGTTCTCCGGACGCACCCGCACCGTCGAGGCCTTCGTGCTCGACACCGAGGCCGACCTCTACGGGCAGCACGTGGCGGTCGATTTCGTTTCGCGGATCCGCGGCCAGGAGAAGTTCGAGTCGGTGGACGACCTGGTCGTGGCCATGGACCGCGATACCAAGCGGGCTCGCACGATTCTCGCTGCGCCGTAGCTTCCTGATAAACTGCCCGACGCGCGTGCTGCAGTTCGCGGCGGCCGCGCCCTCGTTGTTCTTCGCGGACCGAATTGATGGAGTTGTTTCGTGGCACTCACTGCCGAGCAGAAAAAAGAGATCCTGGGTCAGTACGGCCTGCATGAGACCGACACCGGCTCGCCGGAGGCTCAGGTCGCCCTGCTGACCAAGCGCATCTCGGACCTGACCGAGCACCTCAAGCAGCACAAGCACGACCACCACAGCCGGCGCGGCCTGCTGCTGCTGGTCGGCCGTCGCCGCCGGCTGCTCAAGTACGTCGCTCAGGTCGACGTCGCGCGGTACCGCTCGCTGATCGAGCGTCTGGGTCTGCGTCGCTGACGCACCACTGATTCACGACCGTCGCCAGGTCTGCTCCGGCAGGCCTGGCGATGGCTGTTGGTACGGGTAGTAACATGAAACTGTTTTGGGCCTAGTGCTCAAGACGTCGGAACGTCACACAGCGTCCGCCTGAACCTCGTGGGGCGGTCTTCGGTAGTGGCTGTCGGGTTTGACTCCCGGCCGCTTCGATCGACGGCCGTCAGCAGTTAGCGGGATGGTTTTCGGGTTTTCTGGATGCGCGCGTGTGACGATGCGACAGCTGTAACAAAGAGGAACCAGAAAATACGGAATCCCGCATAGGGCGGGCCCGAGAGAGGTAATTGCGACATACATGTCTGCAGTTGAAATTGAAGACGGCATTTTCGAGTCGACCGCCGTCATCGACAACGGGAGCTTCGGCACCCGCACCATCCGCTTCGAGACCGGCCGCCTCGCACGTCAGGCCGCCGGTTCCGTCGTCGCCTACCTGGACGACGAGACCATGCTCCTGTCGGCCACTACGGCGAGCAAGAGCCCCAAGGACCACTTCGACTTCTTCCCCTTGACGATCGACGTCGAGGAGCGGATGTACGCCGCCGGCCGTATCCCCGGCTCGTTCTTCCGTCGTGAGGGCCGCCCCTCCACCGACGCGATCCTGACCTGCCGCCTGATCGACCGGCCGCTGCGCCCGTCGTTCGTCTCGGGTCTGCGCAACGAGATCCAGGTCGTCGTCACCGTGCTGAGCCTGGACCCCAAGGACCTGTACGACGTCGTGGCCATCAACGCCGCGTCGGCGTCCACCCAGATCTCCGGCCTGCCGTTCTCCGGCCCGGTCGGTGGCGTCCGCGTCGCGCTGATCGAGGGTCAGTGGGTTGCGTTCCCGACCATCGAGCAGCTCGAGAAGGCTGTCTTCGACATGGTCGTCGCCGGCCGCAAGGTCGAGGGCGACGTCGCGATCATGATGGTCGAGGCCGAGGCCACCGACAACGTGATCGACCTGATCGCCGGTGGCGCCGGTGCCCCCACCGAGGCCGTCGTGGCCGAGGGCCTGGAGGCCGCCAAGCCGTTCATCGCCGCGCTGTGCACCGCCCAGGCCGAGCTGGCCGAGGCTGCTGCCAAGGAGACCGGCGAATTCCCGCTGTTCCCCGATTACGCCGACGACGCCTTCCAGGCCGTCGCCGCCGTGGCGACCGACGCGCTGTCGCAGGCGCTGACCATCGCCGGCAAGCAGGAGCGCGAAGAGCGCACCGACGAGATCAAGGTCGAGGTGCTTTCCCGCCTCGCCGAGACCTACGCCGGCCGCGAGAAGGAGATCGGCGCGGCGTTCCGCTCGCTGACCAAGAAGCTGGTTCGCCAGCGCATCCTGACCGACCACTTCCGCATCGACGGCCGTGGCATCACCGACATCCGCGCCCTGAGCGCCGAGGTCGCCGTGATCCCGCGGGCGCACGGCAGCGCGCTGTTCGAGCGCGGCGAGACCCAGATCATGGGTGTCACCACGCTGGACATGATCAAGATGGCTCAGCAGATCGACTCGCTCGGTCCCGAGACCACCAAGCGCTACATGCACCACTACAACTTCCCGCCGTACTCGACCGGTGAGACCGGCCGCGTGGGCTCGCCCAAGCGTCGCGAAATCGGCCACGGCGCGCTCGCCGAGCGGGCCCTGATGCCGGTGCTGCCGAGCGTCGAGGAGTTCCCGTACGCCATCCGTCAGGTCTCGGAAGCGTTGGGCTCCAACGGTTCCACCTCGATGGGTTCGGTCTGTGCCTCCACCCTGGCGCTGCTGAACGCCGGTGTGCCGCTGAAGGCCCCGGTCGCCGGTATCGCCATGGGCCTGGTGTCCGACGAGGTCGACGGCGAGACCCGCTACGTCGCCCTGACCGACATCCTGGGCGCCGAGGATGCCTTCGGCGACATGGACTTCAAGGTCGCCGGCACGAAGGACTTCGTCACCGCCCTGCAGCTGGACACCAAGCTGGACGGCATTCCGTCCAAGGTGCTGGCCGGTGCCCTGGCCCAGGCCAAGGACGCGCGTCTGACCATCCTGGACGTGATGGCCGAGGCCATCGACGAGCCGGACGAGATGAGCCCGTACGCGCCGCGCATCACCACCATCAAGGTGCCGGTCGACAAGATCGGTGAGGTGATCGGGCCCAAGGGCAAGGTGATCAACCAGATCACCGAGGAGACCGGTGCGAACATCTCCATCGAGGACGACGGCACCGTGTTCGTCGGCGCCTCGAACGGTGAGGCGGCGCAGGCGGCGATCGACAAGATCAACGCCATCGCCAACCCGCAGCTGCCCAAGATCGGTGAGCGGTTCCTCGGCACCGTGGTGAAGACGACGGACTTCGGTGCGTTCGTCTCGCTGCTGCCGGGCCGTGACGGTCTGGTGCACATCTCCAAGCTCGGCAAGGGCAAACGCGTCGCGAAGGTCGAGGACGTCGTGAACGTCGGCGACAAGCTGCGCGTGGAGATCGCGGACATCTCCGCCGACAACCGTGGCAAGGGTCAGAAGATTTCGCTGATCCTGGTGGACGAGGGAGATGACGCAGGCGCCTCCGCGACGCCAGCCGACTCCGCTCCCGCCGAATCGGAGACTGCACCGGCAGATGCCGCGCCTGCAAACTCCTAATCCCACACTGCGCAACGGCCGGGGTCCTGCAGCGACATCGCTGCAGGCCCCGGCCGCTGTGCGCAAGACCAATCTCCCCGGCGGGCTGCGGGTCGTCACCGAACACCTGCCGCACGTGCATTCGGCGTCGGTCGGCGTGTGGGTCAACGTCGGTTCACGCGACGAGGGCCCCAGTGTCGCCGGCGCCGCGCACTTCCTGGAACACCTGCTGTTCAAGTCGACCCCGACGCGCAGCGCTGTCGAGATCGCCCAGTCGATGGACGCCGTCGGCGGTGAGCTGAACGCCTTCACCGCGCGCGAGCACACTTGCTACTACGCCCACGTGCTGGACAGCGATCTCGGGCTGGCCATCGACCTGGTCTCGGACGTCGTACTCAACGGCCGTTGTGCCGCAAGCGATGTCGAGCTGGAACGTGACGTGGTGCTCGAAGAGATCGCCATGCGCGACGACGATCCCGAGGACACCCTCGCGGATGTCTTCCTCGGCTCCATGTTCGGTACGCACCCGGTGGGTCGTCCGGTGATCGGCAGCGTCGAATCCATCGCGTCGATGACCCGCAACCAGCTGCACTCGTTCCACGTTCGCCGGTACACCCCGGACCGGATGGTGGTCGCGGTCGCCGGGAACGTCGACCACGACGAAGTTGTGTCCATGGTGCGCAAGCACTTTCGGCCGCATCTGGTTCGTGGCCGCAAGCCCGTGCCGCCGCGTAAGGGTGCCGGCCGCGTGCCCGGCACCCCGACACTGCAGTTCGTCAAGCGTGACTCCGAGCAGGCCCACATGTACCTGGGTGTGCGTACGCCCGGCCGTAACTGGGAACACCGCTGGGCGCTGTCGGTGCTCAACACCGCGCTCGGCGGTGGCCTGAGTTCGCGGCTGTTCCAGCAGATCCGCGAGAACCGCGGCCTGGCCTACTCGGTGTACTCCACGATCGACACGTTCTCCGATGCCGGTGCCCTGTCGGTGTACTCGGCATGCCTGCCGGACCGCTTCGACGAGGTCGTCCGCGTCACCACCGACGTGCTGGAAGACGTTGCGCGCGAAGGCATCACCGCCGACGAATTGCGCATCGCCAAGGGCTCGATGCGCGGCGGTCTGGTGCTCGGGCTCGAGGATTCCGGTTCCCGGATGCACCGCATCGGCCGCGCCGAGCTCAACTACGGCAACCACAAGTCGATCTCGGACACGCTCGCGTCGATCGACGCCGTGACGCTCGAAGAGGTCAATGCCGTTGCGCGCGAACTGCTGACGCGGCCCTTCGGCGCCGCGGTACTGGGCCCGCACCGGTCCAAGCGCTCACTGCCGAAGCAGCTGCGCGCCATCGACTAGCGATTTGTGCACGAAAATCCGCGCGGAACGCGGATTTTCGTGCACAAATCACCCTTCCCGGCGCAGGACGAAGAAGTACGGCTGCGTCTCGCCGCGGAGATCCATGGCGCCCAGGACGGCGTCGTCGGTCAGCTTGCGGAAGACGTCGTTGATAGGCAGTTGGTCGTAAACCATTGTCGCGGTGTCGACTCCGCGATAGCGCGTGGTGCGCAGTCGGGCCTTGGCCGAACGGGCCTGCAGTAGCGGGCGGAGCGCGGTGATGACCCTCGCGACGGGAAGCCGGTGCAGGGGCACCTTGTTCGCCAGTCCGGCGCCGGAGAATGCCAGCACCGGGTTGAGGGGCCACAGCGTTGCGCCCGAGGCATCGGGAAACAGCAGCGGATGGACGGTCTCGGCGTCGACGAACTTCTTGCCCCACCAGCCGCTGGCTTCCAGCAGCCCGTCCATCGGATGTCCGGTGGGCACTTCCGCCCCGTGCCACGTGCCGATCATGAAGTCGGGTTCGACGGCCGGCGCGGCATCGAAGATCGCGAGGGCTTCGGCCGCTGTGGTCGGCGGGGCGGGGAGCAGTTCCTGCAAGAGCATGGCCACGACGATACTTGACACCTGTCAAGAAGGGCAGTGCCGGGCTCGGAAAAGTCATCGCCCGGCCAGCGCGACGCTGCGCTGACCGGGCGATGGGTATCGGGTTCGGGGGTTACAGGGCGACGCGACCGAGCGGAATGTCGAGGTCCGCGGCGACCTGGCTGCACAGCAGTTCGCCGTCGTGCGTCGACAGGCCCTTGGCCAGTGCGGCGTCATTGTGGCAGGCCGCCTGCCAGCCCTGGTCGGCGAGCTTGAGCACGTACGGCAGGGTCGCGTTGGTCAGTGCGTAGGTCGAGGTGCGCGGCACGGCGCCGGGCATGTTGGCCACGCAGTAGAAGACCGAGTCGTGCACGGTGAAGGTCGGGTCGTCGTGCGTGGTGGGCTTCGAGTCCTCGAAGCAGCCGCCCTGATCGATCGCGATGTCGACCAGCACGGAACCCGACTTCATTTGGGCCACAGTCGAATTGGTGACGAGCTTGGGTGCCTTGGCGCCGGGGACCAGCACCGCGCCGATCACCAGGTCGGCCTGCTTGACAGCGTCTTCCAGGTCCAGGCTCGAGGAGTACCGGGTGTGGATCCGGCCGTTGAACTCGGCGTCGATCCGGCGCAGGGTGTCCAGGTTGACGTCGAAGACGGTGACCTGCGCGCCCATGCCGCTGGCGATCTGTGCCGCGTGGAAGCCCGCGGTGCCACCGCCGATGACGACGACGTTGGCGGGGGCGACGCCGGGCACGCCGCCCATCAGGACGCCGCGGCCGCCGTGGCTGCGCATCAGGTGGTAGGCGCCCACCTGGGCCGACAGCCGGCCTGCCACTTCGCTCATCGGGGCGAGCAGGGGCAGGCGGCCGTCGGCAGTCTGAACGGTTTCGTAGGCGATCGAGGTGGTGCCCGACGCCAGCAGCGCGTCGGTGCAGTCACGCGAGGCGGCCAGATGCAGGTAGGTGAACAGGGTCTGGCCCTTGCGCATGCGGTGGTATTCGGCCGCGATGGGCTCCTTGACCTTCAGGAGCAGGTCGGCCTCGGCCCACACCTGGTCCGCGGTGGTGACGATCTGTGCGCCGGCGGCTTTGAAGTCGTTGTCCGTGATCGCGGATCCTTCGCCGGCCCCGGCCTGGATCAGCACCTCATGGCCGTGCTTGATCAGTTCGGCGACGCCGGCCGGGGTGATGGCCACCCGGTACTCGTTGTTCTTGATTTCGGTCGGGATACCGACGTGCATCTGGGGTTCTCCTCAGGGCGGATCAGGTGGTGCCCTAAGTGTGAATAAACGTCGACAGACCTGCAATATCTGTGACTATAATTCTCGATATGGCGCCTGCTAGTGAACGATCTTCGAATTCGACGGTCCAGGAGGGGGTTCAGCCGAAGGATGTTCAGCCCGTCGAACTCGACGACGTCGACCGGCAGATCGTGACCGCGCTACATGCCGACGCACGCATGCCCAACAGCGCGTTGGCGGAGCTGGTCGGCATCGCCGCATCGACCTGTCACGGCCGGGTCCGCCGGTTACAGCAGCTCGGGGTGATCCGTGGTTTCCATGCCGACATCGATCCGGCAGCCATCGGCCTGGGCCTGCAGGCGATGATCTCGGTGAGCCTGCAGTCAGGGGCCCGGGCGCGCATTCGCGACTTCATCGCCCACATGCGGCGGCTGCCGCAGGTGATGGACGTCTACTTCCTGGCCGGCGCCGACGACTTCATCCTGCACGTCGCCGCGCGCGACACCCCACATCTGCGTGCGTTCGTGGTCGAGCACCTCAACGCCGACGCCGATGTGGCCGGCACCCAGACGTCCCTGATCTTCGAGCACCTGCGCGGCGCATCCCCGCTGTAACCGGTTGCCGCGGTTCAGGATTGCGTCGCGGACTTGAGTTCGGCGAGCGCCTCGCGAATGTGCTCGGCGAGGCTGCGGTCGGCCGGATCGGTGAGCCACTGGTCGAATGCCACCTTGAATACCGCGATACCGGTCTCCGCGACCAGGCCGGCCGCGGGATCGGCGACGCCGCGTCGGCGCAGCGCGTCGGCGATGCTCGTCGCCAGTGACGCGAGCTTGATGAGTTCGCGCTCCTGCAGGCTGGGGTTGGCATTGATCACCGTCTGGCGCCGGCGCGCGTGCGGGCGGCGCTCGGCGAAGAAATCCGACACTGATTCCAGCGCCGCGCTGACGGCGTCGAGTGGCGCGGCGGACGCGGGGGCGTCGTCGATGGCTGCCTCGAGCGCGTCGGCGAGTTCGCGGCCCCGGAACAGCACCTCGCGCTTGTCGGTGAAGTGCCGGAAGAACGTGCGCTCCGTGAGGCCGGCGCGCGCGGCGATCTCGGCGACCGTCGTCTCGTCGAAGCCCTGCTCCAGGTACAGCTCCAGAGCGGCCTGTTCCAGGCGGCCCTGCGCGTTCGGTTCCCATCGGCCCACGGGCGGATTGTAGGCGATGTCAGTGACTGTCACCACGACTGATGACAGTAGCTGACATCAGGTGTACGTTCGGTGATGTCATGGACTGACATCAGTTGAGGAGTTGAAACCATGCGCATATTCGTCACCGGCGCCAGCGGACACATCGGATCGGTCGTCGTCCGCGACCTGCTGGAAGCCGGTCATCAGGTCACCGGACTCGCCAGATCCGACGCCTCAGCCGCCGCCGTCGCCGCCGCGGGGGCGCAGGTGCACCGCGGCAGTCTGGATGACCCGGACGGGCTCGCTGCCGCGGCCGCCGACTCGGACGGCGTCATCCATCTGGCCTTCAAACACGACTTCGCCAATTACGCCGACTCGCTCCAGTTGGACCTGCGCGCCGTCGAGGCCATGGGCGAGGCCCTGGCGGGCTCTGACAAGCCGTTCGTGAACACCTCGGGCACCCTCATGCTGGCCTTCGGTGAGCCGGGCCGGCTCGGCACCGAGGACACCGACGTGAACAGGGACGCGCCGCGGGGCGCATCGGAACGGGCCACGCTCGCGCTGGCCGACCGGGGCGTGCGGTCATCAGTCGTCCGGCTCGCCCCGACGGTGCACGGCGACACCGATCACCACGGCTTCATCCCCAGTCTCATCGAATTCGCCCGTGCGGCAGGACGATCCGGGTATCAGGGTGACGGCTCGAATCGATGGCCGGCAGTGCACACCGTCGACGCCGCGCGGCTCTACCGGCTCGCGGTGGAGTCGGCGCCCGCCGGTTCGGTGTTGCACGGAGCGGCTGAACAGGGCATCGCCTTCCGTGACATCGCGCAGGCGATCGGCGACGGGTTGGGCGTGCCGGTGCAACCGATTCCCGCGGACGAAGCCGCGGCGCAGTTCGGTTTTCTCGCGGGCTTTGCCGCGCTGGACAACCCGACCTCGAGTGCTCGCACGCGGGCCCTGCTCGGCTGGGAGCCCGTACAGCCGACCCTGCTCGAAGACCTCAAGGCCGGTCACTACTTCGCGCCTGCGGGAGGCTAAGCGCCGATCAGCTCCGGGTGGAACTTGGTCACCAGCCGGCGGATGCCGTCGCGCCAGTCGACCGACGTGCCGCCGATCAGCTCGTGCATGCGGGTGGTGTCGGTCGGGCCGCCGCGTAGCGCGTTCGGGTCCTCGGTGAACACCGGCTCGCGGCCGACCAGTTCGCCGATGTAGGTGCACCAGTCCTGCAGGCTGACGGTCTGATCGCCGCACCAGTTCACGGTCGTGGCGGGCACCGATGCTACGTCCAGCAGCTTGGGCAGGGTGGCCAGGATGTCGTCTTCGTGAATCGGGTTGTACTGCGCCGGCCCGCCCGGCGGCACCTGGATCGGGATCCCGGCCAGGATCATCTCCATCTGGTAGTACGGCCAGCCGCCGTTGTCGCCGTAGGGCACGTTGAACCGGGCGATGGTGGCCGGCAGACCCAGCGCGCGGGACATGGTGCGCACGACCGTCTCGCCGGCGATCTTGGAGATCGAGTAGGTGGGGAAGAGGTGCTTGTGGTTGTCGCCCAGCGCCGCCGACTCGGCGCGCGGCTCGTCGCCGGGTGGGTCGTACACCGCGGCCGACGACGTGTGCAGGAACGCCTTGGCCTCGCGACAGTGCGCCATCAGCAGACCCACCGACTCGGCGTTGGCCGCGAGGTCCTTGTCCCACCGGCCGGTCTTGGCCACCGCGAGGTTGACGACATAGTCGAAATCGGTTGGCAGGGCGTCGAAGTCGCCGACCGCCAGGTTGAGCGCCGCGCACTGGACGCCGGCCTGCTCCAGGTGCTGCCGGGCCTGCGGGTTGTTGAACCGGGCGACGCCCCACACCTCGTTGTCGGCCGCCAGGGCGGTGGCGATCGGGGTGGCCACCTGGCCGGTGACTCCGGTGATGAGGATCTTGGCGCCGCGCATGGGGCTGATAGTAGGGGGCCGCTAGGGTTGACCTCATGCGAGTCGGAGTTCTGGGTGCCAAGGGCAAAGTCGGTGCGACCATCGTCGACGGTGTGGAAGCCGCTGACGATCTGACGTTCACCGTCGGCGTCGACGCCGGTGACGAGCTCAGCCTGTTCACCGACAGCGGTACCGAGGTCGTCGTCGACTTCACGCACCCCGACGTGGTGATGAACAACCTGAAGTTCCTCATCGACAACGGCATTCACGCCGTCGTCGGGACCACGGGCTTCACCGCGGAACGCCTCGACCAGGTTCGCGAGTGGGTGGCCGCGAAGCCCGGCGTCGCGGTGCTCATCGCCCCGAACTTCGCGATCGGTGCGGTGCTGTCCATGCACTTCGCCAAGCTGGCCGCCCCGTTCTTCGAGTCGGCCGAGGTCGTCGAGCTGCACCACCCGCAGAAGGCCGACGCCCCGTCGGGCACCGCTACCCGCACCGCTCAGCTGATCGCCGAGGCGCGAAAAGGCTTGCCGCCCAACCCCGATGCCACCAGCACCGGTCTGGAGGGCGCGCGCGGCGCCGACGTCGATGGCATCCCCGTGCACTCGGTGCGGCTGCGCGGTCTGGTGGCGCACCAGGAAGTGCTGTTCGGCACGCAGGGCGAGACGCTGACCATCCGGCACGACAGCATCGACCGCACGTCCTTCGTGCCCGGCGTGCTGCTCGGTGTCCGCGAGGCGGCCAAGTACCCCGGGCTGACCATCGGCATCGAGAAACTGATGGGGCTGTGACGGGCCGGTGATGACGAAACCGAGCTCGCAGGTACTCCGCATTCAACTGGTCGTCGCATTCCTGTGCGTCGCGCTGGTGGTGTACTTCGTGATGCTCGGGCGCTCCGGCGTCATCCTCATGCAGTCGGGGGAGGCCGCGGCGATCGGGCTCGGCATCGGCATCTTCGTGTTGCCGCTGATCGGTCTGTGGGCCATGGTCGCCACGCTGCGCGCCGGTTTCGCGCACCAGCGGCTGGCCCGGCTGGCCCACGAGGAGGGCGTCGAGCTCGACGTCAGTGACCTGCCCAAGCGCCCGTCGGGCCGCATCGAACGCGACGCCGCCGACGCGTTGTTCGAGTCGGTGCGTGACGAGGTGGAGGCCAGCCCCGACGATTGGCGCGGCTGGTACCGGCTGGCGCGGGCCTACGACTACGCGGGGGACCGGACCCGGGCCCGCGAGACCATCCGCAAGGCCGTCCGGCTGGAACAAGCATCGCGATGAAACTCCTTGTCGTGCACCACACTCCGTCTCCGCACTGTCAGGAGATGTTCGAGGCGGTGCTCGCCGGGGCCACAGATCCCGAGATCGAGGGCGTCGACGTCGTGCGCCGTCCGGCGCTCACGCTGTCGGCCGCCGACGTCCTGGAGGCCGACGGCTACCTGCTGGGCTCGCCGGCGAACCTGGGCTATATGTCGGGCGCCTTGAAGCACGCGTTCGACCAGATCTACTACCCGTGCCTCGACGCGACACGTGGCCGGCCGTTCGGTCTGTGGCTGCACGGCAACGAGGGCACTGAAGGCGCCGAGCGGGCCGTCACCTCCATCACCACAGGTCTGGGGTGGGTGAAAGCGGCTGACTACGTGGTTGTTTCGGGCAAGCCCAGCAAGGCCGACGTGGAGGCCTGCTGGAACCTGGGCGCGACGGTCGCGGCGACGTTGATGGGCTGAGTCAGACCGAGGTCTACGTCATTGGCCCGCCGCCCGCACTTCGGCGAGGCTGAGGTAACCGAAGTTGCGCAGCTTCAGGAGTTCGTCGTCGCTGGCCGCCTGCACGTCGGCGAGGCAGCGATAGCCCTCGCGGACCAGCACGCGGGCGGTGCGGGGCGTGAACTGCTCGAATTCGGCAGGGATCGGTGGCAAGTCCTGACCTTCGCTCATTCGGCTACCCCGTCTCGAAACTCAGGCATTGGCGGCGGAACGTGTAGGTCGAGGATGCACGGTCAACTCGGTTTCTGTGCCCAGAACCATTGACCCTGACGTGACGGCGCACCGCACTCGAACAAATGCGCCCTGGATTCAGGATCAAATGTGAAAACGCCGTATGGTGATTGACGTTTGCGTCGATCAGTGAGGAGCCGACATGGGAATCGCGGACCTGGCGCTGGGCGCCGCGCCGTTGGCCGGAGGCGCGCTGCTCGGGGCTGTCGCGGGCAACCTGAAGCCACCGGACGTGCGCGCCGCGATCAAGGCCGACATGGACCTGCTGGACCGCATCCCGGCCGAGCAGACCGAGCGTCGCGCCGAGCTGCAACGCACCATCGACATGCGGATCGACGAGGTGATCGCAGCCGTCGACCGCAGCCGCCAGCTCAAGTCGTCGGCGATCGGCTACGCGTTCAACCGCGAGGGCCGGCTGCGCGACATCCTGGTCTTCATCATGGCGGTGCTGTTCTGCATCATCTGGTGGAACCTCAAGCACTCGCGCACCGGCTGGCTGCCGATGTTCGTCGCGCTGATCGTCTTCACAGCGCTGTCCGGCTGGTACGCGCTGCGCGGCATCGTCCGGGCGTTCTCGTCAGTGCTGCGCCGGAACAAGAAGACCGGGGACGCCGCTCAGTAGTGGTAGGTGTCCGACGGCGCCGACACGTGGTCGGGGTCGTCGCCGAACATCGACGGGTGAATGCCGTACGCCTTCGCCAGATCGAGAATCTTGTTGGCGCGCGCGATACGCGGCAGGTCCGAACCGTTGCGGATTTCGCCGCCGTCGCGCTCGAACTCCGCGAAAAACTCCTGCGCCCAAGCGATCTCGTCGAGTGACGGGGACAGGCCCTCGTTGACCGTCCCGCACTGCTCCGGGGTCAGACAGATCTTGCCGGTCATGCCGAACTCGAGCGACACCGCGGTGGCTTCGCTGAGCTTGCGTGAGCTGGAACCGATGGTGGGGCCGTCGATGGCGCCCGGCAGGTGCGCGGCCTTGGCGGCGATGGTGAACCGCGAGCGGGCGTAGGCCAGCGTCGCCGGGTTGTCGCCGAAGCCGGTGTCGCGGCGGAAGTCGCCGATACCGAACGCCAGCCGGAACGTGCCCTTGGCCGACGCGATCTCGGTGATGCGCTCGAGTCCGCGGGCGGTCTCCACCAGCGCGACGATCGGCACGTTGGGCAGCCGCTTGGCGGTTTCGGTGACATGGTCGACGGACTCGACCATCGCCAGCATGATGCCGCCGACAGAGGTCTTCGACAGCATCTCCAGATCGTCGGCCCACCACGGGGTACCGAAGCCGTTGACGCGCACCCAGTCGGTGTTGCCGTCGCCGAGCCAACGCGCCGCGTTGTCGCGGGCGGAGTCCTTGTCCTTGGGCGCTACCGCGTCCTCGATGTCGATGATGACGATGTCGGCGCTGGAGCGGGTCGCCGGCGAGAAGCGGTCGAACTGCGATCCGTTGACCAGCAGCCAGCTGCGCGCGAGTACCGGGTCCAGTCGGGCTCCGTGCTCGTTGGCATCAGGTTCATAGGTGCTGGTCTGGTCATACACCCGTCAATCGTCCCGCACAGCGGGAGCAGCCCCCGCCCCGGGGGTTACTTCAGCGCCGCGCCGAACACCCGCTGCATCGCATCCCAGTGCCGCTTCGCCGCGGCTTCGTCGTAGGCGCCGGCGTTGTCGGGTACCGCGAAGCCGTGCGCGGCCGGGTAGAACTCGACGGTGTGCTCGACGCCGGCGTCGGTGAGTGCGCGGTCCAGAGTCTCGCCCTGCTCGGCGGTGAAGGACCCGTCATTCTCGGCGGCGCCGACGTAGACGACGGCGCTGATCCGGTCGGCGCGCAGGTGCGGGCTGTCGTCGGTATCGGTGACCAGGCCACCGCCGTGGAACGACATCGCCGCGGCGACGCGGTCGGGCAGCTTGCCGGCGACGACGAACGACGTGCGGCCGCCCATGCAGTAGCCGGTGGTGCCGAAGCTCTCGCCCGCCACATCGGGCCGGGCCGCCAGATAGTCGAAGAAGGCGCCGGCGTCGGCGACCATGACGTCCTGCGTGACGTTGCGCATCATCCCGAACAGCCGCGCGCGTTCGCTCTCGTCGGAGAACGCGGTGGCCATGTCGAACGGTGCCCAGCCGGCCTCGCGGTAGTAGATGTCCGGTACCAGCACCACGTAGCCCAGCCCGGCGAGTTGTGCGGCCATGTCGTCGAAGGTCTGCCGGGGGCCGCCCGCGTCGGGGTACATGACGACCGCGGGCCAGGGGCCGGTGCCTTCGGGAGTGGCGACGGTGACGGCACAGCTGCCGTCGGCGGTGGTGATGTTGTCCTTTGCAATTGGCATGGCTTGGTCCTCTTCCCGTCGCTTCGCTCGCCCATTACGTTCTACTCCTCGGCCCAGAACGTAAGCTGGCAGTGTGGCTGTGCCGACTCCCTATGAAGACCTGCTGCGCCTCGTGCTGGAACAGGGCACGCCCAAATCGGATCGCACGGGGACCGGCACCCGGAGCCTTTTCGGCCATCAGCTGCGCTACGACCTGGCCGCGGGTTTCCCGTTGCTGACCACCAAGAAGGTGCACACCAAGTCGGTGATCTACGAACTGCTGTGGTTCCTGCGCGGCGACTCGAACGTGCGGTGGCTGCAGGAGCGCGGCGTCACCATCTGGGACGAATGGGCCTCGGAGACAGGCGAACTCGGGCCGGTGTACGGCGTCCAGTGGCGGTCGTGGCCGACGCCGTCCGGCGAGCATGTCGACCAGATCAGCGCGGCGCTCGAGATGCTGAAGACCAACCCGGACAGCCGGCGCAACATCGTCTCGGCGTGGAACGTCGGCGAGATCGCCCAGATGGCGCTGCCGCCGTGCCACGCGCTGTTCCAGTTCTACGTCGCCGACGGCAAGCTGAGCTGCCAGCTGTACCAGCGCAGCGCTGACCTGTTCCTGGGCGTGCCGTTCAACATCGCCTCCTACGCACTGCTGACCCACATGATGGCCGCGCAGGCGGGCCTCGAGGTCGGTGACTTCGTCTGGACCGGTGGCGACTGCCACATTTACGACAACCACGTCGAGCAGGTGCAGTTGCAGCTGTCCCGCGAGCCCCGGCCGTACCCGGAACTTGTTCTCGCGCCGCGTGATTCGATCTTCGACTACCAGTACGAGGACATCGCGATCGTCAACTACGACCCGCACCCGGCCATCAAGGCGCCCGTTGCGGTCTGACGCCGTGGGGCCCGGAGCTCTGGTGACATGTTCGATCTGGACCGGTCAACTTTCCCTGACCCGTCAAGGAAAGCTGACCGGTTCAATTCGCAAGTGCCACAGGAGAGCCGACACGCCGACTACGACACGCGGAGGAACGGCGCGGTGAAGCTGATCTGGGCCCAGGCCAACGGCGGCGTCATCGGCCGCGACAACGACATTCCGTGGCAGCTGCCCGAGGACATGGCGCATTTCAAAGACCTGACGCTCGGCTCCACCGTGGTGATGGGCCGACTCACCTGGGAGTCGCTGCCGCCGCGGTTCCGGCCGCTGCCCGGCCGCCGCAACGTCGTGGTCAGCCGGGACGCGGGCTATGTCGCCGAGGGTGCCGAGGTCGTGACGGCGTTGCCCGCCCAGGTCGACGGCTGGGTGATGGGCGGGGCGCAGCTGTACGCGCTGGCGCTGCCGTCGGCGACGCTGTGCGAGGTCACCGAGATCGACGTCGACGTGCCGGACGGTGACGCATTCGCGCCGACGTTGGACGACTCGTGGACGGTGACGTCAGGGCAGTGGCAGACCAGCAAGACCGGCCTGCGCTACCGCTTCTCCACCTACCGGCGTCAGCAGTAGCCTGCCGGCCGTCGCTCGTGCTGGCATCATCTGTCGCATGAAGCGACTCGTGAGCGCCGAACTCAACGTCGACGTGACCGAACCGACCACGCTCGAGTTTCAGATCGCGGTAGCCCCGCACCCCGGCGCCACGGTCGTCGAGTCGCTGTCCTTCATGTTGAACGGCAACGCAGTAATTCCCCACGAGGTATCCGGGGCGCATGGAACCCGTATTCATACCTTCGATTCAGCCCCGGGCAACCTGAGCGTCCACTACTCGGCGACGATCGACGGGCGCAGCGACGCGGCTTCGGTCACGGAATACGACAAGACGATGTACCTGCGGCCCAGTCGGTACGCAGAAGCGGACAGGCTCTACGGCTTCGCCGCAGCCGAATTCGGCCAGTATTCAGACGCCGCAACCCTGTTGGAGAAAATCTCCTACTGGGTCGGGTACCGGCTCAACTACGTTCCCGGCTCCAGTGATCCCATCGACGGCGCCGTCGACACCCTGCTGGCCGGCAGGGGGGTCTGCCGGGACTACGCCCACTTGGTCGTAGCGCTACTGCGCGCCGTGAAAGTCCCGGCTCGCCTGGTGGCTGTTTATGCGCCCGGGTGTGTTCCCATGGACTTCCACACCGTCGCCGAGGCGCTCGTCGACGGACAATGGCGTGTCGTCGACGCAACCGGGCTGGCGCCACGACAATCCATGGTGCGCATCGCCACCGGGCGCGATGCCGCTGATATCGCCTTCTTGGACAATCACAACGGTGCCATCAACCTGAACCGCGTCGCGGTCACCGCCGCGACTGATGCCGATCTGCCGATTGACTCGGTCCACGAATTGGTATCGATCACCTGACCGTTCACGTGAACCCCGCGGGTCACGCCTCCGCGGGCGACACGTCCGAACCGGTGCCCTTCACCGACGACTTCGCGCGCTTCTCGGCGCGCACCGCCTTGCCGTTGCGCACGAACCCGGTGGGGGAGACCGCCGCCGACAGCAGCGCGTCCTCGCCCGCCACGAACGGATGGAAACCGACACCGGCGCCGCCGCGGCCCTTGACCGGGATGTCGGCGACTTCGGTTACCTTCCAACCCTTTTCAGAGGTCGACAGGATCGCTTCGCCGTTGCCGCACGAAATTGGTAAGGCCGCGATCACAGCGTCTTCCGGGTCGCCTGCCACCAGCTTCACACCGGCCACGCCGTTGCCAGCCGCGCCCTGCGGATTCACCGCCGCCGGGTCGATGCGCAGAATCTTGCCGCGCCGCGTCACCAGCGCCAGGTGGTAGCCCGGCGTCAGCACACCCGAGCGCAGCAGCCCGGTGATGTCCGGGGCGACCGGGATGTCGCGGGTCTTGGACGGCAGGCCGTTGCCGTTCGTGAACTTGATGCGCCCGTCGGTCCACACCGCCCAGCCCAGCCCGGCGGAGAGCAGGTCGCCGTGGGTGTCGGAGAACACGCCGCGATCGTCAAGGCGCCAGTTGGCGTTGACCTTCTTCTCCCGCGGGCCGTCGTCGTCGGAGCTCGACGCCGTCGGGGTGCCCTCGAAGTCCAGGACCGTCCGGCGGTCGAATTCGGGCCCGGCGAACAGCTTCGCCGTCTCCTTCAGTTCGTTGTCGATCACCACGCGGCGGGCGTCCGGGTTCGACACCAGCTCGGTGAGCTCCGCGAACTCCGCGTCGAGCTTGTCCGCCTCGGCCTGCAGCTCGATGACGTCGAGCTTCGTTAGCCGCCGAAGCTGCAGGGCCAGAACGTAGTTGGCCTGCTCCTCGTCGATGCTGAACCGTTCCTGCAGCCCCCGGCGGGCGTCGTCGACGGTGTCGGAGCCGCGGATGACCGCGACGGCGGCGTCGATGTCCAGGTGGATCTTCATCAAGCCGGCCACCAGATGCCTACGGGCGGTGACCTTCTCGAGCCGGTACTGGCTGCGGTGCAGCACCACCGAGTCGCGCAGGTGCAGGAACGCGCCGATCAGCTCGCGCACCGTCCACCAGCGCGGCACGCGGTCCTCGTCGAGCGCCACCAGGCTGGCGGCGAACGTCGACTCCAGCGGAGTCAGCGCGAGCAGCTGGTCGCGGATGGTCTCGGCGGCGTGCCCGCGTTTGGCGGTGACGACGATGCGCAGCCCGTTCCGGCGGTCGGTGAGGTCGGACATGTCGGCCACACCGGCCAGCTCGCCGGACTCGACGAGCGCCCGAATCCGGTCCTGCACAGTGTTACTCGCGACACCGGGCGGCAGTTCGGTGATGACGACGTTCTTGCCGTCGATCGACAGGGTGCCGCGCACCGTGAGCGCACCGCGGCCGGTGGTGAGGTACTCGCGCAACCCGGCGGTGCCGACCACCGTCGCCCCGCAGCCCCAGTCCGGGCCGGGAATGAGCTTGGCGAGCCGGTCGTCGGTCATGTTCGGGGTCTTCAGCAGCGCGCGACAGGCCGCCATGATCTCGCGCGGATTGTGCGCGGGCACCTTGGTGGCCCAGCCTTCGGCGATGCCGACTGCACCGTTGCAGAGGAGCACCGGCCACTGGGCCGGCAGCATCGTGGGCTCGATCCACTCGCCGTCGAACGTGGGCACCATGGGCACCGCGTGGTCGTCGAGTTCGGCGGTCAGCGCCGCGCCGGGGGCCGACAGCCGCATCTCGGTGTACCGGTCGGCGGCGGGAATGTCACCTTGGATGCGCGGGAAAGCACCCTGTCCGTCAATGACTTTCACGCGCTGGAACTCGGCGGCCATCAGCGCCGCGGCGCCGTACATCGACGCGCCGCCGTGCGGGTGCAGGTTGCCGGTGACGGCCGAACAGACCTTCGAGGACTTCTGCGGCTTGTTGCCGGGCAGCAGTTTCGAGTCGTGCATCTGGTACAGCAGCCGGCGCTGGCCCGGCTTGAGGCCGTCGAACGCCGACGGGATGGCGCGGTCGCTGACGCTGTAGAGCGCGAACGTCAGCTGGTAGTGGTTCCAGTAGTCGTCGGCGCTCTGGTCGAGCACCAGGTCCGGATTCTGTTCGGGAAGGTCCAGTGGGGAGGTCACGATCGCGTCCTTCTAGTCCAGGTCCAGCGCAAGGGTGTCGACGACGGCGGCCACCTCGGCCATCCACGTGCGCCGGCCCTCGGGCGGCCCGCCGAACAGGGTGTGGTGCAACTTCTTCTCGGCGTCGTCGAGGTGCACCCGAATCACGGTGCGCCGCTGCGGATCCAGCACGGTGTTCCAGAAGTCGTCGGCATCCATCTCACCGAGACCCTTGTTGCGCTGGACTTCCACCCGGCGCTTCGAGCGCGCCTTCAACTCGGCGACGGCGGTGTCGCGCTCGGACTCGTCCTGACAGTAGATGCGCTCCTGACCGTCCTTCACCACGAACAGCGGCGGCAGCGTCACGTAGACCATGCCGGCCGCGACGAGCGGGCGGTAGAAGTCCAGGAACATCGAGATCAGGCTCGAGTTGATGTTGCCGCCGTCGGGGTCGGCGTCGGAGGCGAACAGGATCCGGTCGTAGCGGCACTGCTCCGGGTCGCAGTTGTCGCGCACGCCGCAACCCAGGATGCGCTCGATGGAATCGAACTCGTCCTTGACCCGCGCCTTGTTGACGGTGAAGCCATAGACGTTGGGCGGCTTGCCTTTCAGCGGGAAGGCCGCCTGGAACGTCGCGTCGCGGGCCGCCTTGATGGTGCCCAGCGCCGAGTCGCCCTCGCACAGGAACAGTTCGGCGCCCGACCCGCGGCCGGTCTCCCGGCTGGGCAGCAGCTTCGGCGGCAGCGACAGGTTCGTGCCCAGCCCCTTGGCTTTCGACGCTGCGCGGGACCGCGCCTTGGCGCCCTCGGCGCTGCGGCGCGCCCGGGCCGACTCCAGCGCCAGCTGCGTCCACAGCGTCACCGTGTCGGCGTTGGCGGGGTTCGCCGCCCAGACGTTGACACTGCGCGTCACATCGGGGGCCATCGCGACGTTCAGCGAGCGCGACGAGACGGCGGTCTTGGCCTGCGAGTCCCAGCCCACGTCGGGCGCACGGGTGTCGACGGCCAGCGCCGTGACCGCGGCGAAGTCCTGTGGCTCGGGTCCGTCCTCGCCCTTGGCCAGGCCCAGGTCGCGAATGCGGGACGCGCGGTCGGCCAGGGCCTCCGACAGCCCCTTGATGGCGGCGGTCAGGTGCGACCCGCCGCCGGGGGTGCGCACGGTGTTGCAGAACGCGGCCACCGTGGTCGGCTCGGCCGGACCGGCCGTCAGCGACCACCGGAACGGGGTGGGGCCGCGGCCGGTGGTGTATTCACCGCGGCCTTCGACCACCGCGCGCACCGTGGGCACGGGAGTGCCCGCCGACGTGCACATGAGCTCCAGGAGCGCCTCGGTGCCCCACGGGCCGTTGAACGGCTGCAGCAATGCGGGTGGGACGTCCTCGCCGGGCCAGCCCTCGTCGACGACGGTCAGGTGTACGCCGGGGCACATCCGGGCCGCGGCGTGGGCGCGCAGCAGGACCTCACCGATGTCGACGGTGGCGTCCGGCACGACGGCCTGGTCGAACAGGATCCGGACGGTGGTGCCGTGCGCGTCGGGTTTGCGGTTGCCGGTGCCGCGCAGCTTCTGGGTGTCGGCGCGGGTGAACTCGGCGTTCGGGTCGAATTCCTTGCCCTCGAATGTGCCGGGGTAGCCGTGGCCGAAGCTCTGCAGGTAGGTCTTGCCGGCGCGGCGCACGGTGACGTCGGTGCGGGCCGAGATGAACACCGCGGCCGCGGCGCCGATGCCGTTCAGGCCGGCGCCGGTGCTGGTGGCATCGCTGTGGGCGGAGAACTTGCCGCCGGCGCGCGCGGTCCCGAGGGTCTTGACGATGCCGTTCTTGCCGGTCACGGGGTCGGAGTCGATGGGCAGGCCGCGGCCGTCGTCGGCGACGCTCACCGAGCCGTCGGCATGCAGGGTGATGGTGACGGTGGAGCCGCCGTGGCTGGGGTCGGCGACCTCCTCGACCGCGTTGTCCACCAGCTCGCGCAGAGCGGTGTTGAGCACATCCAGGCCCAGGTTGACCGCCGGGCGCAGGCGGGTGTGCTGAACATCGTCGAGTTCGGTGATGTCCGCAGCGTTGTAGCTCACTGCTGGTCCTTTCCGTCAGGGCCGGCCGGGAACGGCCGAAGCCCCAATACAGGGTGTGCCGCAGGAATGGTAGGCGGTTCGGCCGACAACGTTGCAGAACCATGCGCGAGTTTGTCGGTGGCCTGCGCCACGATGTGACTGTGGCAGCACTCACCATGGTCCAGGCCCGTCGCATCGCCGTCGCCGCCCAGGGCCTTCACGAACCCAAGCCGTCCGGGGCGGTAACCCGGGCGCACCTGAAGCGTTTGATGTCCAGAATACAAGTGCTGCAATTGGATTCGGTATCGGTCTGTGTACGGGCGCACTACGCGCCGGTGTTCAGCCGGCTCGGCCCCTACGATCGGGACGCGCTCGACGCGCTGGCGTGGAGCCACAGTGCCCGGTCGCCGCGGCAATTCATCGAGTACTGGGCGCACGAAGCGGCGTTGTTGCCGGTCGACGACTGGCCGCTGCTGCGCTGGCGCATGCGTGAATACACCCACGGCCGCTGGGGCACCGAGATCGTCAAGCGCAACGGCGAGCTGGCCGAGAAGATCGTCGCCGCTGTCGCCGAACTCGGGCCGTCGACCGCCGGACAGATCGAGGCCCACCTCGAGGCCGAACCTCGCGGCGCCAAAGGGCCCTGGTGGGGGCGCAGTGACACCAAGTGGGTCGCCGAGGCGCTGTGGTCGTCGGGCGTGCTCACCACCGCCACCCGGGCCGGCTTCGCGCGGCACTACGACCTGGTCGAGCGGGTGCTGCCGGCGGAGGTGCTGGCCCGGGAGGTCTCCGACGACGAGGCGGTCCGGCAGTTGGTGCTCAAGGCGGCCGGGGCGCTGGGCGTGGGGACCGAGGCCGACATCCGCGACTACTTCCGGCTGGGCGCCCGCCAGGCGAAACCCGCTCTGGCGGCGCTGGTGGCCTCCGGAGAGCTGGAACCCGTCACGATCGACGGGGTTCCGGCCTACCTGCGCGCCGGGCAGAAAGTGCCCCGCACGGACCGGGGCACCGCACTGCTGTGCCCGTTCGACCCGCTGATCTTCTTCCGGCCCCGAGTCGAGCGGCTGTTCGGCTTCCACTACCGGATCGAGATCTACACCCCGGCCCCGAAGCGCCAATTCGGTTACTACGTCTGGCCTTTCCTGCTCGACGGCCAGTTGGTGGGGCGCGTCGACCTGAAACGCACCGCCGACGCCTTGAATGTCGTGGGCGCGTTCGCCGAGGACGGCCAGGACCGCGCGCGGGTGGCCGCGGCCCTGGTGCCGGAACTCAGATCGATGGCGACGTGGCTCGGCGTCGACGACGTGACGGTCGGGGATCGCGGGGATCTGGTGACCGAGTTGCGACGGCGGGTCTAGCGTCGGCTAGTTCGCGGCGTGGTACGCCTCGACGATGTCTGCCTTGATGCGGCCGCGGGCCGCGACGTCGTAGCCGTTCTCCTGTGCCCACTCGCGGATGGCGGCGAGCTGCTCCTTCGAGGACGCGGCCTTCTTGCCGCGGCGGCGCGCCGTGCCGCTCTTGGGGGCCCGAGTGCTCGGCTCGGCAACTTTCTGGGTCCGGGTGCGACGGCCGCCGACGCGGGTCGCGGCGTCCAGATACGGTGCCAGCGCCTTCTCGAACTTCGCCACGTTCGCAGCGGAAAGATCGATCTGGTAATCAACCCCACGTACCGAGAAGTTAATCCGCTCACCCGTGTCGTCGGTGATTTCAGTGCCGTTAATATCGTCAACAAGTTGGACGACAATGCGTTCGGCCACGAATGATCTCCTTTATCGGGGGTGTTCGGCCGGAAGTGTAACGATAAAAAATAAGAAGGGCACTCCGGAGTCTCCATTGCCGGTAGTAGTGTGCCGGTTCACAGCCTTTTAGCGGCAATCCGACTGAATATCGAAAATTCAAATGGGCGGTAATTGCCACGGCCCCAAGATGATTCGCCCCGCGTCCCCATGCGAACCTGATCACTGCGCGTCGTGATGGCACACCGCTTCCAGCATGATGCCGAACGGGTCCAGCCAGAACATGGCGAAGTAGGGCGGCGGATATTGCGGGAACGACTGCGGTGCATGCAGCACCTCGCCGCCGGTTCGCTGCACGAACTCGTGGACGCGCTCGACCGCGGATCGCGTCTTGACCATAAAAGCGAGGTGTTGCAGCCCGGTGCGATGTCGCGAGTGATCACCGGGCGCTGCGGTCGGATAGAAAAACAGGTAGGTGCCAGGTTTGCCGCCGGCCGGGCGAAAGGCGAACTCGTCGTCGGCGGCAATGAAAGGCTCGAAACCTACCAATGGCATGAATTCGTCGTAGTAATTCTTCGCCGCCCCGAGATCGGGCACGTTGATGCCGAGATGGCCGAGCATCATCCGACTCTAATGCCGGGTGCTAACCGGCCACCTCCTGTTGTGGTTCGTCACCGAGCGTCGGCACGCCGCGGCCGCGCAGCTTGTTGACGAGGAACACCACCGCGCCGATGCCCAGCCACACGATGCCGCCGATCTTGGCCAGCGAATCCGCGTTGAACAGCACATAGCCGATGATCAGGAAGCCCAGCGTCGGCACCACGAGGTGCAGCAGATAGTTCCGCGACTTCTTGCGGCCCAGGTAGTACCAGACCACCGATACGTGCAGCAGGCAGAAGGCGAACAGCGCGCCGAAGTTCACCAGTGACGAGATGAGCGCGATCTGGCCGACGAAGAACAGCACGAGGACCACGCTGATCGCGCTGACCAACAGGATCGCGGCGTACGGCACCTTGCGTGAGCTGACATTGGACAGGAAAGCGGGTAGCTGTCGGTCCCGGCTCATCGAGAACAGCAGCCGGCTGGTCGCGGCCTGCGCGGCCATCGCGTTGGCGAATCCCACGGCGAGCACGTTGACGACGAAGAATGCGTTCATCCACCCCGTGCTAGACGCTGCCTCGACCAGTTTGAAGAATGCGTTGCCCGCCTCGTCGTCGCTGAATGATGCCCGGCCGCCGGCCAACAGGCTGGCCAACCACGTCTGGCCGATGAACAGGAACGCCACGATGAACAACGCGCCGACCATGGCTTTGCCGGCCGGATTGCGCGTGCCGGTGGATTCCTCGGCGAGTGTCGAAATGCCGTCGAAGCCAAGGAAACTCAGGACGGCGATCGACAGTGCGGCGGCGATCAGCGGAGCGCTGACGGTGTCCGGATTCCAGATCGGCGTCGTGCTCCAGTGCACATTCGGCAGCGAGTCACCATTGATGGCTCGCACCGCGATGACGACGAAGATCGCGAGGAAGACCAGCTCGAGCACCAGGAAGAGCCGGTTGGCCATCTTCAGCGAGTCGACGCCGAGCAGATTGATGACGGTGTTGACCAGGACGAACACCAGCGCCCACAGCCATCGCGGCGTCCCGGGGAAGAGGCCGATCATCGATTCGGCGGCCAGTACGTACAGCAGCGTCGGGATCAGCAGGTAATCCAGGAGGATCGCCCATCCCGCGAAAAAGCCCGCGCCGGGATGGATTCCGCGGCCGACATACGAGAACACCGATCCGGCGAGCGGGAACGACTTGGCCATCTGCGCATACGCCGTCGCTGTGAACACCATCGCGATCAGGCCGATGAGGTAAACCAGGGGCACCATGCCGCCGGCGCTGTTGTACACGACGCCGAAGATGGTCCAGGGCGCGATCGGCACCATGAACACCAGCCCGTAGACGACGAGGTCGAGGGTCGAGACGGAACGATTGAGTTCCTGTTTGTAGCCGAATGATTCGAGGGCGCGCTGGCCTTCGCCGGTGGCGAGGCGGGTGGTGGTTGCCATGGCAGTCCTATCGGGTCGAGCGGATGGGGTCAGACCAGGGCGTCGGTGGCCAGATCGTGGTTGGCGTCGTGGTTGGCGAGGAACGCGGCGACGAAAGCGCGGAATTCCGTGGGCTTCTCGAGGTGCGAGCAGTGACTGGTGCCGGGGAAGACGTGCCCGACTGCATCGGGGATGTGGTCGAGGAACGGCTGCCAGGAGTCGGGGGTGGCCTCGTCGAACTCGCCGGCGACGACCAGTGTCGGCGCGTTGATCGCGGGCAGCCGGTCGATGATGCTCCATGCGCCCAACGTGCCCATGACGTGAAACTCGTTGGGCCCGTTCATCGTGTGATAGACGGTGGGTTCCGCCTCCATCTGCGCGATGGTGTCGGCGAGATCCTGTGGCATGGGTACGACGCGGCACAGGTGGCGCGCGTAGAACTCGTCGGTCGCGGCCAGGTACTCAGGATCGTCGACCGTCCCCGCGTCCTCATGCCGGGTCAGTGCGGCTTGGATGTCCGGTGGCAATTGCATGCGCAGCTGTGCGCAGCCGGCCATCCAGAGTTCCATCGACGCCGGGGAGTTGCAGATGACGAGCGATGCGAGCCCCGGCGGTCGGCGCACTGCGATCTCCGCGCCCAGCATGCCGCCCCAGGACTGGCCCAGCAGGTGGTACTCGTCGATGCCCAGCGCAGCGCGGACAGTGTGGAATTCCTCGACGAAGAGCGCCGGCGTCCAGAACGCGGCGGGCGCGTCGGGTAGGTGCGTGCTGTTGCCGCAGCCGAGCTGGTCGTAGTGGATCACCGTGCGGCCCGTTTCGGCGGCCAGCTCGGCGATGTTGCGTACGTAGTTGTGTGCCATGCCCGGCCCGCCGTGCAGCACGAACAGCGGAAGTGCTCCCGGCTCCGGCGACGACGGCGTGGTCACCTGGACCCAGGTCTCGTAGTCGCGGAACGGCACATGGTGGCTGGTGGTCGGCATGTCGGCCAGCATGTGTCATTAATGGTCTCATCACAAGACCATTAATCGAGATTTAACAATCCGTGTCGATACTCTGTGTGGCGACAGGAAGGGAGCCGGCGATGACACATCTCCACGGTGTGGATGCCCCCGGCCTACTCAACCGCGAACTCGAATCGTCCACTCGGGTCGACGAGATCACCGACCGGCTGGTGACCGCCATCGCCATCGGCGAATACCTGCCCGATGCCCGGCTGCCCGCCGAACGCGAACTGGCGGCGTCGCTGCGAGTCGGCCGGATGACGGTGCGCGCGGCACTCGCCCGACTGGTGGACCGCGGTCTGGTGGAGACGCGGCGAGGACGTGGCGGTGGCTCGTACGTGTTGCAGCAGTGGCCGGACTCGTCGACGGAAGCGGTGGTCCGCACCCTGCGGATGCGGGTCGACGAGATTCGCGACCGGTGTGACGCGATCTGCCGCGTTCACGGTGCGGTCAGCCGGGCCGCGGCGGAATCCCGCACCGCGGGCGACATCAAAGTGCTGCGGCAGTGCCTCGACGACTACCGCCGGGCCGACAGCGGATTGGCCGCCCAGCAAGCCGACAGCGCCCTGCACCTCGCGATCATGGATGCCGCTCACAACGCCGTCCTCAAACAGGTACTGCTCGACCTGGAAGCATCGGTCAGCATCGGCGCTCCGGCGCACGTGTGGGGCGAGCCGGTGACGATGCGGCAGATGGAACTGCGCGCGCTGGGTGAGCACACGACGCTCGTCGACGCCATTGCCGAAGGCCGCGGCGATGACGCCGAGGAACTGGCGCGCGCTCACGTCGCCATCGATTTCGAGAACATCACGGCGGCGATGCGGCGTGCCGGGATGCTCATCGACTGAACCCGCCGCCCGGAGCCGCGCGCGGGCGCAGCGGGCGGCGGTGCAAAACCAGGGCGAACCAGCGGGTAATCTTGTCGCCCGTGACCACCACCGGAATCGACGTCAGCGCACGCTTGGGCACCGTGCTGACTGCCATGGTGACGCCGTTCGGCCCGGACGGCTCGCTTGATCTGGCTGGTGCGAAGAAGGTAGCCAAGTACCTGGTCGACAAGGGGTGCGACGGCCTCGTCGTTTCCGGCACCACCGGCGAATCGCCGACCACCACCGACGACGAGAAGATCGCCCTGCTCGAGGCGGTTCTCGAAGAGGTCGGCGACCGGGCCCGCATCATCGCCGGCGCCGGCAGTTACGACACCGCGCACAGCGTCCACCTGGCCAAGGCCAGCGCCGCTGCCGGCGCGCACGGTCTGCTCGTGGTGACGCCGTACTACTCGAGGCCGCCGCAGGCCGGTCTCGTCGCGCACTTCACCGCCGTCGCCGACGCCACCGACCTGCCGGTCATCCTGTACGACATCCCGCCGCGGTCATCGATCCCGATCGAATGGGACACCATCCGGACGCTGTCGGCGCACCCGAACATCGTCGCGGTCAAGGACGCCAAGGGCGATCTCAACGGCGGCGCGCAGATGATGGCCGAGACCGGGCTGGCCTACTACTCCGGCGACGACACGCTCAACCTGCCGTGGCTCGCGATGGGCGCCACCGGGTTCATCAGTGTCTGGGGCCATGTGGCGGCCGGCCAACTCCGGGATATGTTGTCGGCCTTCAACTCCGGCGACATCGCCACCGCACGCAAGATTCATGTGGGGCTGCACTCGCTCGGCGAGGCGCAAAACCGGCTCGGCGGCGTCACCATGAGCAAGGAAGGCCTGCGGTTGCTCGGTATCGAGGTCGGTAACCCGCGGTTGCCGCAGGTGCCCGCCACGCCGGATCAGCTGACGGCACTCGCCGCGGACCTGCGCACGGCATCGGTGCTTGCGTGACCAGACCCGACTTCGCACCGCCCGGCCCATTGGAGCCGGGCGGTCTGCGTGTGACGGCACTGGGCGGCATCAGCGAAATCGGCCGCAACATGACCGTTTTCGAGCACCTGGGCCGGCTGCTGATCATCGACTGCGGCGTGCTGTTCCCGACGCACGACGAGCCCGCCGTCGACCTGATCCTGCCGGACATCCGGCACATCGAGGACCGGCTGGCCGACATCGAGGCGCTGGTGCTCACGCACGCGCACGAGGACCACATCGGCGCCATCCCGTATCTGCTCAAGATGCGGCCCGACATCCCCGTGGTGGGCTCGCGGTTCACGCTGGCCCTGGTGGCCGCCAAGTGCCGTGAGCACCGGATCAAGCCCAACATGCAGATCGTCGCCGAGGGGCAGCGCAGCACCCACGGGGTGTTCGAGTGCGAGTACTTCGCGGTCAACCACTCGATTCCCGACGCCCTCGCGATCGCCGTGCACACCGGTGCCGGCACGGTGCTGCACACCGGTGACATCAAGCTGGATCAGCTGCCGCCGGACGGCCGGCCCACCGACCTGCCCGGCATGTCCCGGCTCGGCGAACAGGGCGTCGACCTGTTCCTGTGCGACTCGACCAACGCCGAGATTCCCGGGGTCAGTCCCTCCGAGAGCGAGGTCGGCCCCAACCTGCACCGCCTGATCCGCGGCGCCGACGGCCGCGTCATCGTGGCGTGCTTCGCGTCGAACGTCGACCGCGTGCAGCAGATCATCGACGCCGCCGTGGCGCTGGGGCGCAAGGTGTCCTTCGTCGGCCGCTCGATGGTCCGCAACATGGGGATCGCCAAGGAACTCGGCTTCCTCAACGTCGACGACGATGACGTCATCGACATCGGTGCGGCCGAGCTGCTGCCGGCCGACCGCGTCGTGCTGATCACCACCGGCACCCAGGGCGAGCCCATGGCGGCGCTGTCCCGGATGTCCCGCGGCGAGCACCGCAGCATCACGCTGACGGCCGGCGATCTGATCATCCTGTCCAGCTCGCTGATCCCCGGCAACGAGGAAGCCGTCTACGGCGTGATCGACGCGCTGGCCAAGATCGGCGCCCGCGTCGTGACCAATCAGCAAGTGCGCGTGCATGTTTCCGGCCACGCCTTTGCCGGTGAGTTGCTGTTCCTGTACCGCGGGGTGCGGCCGCGCAACGTCATGCCGGTGCACGGCACCTGGCGGCACCTGCGCGCCAACGCCAAGCTCGCGATCCGCACCGGGGTGCCGGAGGAGAACGTCGTCCTCGCCGAGAACGGCGTCAGCGTCGATCTGATCAACGGGCAGGCCCGCATCGCCGGCGCCGTGCCGGTGGGCAAGGTGTTCGTCGACGGTCTGGTGCTGGGTGACGTCGGCGACGCCACCCTGGGCGAAAGGCTCACGCTGACTTCGGGTTTCATCGCGGTCACCGTGGTGATCAGCCGCGAGACCGGCAAGCCGGTGGCCCCGGTGCACCTGCACTCGCGTGGCTTCTCGGAGGATCCGAAGGCCCTCGAGCCGGCTGCCGAGAAGGCGCAGGCGGCACTGGAAACCCTTGTCTCCGAGCAGGTTACCGATCCCGCGCGCATCGCCCAGGCGGTGCGCCGGGCCGTCGGCAAATGGGTCGGCGAGACCTATCGGCGCCAGCCGATGATCGTGCCCACGGTCCTCGAAATTTAGCTCCGCGACAATAATCCGGTGTAAAGCATCGGTGCGAGGGAAACCCACATCTGGGTCGCTCCGTACCACTAAACTCGGCCCGGTGTCTTTGCCACGGGGGGGTCAAGCCTCCGAGCGCCGTGCGCGCGGCCGGCCGGCCAACGCCGATTTGCGAGCTGCCAGGCGCAAGGAGATCGTGCGATCTGCCTATGCCGTGCTGACCGATCGCGGCTACGACCAGACGACGATGGCGGATATCGCCCGTCACGCCAACGTCGGGCAGGGCACCTTGTACCGGTACTACCCGAGCAAACGGGATCTGCTCGACGACGTTTTCGATTACGCGGTCACGAAAGCTGCCCGGGCACTTCGGATCGGGTCACTGGCGAGCCTGGACCTGACCGACTACCACCAGGCGATGGAGCTCATCACGGTATTCGGCACCCGCCTGTTCGACCTTGTCGATGAGGATCCTGCGATCGTCCGGCTGCTCACGGTGGAAAGCAGCGCCATCGACCCCGAACTGCGCTTCCGGGTCAGCGGGCTCCTGTCGACGCTGGATGTCGCGTTCGCGCGGCTGTTCGAGACGGCAAACCCCGACCACGCCTCGGTGGATCACCGTGACACATGGGCGTTGCTGGGCCGCCTGGTGATGGGGTTGTCCGGCCCGGGGTTACTGATGTCCATGCGGGGGGATAGGACGGCCGAGTCGCGCGCCACCTTCCTGGCGTCGATCTCGGCGATCGCCGATCAGGGATTGCTGGCCGAGGACACCGCCGAAGGGGAGACCAGCGATGCCTGAGAGAGCTGCCGAGTTGTATGCGGCGGCCACCGACTTGTTCATCGAGCGTGGATACCGCGACGTCGACGTCGCCGACATCACTGCCCGCTGCGGGGTCGGCCACGGCACCTTCTACAACTACTTCCGCAGCAAGCGTGACCTCCTGGAGTCCATCCAGTCTCGGACCGTCCAAGAGATTTCGGCCGCGATCGCCGGCGAACGTGAGGCGGCCGAATGGACAAGCCGCACCGAGTACGTCGCCGAATTCACCGACCGGGCGCGCCGTGCCGTGACCTACATCGCGAAAAACCGTGCGTTGGTGTCGTTCGTGGCGATTGCCGCGCCCGGCGTGGACGAGCAGGCCTACGAATCGGTGCTCGCCGCCTACGACCGACTCGGCGCGCAGGTGGCTGCATTCCTGGAGGCAGGGCGCCGGCAGGGCTGGATTCGCGACAGCGTCGACGTACGCATCGCCGGGCAGGCGGTGGTGTCGTGTGTGTTGATGGCGACGTTCCCGATGCTCGTCGGTGACGGCGCCGACGTCGACCCGGAGCCCATCGCGCAGTCATGTGCGGCGTTCCTGCTGGGCGGGATGCGCCGGGTACTACCGGATTCGTGAGCGCCAGCGGGCGATCTGCTGTCCCATCTCGGTCGCGGGCGCAGCGTCCAGGGCCCATTCCGAAGCGATGTCGTGCCAGCGGCCCCGCGCTTGCAGCGTGCCCAACAGCGCACACACGCTCATCTCCGTCCGGCGGGAGAACGCATGTGCGCTGTGCATGCGCTGCTTGAATATGCCTGACCGGTAATCGGATCGGGGCAGCATCGCCTGCGACAGCGCCTTGTACGCGACCTTGTCGGTCACCTGGCTCAGGCCCGGAGTGAGATACCACCCGGCGACGGCCCGCATGTATTCCAACGCCATCTCCGGGGGCAGCGCCTCGGCATCGACGATGAATCCGGCCACGCTGGCCAGGCGATGTGCGGTCGTGGCGTCGCCACGCATGACCGCCTTCAGTACGGACCTTTCCAGATCGACTTCGGCTCGGCTCATCCGTACGTACAGACCGAAATCGACGAAACCGATTCGGTTGTCCGGCAGATGCAGGATGTTGCCCGGGTGTGGGTCTGCGCAGAACTCACCGCTGGTGTAGATGTTGGCGCAGTAGAAGCGGAAGACCGCCTCGCCGATGTGGTCGCGCACCGTCTGGTCGACGTCGGTGAGGTGATGAAGCTGCGTGCCGTCCAGGTACTCGGTCACCATGACGCGGTCGGTGCACAACTCGTCGATCGGCTCGGGGATCACGAACACCGGATGTGCGCGATGAGCTGCGAAGACCGCGCGGTGGTTGGCCAGCTCCCGGCGGTAGTCGAGTTCGGCCGTGATCTGCCGGCTGACCTCGGCCACCACCGCATTCAGTCCCCTGACCGGATAGGCCCTGGCGCGGAGCCGGACCAGCAGGGCCAGGTTCTTCAGGTCTGCGCGGACCGCGCTACGCGCCCACGGGTATTGGACCTTGACTGCCACATCGCGTCCGTCGGTGAGCCGGGCCCGGTAGACCTGCCCCAGCGACGCCGTCGCCACGGGCTCGGGTTCGATCGTGCGCACCTGGCCGCGCAGTGCACCCCACTCGGAGTCCATCAACCGAAACATGACGGCGTTGTCGACGGCGGGGGCTCGGCTGAACAACGGGGACAGCCGACGGGAGAATTCATCTCGGGTCTGCGCGGAGCTGAGGCCGAAATTGAGCAGCGAAAGCAGCTGGCCGAGCTTCATCGCCGCGCCCTTCATGGTGCCCAATGTGGCGGCGAGGTCGTCGGCCAAACGCAGCATCTGTTCGTCGCGGGCCTGCGCTTTCTGCTCGTCGGACAGAAAAGGCTGACGAACAGCGCTCGTTGCCGCCCGCGCTGCGGCGCGGGCGGCGACCTGCCCGACGCGTGCGCCGCGCGCGGCGCGGTCGGTGGGTTGATCACCAGGCGTCAACGTGGCCTGCCTTGACATCGATGGACATGGCGCCGAGCCGAATCCCTCGTGCCTGGTTTACAACCGGCTCGTCCAGGTTGGCAAGGGAACTCGCAGAGTCGAGCAGGGCCTCGCGGTCGCTCGGTCGCAGGGTCAGAAGGGCAGTGGTGACCTCGCGCACCGACGTGTTGCGGGCGAGACGGAGCCAGCCCAATTCGCTGTCGAGGGCACGGGTGTAACCGGAGTCTTCGCCGTCGAGGTATTCGGTTCGGACACCGAAGAATTCGGCCAACATGTGCACCGTCAGGCGTGACGGGCGGGTGCGTATGCCACGGCGCAGCTGCGACAGGTAGGGGTCCGACAAGTCGTAGCCGCGGCGAGCCAGCGCTTGCGTCACTTCGCAGTTCCGGTATGGGCCCCGTGTCGGTGGATAGATGGCGGTGAAGAGATTGTTGAGCCGCTCGGCGAACAAGGTGATGTTTCCCGCGGGCTTCTGCGGGTGCTTCCTGCTGAACATGTCGTTCCCCCAAATGGTGTTGCCAGGTCCTGACGTGACGTGCTGCGCACGTGCGGGAACCAGATGGCCGGGTATTAGCCGCTTGGGGGAGCGTTCCGGGTCCGTTGGCGATGTAACAGATGTTCGCCAACGTACCCGGAGCGAGTACGTTAGCTCACCGCTGTCAACTTCGCTAGAGCTGTCGGAAAATGAAATGTTGACACGTCAGTCCGCTATATGTAATCCTCGGCTCGGAAAGCAGAATCCGGTCAACTTGGGGGAGTGTGTGCCGTATTTGCGCTGGAAGGGGTGGAATTGCGGGGTGGACTGTGGGGTGTTCACCCCGCTGGACGTTCGTAGCTGTGTGTTCACTGTGAGAAACCGTGGGGAATACCGCTAGCCGACGGCAATTGTTGCTGAAATGTTGAATCCGCGGCGCTGTCGGGACGGGGGATGCCGGCAGCCACCGGATGGGCCGGCGAGGTCTCAGTGCTGAGACGCTCCTCGGCAATTCGATGAGCTCGCGCACGCAAAAGCGGCATTGGAACCGAGGGGACGGCTGCCAGGTGCGGCAGCGGAAGGGGTTTCGCTGTGGGGGTCACAACGAACAAGGTGCTGTGCGATAGCGAGATCGCGCCCGACGGCAGCGTCGTGGTGATCGAAGACGTTGGCGCGGGCGGTGTTTCGGGCGTCTACGTGCACCCTGATGTGCACGGCGACGGGGGTCTTGCGCGGGCGCTGTGGGTGCACACCATGAACGTCCACGAATGCGATCTCGCCGGCAGGATGGTGCGCGTGCGGGTGTATTCGGGTACGGATACCCGCGGACTGGGCGTGCCGGCGTTCGACGGGCATCTCGACATTGCCACTGGTGTCCTGGCGTTGGGTGATCGTCACAATCACACCCGCCAACTACTTTTCGGTACTCCGAAAGTCGTCCGCGTCACCGTCTTCCTCGGCAACGAGATCGATACCGTTCAATTCGCTGGTTCTGAAAGCTGTTATCCGCTGTCAGGCCCGAGCGAAATCAACGTGCTGCTGCACGGTGAATCCGACTTCGTTCATGTGCTCGGATACCCGATGCCGCGGTGGGGCGGGCTTCGCCGGTTGCGCCGACGTGGCCGCCACCTCCTTCGGCGCACACACGTAGACGTGCAGCAGCCGGCGGCAACCCGCCGCGCACCCGAAGAACGGGCACCGGCCTTACCCGGCGTCGCGCCGTGAATTGGGTTGGGGCCGAAGCGGTTCGCGTCAGCGCTTGTTGACGAAGCCGGCGTCCACCGGCAGCGTCACGCCGGTGATGTACCGCCCGGCGTCCGACACCAGCCACGCCACGGTGTTGGCGATGTCCTCGGCCTCGAGCACCTGCACGGGCAGTGCATTCGTCATGTCGGGGCCCGCTTTGGTTTCTTCGGTCAACTGGCTCAACCACTTCCGGGTGAACTCGTTGTCGATCATCGGGGTGTTGACCCCGGCCGGATGGATCGAGTTGACCCGGATGTTCTGCGAGGCCAGCAGGTTCGCGTACACCCGCATCAGGCCGACCATGCCGTGCTTGGCGGCGGCGTAGCCCACCGACCCGGCCATCGGCGACGACAGCCCGACCAGTCCGGCGACCGAGCTGATCAGCACGATCGACCCGCCGTTGCCGGCCTTGACCATCGGGCGCACCGCCACATCCAGGGTGTTGTAGACGCCCGTGAGATTGACGTCGATGACGTCCTGCCAGGCGTCTTCACCGGCCATCGGCGCGATCCCGGCGTTGGCGATGACGATGTCCAGCCGGCCACCGAGCTCTTCGACGCCGGCCTTCAGCGCGGTCTTGAGGGCGCCGCGGTCGCGGACGTCGGCCTGACTGGCGACGATTCGCGCGCCGTTGTCCTCGACCAGCTTGACCGTCGCGGCCAGATCGTCGGGCGTGGCCATGGGGTAGGGGACCGACGCGATCTGGTCGCACAGGTCGACGGCGATGATGTCGGCGCCCATCGACGACAGCTTCACCGCATGCGCGCGGCCCTGGCCACGCGCCGCGCCGGTGATGAAGGCGACCTTGCCGCTCAGCTCACCCACGGTCAGTTCCCCCGCAGCTGGCCCTTGGCCGGATCGCCGGCGACCACGGGAGCGAGCATCTTGATGTCGGGCGCACCGTCGAGGTGCTCGCCGATGGCGCCGAACAGCTTGCCGATGGCCGGGGCGGTGCTGTGGGCCTTGAGGGCGTCCGCGTCGGCCCACTGCTCGACGAACACGAACGTGCCGCCGTCGGCCTCGTGCAGCGAGTAGAGCTCACAGCCCGGTTCCGCGTGGACGGCGTCGACGGCCTCGACGCACGCGGCGCGGACCACGTCGACGGACTCGGGCTTGGCTTTCATGGTGGCGACGACAACGACGGGCATGAACGACTCCTCGATAGCTAGCTGACCTAGACAGGTGTTCACGTTAGACCGGGCCGTGCGGCGCGTGTGACGTGGCTCCCACTGCTGCGTGACCAGCGGATATGTGGCCGGGGTCGTGACCCAAGCGTTACTTGTGTGGCAGATGGTGCAGATGGGGTAATTGCGACTAGGCTGGCAGCCATGGCGAGTAAGACCGCAACGAGCTCAGCTAACCGGGCCAAGGCCGGGTCGGCGAATCGTGGCGCAGCCGGTTCGGGGGCGCGTTCATCGAAGTCAGGCAGTGCAAAGTCGGGCCGGCCGGCGCGTCCGCCGGCCCCGAAATCGCCCGCCCGCAAGCCGGCCCGCAAACCCGCACCGCATCCGTCGCCCGTCGCCACCGCCGGTGCCGCGGTCGGTCGTGGCGCCCGCGCCGGCTGGCTGATGCTCGCCAAGGGCGCCGGAACCACCGCCCGCAGCGTCGGCCGTGCGCGCGAACTCGAGCCCGGACACCGCCGTGACGGCATCGCGCTGGCGCTCCTCGGCGTCGCCTTCCTGATCGCGGCGAGCTCGTGGTTCGACGCGGCCCGGCCGGTCGGTGCATGGATCGACTACGGCGTCCGCACCGTCATCGGCTCCGCGGTCGTGGTGCTGCCCGTGCTGCTGCTCGCGCTGGCCGTCACCCTGATGCGCACCCATCCGAACCCCGACGCCCGGCCCCGGCTGATCCTCGGCGCCGCCATGATCGGTCTGCCCGTGCTGGGCCTCTGGCACATCTGGGCCGGCGCGCCCACCGAGCCGGGCGAGCGCCGCGGCGCCGCCGGCTTCGTCGGTTTCGTCATCGGCGGGCCGCTCTCCGACGGACTCACCGTCTGGATCGCCACGCCGCTGCTCATCATGGGCGTGCTGTTCGGCCTGCTGCTCGTCACCGGCACGACGATCCGCGAATTGCCGGACACCTTGCGCTACATGGTCTCCGGCCGCCTGCACGGCGAGCATGACGAGGACTACGACCCACCGGCCGGTTTCGTCGACGACTTCGCCGATGACTTCGCCGACGGCTACTACGACGACCCGACCTATTCGCGCGACGAGCCCGAAGCGTGGCCCGGTTCGGACCAGACCACCGCGGCGATGACGCGGCCGCTGGGCCGCACGCCGATGGACAACTACCCGGTCGAGCCCGCGGCCGACGAGGCACCGACCGCGCCCGAGCCGGCGGCCAAGGCGCCGCGCCGCCGCAAGGCGCAGAACGTCGCGGACCCGGTGCCCGCCAAGGCCAAGGCGCTCGAGAAGGCGCAGGACGACGGTTTGTCGATCGACCGAGTCATCGAGGGCGACTACACCCTGCCGCCGCTGGACCTGCTGTCCGACGGCGACCCGCCGAAGCGGGTCGGCCGCGACAACGACCGCATCATGAATGCGATCGGCGAGGTCATGGAGCAGTTCAAGGTCGACGCCACCGTCGTCGGTTTCCAGCGCGGCCCGACCGTCACCCGGTACGAGATCGAGCTCGGGCCCGGCGTCCGCGTCGAGCGGTTCACGCAGCTGCAACGCAACCTCGCCTACGCGGTGGCCAACGAGCACATCCGCCTGCTGGCGCCGATCCCGGGCAAGTCGTTGGTCGGTGTCGAGGTGCCGAACAGCGACCGCGAGATGGTGCGGCTCAAGGACGTGCTGAACGCGCCGAGCACGCGCAAGGACCACCACCCGATGGTGTTCGGTATCGGCAAGGACGTCGAAGGCCACTTCATCAGCTACAACCTGGCCAAGATGCCGCACCTCCTGGTGGCCGGCTCCACCGGTTCGGGTAAGTCGAGCTTCATCAACTCGATGCTGGTGTCGCTGCTGCAGCGGGCCACCCCGGACGAGGTCCGGATGATCCTGGTCGACCCGAAGATGGTGGAATTCCCGCCGTACCAAGGCATTCCGCACCTCATCACGCCCGTGATCATCGACCCGAAGAAGGCCGCGGCCGCGCTGGCCTGGCTGGTCGAGGAGATGGAGCAGCGCTACCAGGACATGAGCGCCAGCGGTGTGCGGCACATCGACGACTTCAACAAGAAGGTGCGCTCGGGCGAGATCACCGCGCCGCTGGGCAGCGAGCGGGTTTACAAGACCTACCCGTACATCCTGTGTGTCGTCGACGAGCTGGCCGACCTGATGATGCAGGCGCCGCGCGACGTCGAGGACGCCATCGTCCGCATCACCCAGAAGGCGCGCGCCGCGGGCATCCACCTGGTGCTGGCGACCCAGCAGCCCGTGGTGTCGGTGGTGACCGGCCTGATCAAGGCAAATGTGCCGTCCCGCATGGCATTCGGCGTCACCAACGCGACCAACTCGCGCGTCATCCTCGACCAGATCGGCGCCGAGAAGCTCACCGGCAAGGGTGACGGCCTGTTCCAGCCGTCGGAGGCGCCCAAGCCCATCCGTGTGCAGGGCGCGTTCGTCAGTGACGACGAAATCCAGGCCGTCGTCGCCTTCACCAAGCAGCAGGCCCAGCCCGAGTTCATCGACGGCGTCACGGTCAAGACCGTCGAGAAGCGCGACATCGACAGCGACATCGGCGACGACATGGACGTCTTCCTGCAGGCCGTGGAGCTCGTCGTATCGAGCCAGTTCGGGTCGACCTCGATGCTGCAGCGCAAGCTGCGGGTCGGGTTCGCCAAGGCCGGCCGTCTGATGGACCTCATGGAGACGCGCGGCATCGTCGGCCCGTCGGAGGGGTCCAAGGCCCGCGAGGTCCTGGTCAAGCCCGACGAACTCGCCGGCACGCTGATGCTGATCCAGGGCGGTTCCGACGCCACCGGCTCGATGGGCGACGACCCGGGCTTCTGACCGGTGTTGCCGAGATCACACCCGGGCTGATCGGCGGTGCGGATAACACCGACGATCGGTCGCTGACGGCGCCGACTGTGGGAGGCTGGACTCCTAAGGAGGCTTTGCCGTGGTTGACATTTCGCGCAGCGCAGCAACGGAATCGGAGCTCGACGCCGACTTCGAATCCGGTGGCCGTAGCTGGCCCGCGCTGACGGCGTTCACCGACTTCGGGTTCCGCAAGTCGGCGGCGCAGCACGTGGTTCCGCTGCTGTACGGACTGGTCATCGCCGGTGCGGTGGTGCTGTACCTGACGGGCGCTGTGGTGGCGTTCGAGTTGTCCGCGTTGCTCGGTGTCTTCTGGCTGGTGCTCGCCGGCCCGGTCACCTGTATCGCGATCGTGTTGGTGGCGCGCGTGGTCCTCGAGTCGCTGAGCTCGTTCATGGCGATGGGTCAGCAGGTCGACGAACTCAACGAACTGGTGCTGGAGATCGCCGAGCTGATGATCGGCGTGTCGGACAAGATCGAGGTCATCCCGACGCTGCCGTCGTTCGGCCGGGGCGGGCGGTCCCGCCGGCGGGCCGCGATCATGGACATGCGGGACCGCATCGTCGCACGCCGCAACGCCGCGGCCGACAGCGCCGATTAGCTACAACGTGACCAGCATCCGGGTGTTGCCCAGGGTGTTCGGCTTGACGTAGGAGAGGTCGAGGAACTCCGCCACACCGGTGTCGTACGAGCGGCACATCTCCTCGTACACCTCGGCGGTGACGGGTGTGCCCTCGATCTCCTTGAAGCCGTGCCGGCTGAAGAAATCGGTCTCGAAGGTCAGCACGAAGACACGCTGCAGCTGCAGTTCCCGGGCCACGTCGAGCAGCTTGGCCACCACTGCGTGCCCGACGCCCATGCCGCGCACCTTGGGGTGGGCCGCGACGGTACGCACCTCGCCGAGATCGGCCCACAGCACGTGTAATGCGCCACAGCCGACGATCTCGCCGTGCAGGTCGGCGACCCAGAACTCCTGGACCGCCTCGTAGAGGGTCACCAGGTTCTTCTCCAGCAGGATCTTTCCCGCGTAGATGTCGACGAGGGCCTTGATTCCCGGTACGTCGGACGTCCGGGCGCGGCGAACCACCAGCCCTGTGGTGGCGGGTTTCGGTGCGTCGCTCACATGTGGAGGGTATCGGCTGCGTATCGCCCGGTAGGTGACCGGATATCCTGTGTCGGTGACAGGCCAGTCAGATACCGATCCGCGCGCCTCCCGCGCCGGCGTGGCGAACATCGCCAACCTGCTGACCGGCCTGCGTATCGTGCTGGTGCCCGTGTTCCTGGCGGCGCTCTTCGCCGGTGACGGTCACGAAACCCGTTGGCGGATCGCCGCTTTCGTCGTGTTCGCGGCCGCCGTCATCACCGACCGGTTCGACGGCGAGATCGCCCGCAGCTTCGACATGGTCACCGAATTCGGCAAGCTGGCCGATCCGATCGCCGACAAGGCCCTGATCGGGGCCGCGCTGATCGGACTGTCGATGCTCGGCGACCTGCCGTGGTGGATCACCGTCGTGATCCTGGCCCGCGAGCTCGCGGTGACGCTGCTGCGCTTCGCGGTGATCCGGCGCGGCGTCATTCCCGCCAGCCGTGGCGGCAAGCTCAAGACGTTGGTGCAGGCCGTCGCGATCGGCCTGTTCGTCCTGCCCCTGCATGCCTGGCCCTCGCCATGGCTGACCACCGCCTGGGTGTTCATGTGGGCCGCGGTGGTGCTGACGGTGCTGACGGGCATCGACTACGCCGTCTCGGCGTTTCGCCGACCCTGAATCTCCGCCTCGGGAACCAAAGCGGTGCGTCGCCACGTTGGTGCCTACAAGACCGTGTAGAACGGGTGGTCCGGCCGGGCTGCGCGGCTGTGTTACTTCAGGGCGAAGGGGAAACGCGATGACGACATTACTTCGTGAGGTCATCGGCGACGTGCTGCGTCAGGCCCGTACCGGGCAGGGACGCACACTGCGCGAGGTGTCCGACGGTGCTCGGGTGAGCCTGGGTTACCTGTCCGAGGTCGAGCGGGGCCGCAAGGAGCCGTCGAGTGAGCTGCTCGGTGCCATCTGCGGCGCCCTGGACGTGCCGTTGTCGCAGGTGCTGGCCGACGCCGCCGAGCAGATGCTGCACACCGAGCGCGCCGAGGCCGACCGCACGGTCGCCAACATCGACGTCGCCACCAAGGTCGTCATCCCGCAGCCGCTCGCCATGGCGGTTGCCTGAGCCATCGGGGCCTGAACCGCAGCACGACGCGTATGGCATTCGCCGCGCCGCAATACTGCATGCGGGCTGCGTCCAGCTGTCCATACCCACTAGGTTGGCTCTAGACGCGCTGCCACCGACGTGGCCGGCAACCTGACAACCGATCCCGAATCAACGAACGACACGAAGGCGGACCGATCTCATGGCCAATCCCTTTGTCAAAGCCTGGAAGTACCTCATGGCGCTGTTCAGCTCCAAGGTTGACGAATACGCCGACCCGAAGGTGCAGATTCAGCAGGCGATCGAAGAGGCCCAGCGTCAGCACCAGGGCCTGACGCAGCAGGCGGCCTCGGTCATCGGCAACCAGCGTCAGCTCGAGATGCGCCTGAACCGGCAGCTCGCCGACATCGAGAAGCTGCAGGCCAACGTCCGCCAGGCTCTGACCCTGGCCGACCAGGCCACTGGTGCCGGTGACGTCGCCAAGGCCACCGAGTACAACAACGCCGCCGAGGCCTTCGCGGCCCAACTGGTGACCGCCGAGCAGAGCGTCGAGGACCTCAAGGCGCTGCACGACCAGTCGCTGCAGGCCGCCACCCAGGCCAAGAAGGCCGTCGAGCAGAACGCCATGGTGCTGCAGCAGAAGATCGCCGAGCGCACCAAGCTGCTGTCGCAGCTCGAGCAGGCCAAGATGCAGGAGCAGGTCAGCGCCTCGCTGCGCTCGATGACCGAGATCGCCGCGCCGGGCAACACCCCGAGCCTCGACGAGGTGCGCGACAAGATCGAGCGTCGCTACGCCAACGCCATGGGCTCCGCCGAGCTGGCGCAGAACTCGGTTCAGGGCCGCATGATGGAGGTTCAGCAGGCCAGCGTGCAGATGGCCGGGCACTCGCGCCTGGAGCAGATCCGCGCTTCGATGCAGGGCAACTCCCTGCCGTCCGGCGGCGCTGCCGCACCGGCGACTCCCGCGGCCCCGGCAGCCAACCCGGCTCCGGAAAACCCGCTGTCGCAGTAACTTTCGAGATGTGAGGGGGCAGCGGTGAACGCCCAATCGGCCGGCCGTCCCGGGGAGACCCGGGGCTGGCAGGCGGTCCTGCAACGCAGCATCGACACCGCTGCCGAATTGTCCGACCTGGTGGCCCAGCGCCTCGGCGCGGCCGCCGACCCGCGGGCCCGGCTGCTGCGCAAGCGGCGCTGGGCGCTGCGGCTGGGCTGGCTGTTCGCCGGTGCCAGCGCCTTCTGGATCGGGCTGACGGCACTCCTGGCGGCGTGGAGCACGCCGTTCTGGGTGCTGATCATCACCGGCCCCATCGCCGGCGGCTCCGCCTTCCTGGCCACCCTGTGCTTCCTGCGATACCGGTGGCTCCGCGGCGAGCCCCTGCCGCCCGCACGGACGTCGCGGCTGCTGCCGCCCCGGGGATCGGCGGCGCGGCGTCCGATGGAGACCCTGGCATCGGCCGAACGCGGGCTGTACTCGCTGCTCGGCCTCATCCAGCGCGGCCAGTTGCTGCCGGCCGGCGAGATCGCCGAGGTGACCGCCGCGGCAAACGTGTCGGCTGCGGCGCTGGCCGGTACGGCCGGGGAAGTGGTGTCGATGGAACGCGCGGCCCGCTCGGTGCCGCAGTCTCGCGGGCATCTGGCCCCGACCATCAAGGCCTACACGGCCCAGCTCGAGGCCGGCGTGCGGCAGTACACCGACATCGCCACGGCCGCAGCGCAATTGGTGTCAGCGGCGAACAGTGGTGCGGGCTCGGCGCGCTCGATGTCCGAGCAGCGCTACCGCAGCGAACTGGTCGCTGCCACGGACCGGCTCAGTGCCTGGGCGCAGGCCTTCGACGAACTCGGACGGCTGCGCCAGGCCTGACGAGCCGCTAGATCGTGGTGCTGCCGGTGCCGTCGTCGGACCGGCGGCCGTACCGCTCTTCGTAGGCCGCGTGGATGTGGGCGTTCTTCTGCCGCAACGACTCTTCGAGGAGTTTCGGGTCGATGCCGTGCTTCACCAGCATGTGGCGGCGCCAGATCTTGTTCAGGGCGTGCGAGAAGTAGATCACCGGGATCAGGATCGGCACCGTCGCACTGAGGCGGATGACGAGGTCCTGCCCGCCGGTGATGCCGAGGATCTCGGGCAGGAACCAGATCGGGATCAGGATCAGAAATGCCGGGACGAACATGCGGATGACGATCCGCAGCGTCGCGCCCTGGCCGATGAGATCCTCGGTCACCCACGCCCGCATCGAGTCGGGCAGCCGGCCGCCGTAGCTGTACTTGATGTACTGCCAGGCGTTGGGCTTCGGGCGATTCTCATTGGCCATGGTGGCCGATTTTACCGGTGACTACATGGTCGGACGCAGGGCCGGGATGACGGCGCCGACGAGGCCGCGCAGCGTGGCCTTGGCCATGTCGAACATGTCGAAGTAGTCGCGCCACAGCGTGATCTTGCCGTCGTGCACCTCGAAGACCCCACAGACCCAGAACTGCAGGCGCACGGGCCCGATGACCAGCGCGTCGGTGCGCTCGTTGAGCACCGTGGTGCCCTCGCCGACGATGCGGTGGAACTTGACCTCGAAACTGACGGGGCTCTTCTTCATGGGACGGAACAGCTTCATCGCGCGGGAGCGGCCGTGAATGGTGGGCAGCCCGACGTTCTCGTAGACGAGGTTGTCGTCGAGCAGGCGGTCGGCGGTGTCCATGTCCTCGGCCTGCAGGGCGTACAGGAAGGACTCGACGATCTCGGCGTTGGTCTGGGTCAATGCCGGTGTGCTCTGTGTCATAGAGCCCACCGTAATGTCCCTTGACGCCGGCGCACAGGGGCCGGTGTGACAGGGTGACCCGATGCGCGTCGCCGTCGTTGCCGGGCCGGACCCCGGCCATGCCTTTCCGGCCATCGCGCTGTGCCTCCGGTTCCTGGCGGCCGGTGACCATCCGGTGCTGTTCACCGGCCGGCAATGGCTCGACACCGCCCGGGAGGCGGGCGTCGACGCGCGGGAACTGCTCGGGCTGGATCCCGAGGATGGCGACGACGACCTCGATTCGGGCGCCAAGATTCATCAGCGCGCCGCGCGGATGACGGTCCTCAACGAACCGTCGCTGCGGGAACTCGCGCCTGACCTGATCGTGTCCGACGTCATCACGGTGTGCGGCGGGATGGCCGCCGAATTGCTGGGCGTGCCATGGGTCGAGCTGACCCCGCACCCGCTGTACCTGCCGTCGAAAGGACTGCCGCCTTTGGGCAGTGGCCTGGCACCCGGCGTCGGTGTGCGCGGCCGGCTGCGGGACGCGACGCTGCGGTTCCTCACGGCCCGTTCGGTGCGCCAGGGGGAGCGGCAGCGGTCCACGGCGCGCATCGGAATCGGATTGCCCGCAACCGATCCCGGGCCGGCGCGGCGGCTGATCGCGACCCTGCCCGGGCTGGAGGTGCCGCGGCCGGACTGGCCGGCCGAAGCCGTCGTCGTGGGGCCGTTGCACTTCGAGCCGACGGCGGCGGTGTTGGACGTACCGCCCGGCTCGGGGCCGGTCGTGGTGGTGGCGCCGTCGACCGCGACGACGGGGATGCAGGGCCTCGACGAGCTGGCACTGGAGGCGCTGGTCCCGGGGCAGACGCTGCCCGACGGCGCGCGCGTCGTCGTGTCGCGGCTGCGCGGTCCCGACGCGCCGGTGCCGCCGTGGGCGGCGGTCGGGCTCGGGCGGCAGGACGAACTGCTGAAGCAGGCCGACGTCATGATCTGCGGCAGCGGTCACGGGATCGTGTCCAAGACGCTGCTGGCCGGGGTGCCACTGGTGGTGGTGCCCGGTGGTGGCGACCAGTGGGAGATCGCCAATCGGATTGTGCGGCAAGGCAGTGGCGAGCTGATCCGGCCGTTGACCGCGGAATCGCTGACGGCGACCGTGGGCCGCGTGCTGGCGACACCGTCCTACCGGGAGGCGGCGCGTCGCGCGGGTGCCAGCGGAGCGGACGTCGCCGACCCGGTGGCCGTATGCCGAGCGGCGCTCGGTGCCGCCGCTTAGTAGGTTGGTGCGGTGCGACTGACCGAATTCACCCTGCTGATCGAAGAGCAGTTCGGTGCGGCGCGCGGCGCTGCGTTGGTGTCGGACCACGTCCTGGCCGTTCTGGGCGGCCGTACCCCGGCTCAAGCGATCGAAGCCGGCGTCGAACCCCGTGATGTCTGGCGGGCCCTGTGCGCGGACTTCGACGTCCCGCGCGATCAGTGGTGACCGCCGTTTAGTCTCTGCGCACTGATCGCGCTTCGGTGTTTGTCGGCCGGCGACATGGTGTTCGCCGAGCCTGTCCCGATAACGTCGTTCGTGAACCCCCACGATGGAAGGACGACATCACGCCGATGAGCGCCAGCATTGCCGTAGTCACCGGAGCTGGGCGGGGAATCGGCCTCGCCATCGCGAAAGCCCTTGCCGCGGCGGGACACCGCGTACTGATCACCGACGTTGACGGGGACGCCGCGCAGCGCGCCGCCGAGACCGTCGGGCGCGGCGCGTGGGGCGTGGCCCAGGATGTGCGTGACGTCGCGGGCCATGAGGCCGTTGCGGCACTGGCCGCGCAGGAGGGCCGAGTTGCGGTATGGGTCAACAACGCCGGCGTGCTGCACGCCGGTAACTCCTGGGAGCAGCCCGCCGAGCACGTCGTCCAGACCCTCGACGTCAACGTCCGCGGGATGATGGCGGGCTGCATGGCGGCCGTCAACGCCATGGGTGCGCGCGGCGGCGTCATCCTCAACATCGCGTCGATCTCGGCGCTGACGCCGGTGCCCGGCCTGGCCGTGTACGCCGCGAGCAAGGCCGCCGTGCTGTCGTACACCACGTCGCTTCAGGGCGAGCTGCGCGCCGCCGGTCTGCCGATCAAGGCGCGTGCGCTGTGCCCCGATGTGGTGAACACCGAGATGGTCACCACCCGCGCGCACGATCCCGGTGCGGCCCTGCTGTTCTCCGGACCCAAGCCCCTGGCTGCGGAGGACATTGCGCGGGCCGCGCTGGAACTCATGGACTCCCACCAGATTTTCCGCGTCGTACCGCGCTGGCGGGGCGTGATCGCGCGCGGCACCGATGTGGCGCCTGCCGTCGGTCTGCGCGCCCTGTCCCTGATGAGAGCACTGGGCCTGCGGCGCCAGCGGTCGCTGTGACCTCGACGCGCAGCATGACCACGAAGACCGCGGCGATCACGGCGTGACCGGTCATCGATCGGCGTGTCTGCTTGAAGTCGAACATCTGTTCGCTACTGTGGTGTCAGTTCGAAAAACTTGTCGGTGGCCTCATCTAGCGTCACGGCCAACCGATCGGAAACCCGATCAACGGACATCCACGAGGACGGAGACCACCCATGGCAGCACAGGCCCCGGATCGCGAGAAGGCACTCGAACTCGCGCTGGCACAGATCGACAAGAGCTTCGGCAAGGGCTCGGTGATGCGGCTGGGAGAAGAGACCCGCCAACCGATTTCGGTCATCCCGACCGGGTCCATCGCCCTGGACGTCGCCCTCGGCATCGGCGGTCTGCCGCGTGGCCGCGTCATCGAAATCTACGGCCCGGAATCCTCGGGTAAGACGACGGTGGCCCTGCACGCGGTGGCCAACGCCCAGGCGGCCGGCGGCATCGCGGCGTTCATCGACGCCGAGCACGCGCTGGACCCCGAGTACGCCAAGAAGCTCGGTGTCGACACCGACGCGCTGCTGGTGTCCCAGCCGGACACCGGTGAGCAGGCCCTGGAGATCGCCGACATGCTGGTGCGCTCCGGCGCCATCGACATCCTGGTCATCGACTCGGTCGCCGCCCTGGTGCCGCGCGCCGAGATCGAGGGCGAGATGGGCGACAGCCACGTCGGTCTGCAGGCCCGCCTCATGAGCCAGGCGCTGCGCAAGATGACCGGTGCGCTGAACAACTCCGGCACCACCGCCATCTTCATCAACCAGCTGCGCGAGAAGATCGGCGTGATGTTCGGTTCGCCCGAAACCACCACGGGTGGCAAGGCTTTGAAGTTCTACGCCTCGGTGCGTATGGACGTGCGCCGCATCGAGACGCTCAAGGACGGCACCGACGCGGTCGGTAACCGCACCCGCGTCAAGATCGTCAAGAACAAGGTTGCGCCGCCGTTCAAGCAGGCCGAATTCGACATCCTCTACGGCCGCGGTATCTCGCGTGAGGGCTCGCTCATCGACATGGGTGTCGAGCACGGCTTCATCCGTAAGTCGGGTTCGTGGTTCACCTACGACGGTGAGCAACTGGGGCAGGGCAAGGAGAACGCCCGCAATTACCTGCTGCAGAACGTGGACGCCGCCAACGAGATCGAGAAGAAGATCAAAGAGAAGCTCGGTATCGGTGCGGTGCTGACCGATGGTGCGGCTGATGACGTCCTTCCCGCCCCGGTCGACTTCTGAGGCTGAGCCGGCCGACGCGCCGCGGCGTGAGGAGCAGGCGCGGGACGTGTGCCTGCGTCTGCTCACCACCCGGGCGCGCAGCCGGGCCGAACTCGAAGCTCAGCTGACCAAGCGCGGTTTCCCCGAGGACGTCAGCGCCCGGGTGCTGGATCGGCTCACCGAGGTCGGCCTCGTCGACGACGTGGCCTTCGCCGAGCAGTGGGTGCGCGAACGTCGTACCAATGCGGGAAAAGGCAAGCGTGCCTTGGCTTCTGAGTTGCGAACCAAGGGCATCGACGCCGACGTGATCGCCGAGACGCTCGACAGTGTCGACGCGGGTGAGTGGCGGGTGCGCGCCGAGGAACTGGTCGCCACGAAACTGCGGCGGGAGAACCTCGACGACGAGATGAAGGTGACCCGGCGCCTGGTGGCGATGTTGGCGCGCCGCGGGTACAGCCAGGGCATGGCCTTCGATGTGGTCAACACCCAGCTCACGCAGGAGCGGCAGCGCCGCGCGGTCTAGTCCTTGGCCGGCCCCTTGGGTTGCGGATGATTGACCTTGGGCAGGGTCAGCTTCGGTACCGACAGCTTGGGTGCGGAGAATTTCGGCGCCGTGAACTTGGGTGCGGACAGCTTGGGCGGCGCGAACTTGCCGACCGGCGGGCGATCGACGTCGCCGGCTGCCGCGTCGAGGAGTTGCCGGGGCTTCTTTGGCGGAGCTGGGAGCTTGGGCGGCTTCGGGCTGAGCGTCGAGGCGATCGAATCCTGCTGCGTCGTGCGTGTATTCGGCGAGACCAGAGTCTTCGGCGGAGCCGGGACGTCGACCGCCGAGGCCGGCTTCGCGGCGGTGGTGAGTGGCACCGGGGTATGCAACACGTTGTGGGTGAACTGCTCCACTGACGTGATCACCGCTCGTGCGAAGTTCGCCATCTGCTGCGTGACGTTGAGGCCGAACGCGGTGGTGTCGACGACGAATTGCTGGCCGGGTCCCGAATTGAACGGTGGGAACGCCGACAGGGTGGTGGCTCTGAATTGCAGCTGGAACACCGCGATGTCCTGGGCGAACCCTACGAGATCGCGTCCGGCTTCGAACTCGATGTCGGCGAACGCGCTCAGGGCCTGCGCGGCGGCGGTGGGAGGTGGTGTGCCAGAACCGATGGCCGCCACGAAATTTCCGGGTATCTGCGCCTGGCGCTGGAACAGCGCGGCGCCGGTCGTGACCCAGTCGACGAACAGCCCGACGTTGAACACCACCTGCTGGTTGAGCAGATCGAGGGGCAGCGGCAACGGCTGCGCCGTCAGCGAGATGCTCGGCTCGGTGAGGACGGGCACCGCGTGGGCGGCGGCTCGTCCTGGTGACGGTGCCGCGGTGAGAACCAGGCACGCGGTGCACAGTGCCGCGACGGTTTGGGTTGGAGCTGGAACTGCTGTGAACGCACGTACCGCGGCACTCATGACGCCTCCCGGATCGAGTGAACCTCCATCAGAGACACGACATGCACGTCCGCGAGGTTCACCGGGAAGGCGAACCCCGCGGAGTGCTGAGGTGATTCGGCGTCAGATCACGAAGCCGCCATCGATGTTCCAGGTGACGCCCGTGATGAACCCCGACTCGGGATGGGCCAGGTAGGCGACGGCGCTGGCGATGTCGCGCGGCTGCCCGTACTGGCCGGTCGCGATGAGGGGGCGGAGCTCATCGGCGAAGTCGCCGGTGTCGGGATTCATGTCGGTGGCGACCGGCCCCGGCTGGATGGTGTTGATGGTGATGCCGCGCGGGCCGAGCTCGCGCACCAGGCCGCGGGTCAGTCCGGCGACGGCGGCCTTGGTCAGGGCGTACACCGAGAAGCCGACGGTCGGCACGCGGTCGGCGTTCACGCTGCCGATGGTGATGATCCGGCCGCCGGTGCCCAGGTGGGTCACGGCACGCTGGATCGCGGCGAACACTGCCTTCACGTTGATGTCCAGCATCCGGTCGAAGTCTTCCAGCGGGAACGACTCGATCGGCGCGCCCTGTGCGACGCCGGCGTTGTTGACCAGGATGTCCAGTCCACCGAGCCGCTCGGCGGCTTCGTCCACCGCCGCGGCGACGGCCAGCGCGTCGGCGCTGTCGGCCTTGATGGCGGCCACTTTGGCGCCGGTCGCCTCGAGTTCGTCGACCAGGTCCTGCGCGGCGTCGGGCGACGACTGGTAGGTGAACGCGACGGCGGCGCCGTCGGCGGCGAGCCGGCGCACGGTCGCCGCGCCGATGCCGCGCGAACCGCCGGTGACCAGTGCGCGTCGGCCGGCAAGTGGTGCTTCCGAGGTGGTGCTCATGGCGTCTCCAAGTCGTGGGGATGATTCTTTCGAACCGATCGGTTACTAAGTACGCTCAGCACAAGCCGCTACGGCCGGACTTCATTCCGCACTGTGGCCCGGATCACACCAGGAGGGACTGATGGCGATCGGCAGACCTCGCATGTTCGATCCGGAGTGCGTTCTGGACATCGCGATGCGGTTGTTCTGGGCGCACGGCTATGACGGAGTGTCCATCAGCGATCTCACGGCCGCCACCGGTGTCAACCGGCGCAGCCTGTACGCCGAATACGGTTCCAAGGCCGACCTCTTCCGGGCCGCGGTGCGGCGCTACCAGGCCGGGCCCGGTGGGTACGCGGAACGAGCGCTGGCCCTGCCGACCGCATGGGATACCGCGTACGCCATGGTGCACGGCGCCGTCGACGCGTCATCCGGGGCAGCGGGTCCGCGCGGCTGCCTGCTGGTGCAGAGCGCGCTGGCCGCCGGCGATGAGGCGACGGCACTGCACGCCGAACTGGCGCAGCTCCGCGAAGACGGGATCGCCGAGCTGGCCGAACGGTTCACGGCCGCGCAGCTGGCGGGCGAACTACCCGGAGCGGACCCGAAGTTGCTGGCGCGCTGGATCTCGGCGGTGTGCCAAGGCCTGGCGGTCCAGGCCAACAGCGGTGCCGAGCGCGACGAATTGCACGCAGTCGCCGATCAGGCCCTGCGTGCCTGGCCCGAACCGCGTCAGGCCGCCGGGGTACCCGGCGCGTCCTCCTGAACGCCGGTATTCACCGGCAGCGGGTCGGGGCTGCGCCGAGACTGCCGCAGCCGGGCTTCGAGCCGGGTTGCGAGTGATGACAGCGCGAAGTTGAGGCTGATCATCAGCGCCGCGATCACCAGCAGCGCGGGGATGTAATTGCTGTACGCCGAACCGATGTTCGTGCCCTGCCGGACCATCTCGACAAAGGTGATCTGGTAGCCGATCGCGGTGTCCTTGAGCACAACCACCATCTGCGAGACCAGGACCGGCAGCATCGACGTCACGGCCTGGGGGAGCAGGATCAGCCGCAGCGTCTGACCGGGCCGCAGGCCCAGCGCGACGGCGGCTTCGCGTTGGCCGCGGGGCAGCGCGTGCACGCCGGCCCGCACGATCTCCGCGATCACCGCGCCGTTGTACAGCGTCAGGCCGGTGATCACGCCGGCTAGCGCCAGCTGCCGCGACGGGAAGACGTCGTACAGCGCGAACAGGAAGTACGCGAACAGCATCATGATCAGCACCGGGACGGCGCGGAAGAACTCGACGAACACCGAGCAGGCCCAGCGCACCGGACGGGCGTCCGACAACCGGCCCATGCCCAACGCCAGACCCAGCACGAGCGCCAGCACGATCGAGACCGCGGCCGCCGTCAACGTGCCGGCCACGCCGGGCAGCACGTACGTCGTCCACAGGTTCGCAGTCAGGAACGGATGCCATTTCGCTTCGGTCAGTTGGCCTTTGGACTCGAACTGCCACAGCACCCAGCCGGCCATCGCGATGATCACCGCGACGATGACGGCCGCGAACAACAGGTTGCGCCGCTGCGCCCGCGGGCCCGGGGCGTCGTAGAGGACGGAAGCTTCGCTCATCACCGCACCACCGCGTATCGCTTACCCAACCAACCGAACAACAGCCCCAACGGCAACGTCAGGACCACGAAACCAGCGGCGAAGATCGAGCCGACCGCCAGCAGTGCCGCGGTGTTCTCGATCATCTCCTTCATCAGCAGCGCCGCCTCGGCCACGCCGATGGCCGACGCGATGGTGGTGTTCTTCACCAGGGCGATCAGCACCGAACCCAGCGGATTGATCACCGCGCGAAAAGCCTGCGGCAACAGGATCAACCGCAGGTTCTGGCCGAAGCTCAGGCCCAGCGAGCGCGCGGCCTCGGCCTGCCCCAGCGGCACGGTGTTGACGCCCGAACGCAGCGTCTCGCACACGAACGACGCGGTGTAGACCGTCAACCCGAGCGCCGCGAGCCGAAAGTTGCTGTCCACCAAGGCAGTCGGTGAATGTGGATCGACCAGGGTGATCCGCAGGGTGTTCCCGATGCCGAACGAACAGAAGAGGATGATCAGCGTCAACGGGGTATTGCGCACCACGTTGACGTACGCCGTGCCCAGCCAGCGCAGCACCGGCACCGGCGACAGCCGCATCGCGGCCAGCACGGTGCCCAGGATCAGTGCCCCGACGGCGGCGAGCAGCGTCAGCTGGATCGTCGTCCAGAACGCCTTCACGATCTTGCCGCCGTAGGTGCCCCACAGATCGACGCGCTTCGCGCCACCGGCGGCGTTGATGTTGGTGTCCAACGGGGGAGGCGGCGGCGCCGTCAGGCCGGCCGGACCCAGGTTGCGGTCGAAGGCGGCCTGCCACTCGCCGCTCTTCTGCATCTTCTCGATGGCGTCGTTGATCTTCTGGCGTAATTCCTTGTCGCCCTTGAGCAATCCGATGCCGTACTTCTCCACCGAGAAGGGCTTGCCGACCAGTTTGAAGGCGCCCGGGGTCTGCGCGGCGTAGCCCGCCAGGATCACCTCGTCGGTGCTGAGCGCGTCGATGGCGCCGGTCTTCACCGCTTCCAGGCACGCCGAGTAGGTGTCGTACTGCTGCAGCTGCACGCCCGGGTACTTGTCCTTGATGCGTTGTGCCGGTGTGGAACCCGACACCGAGCACAGCTTCTTGTGGTTCTGCAGCGATTCGACGCTGGTGATCTCGTTGTTGTCGGCCCGTACCAGCAGGCTCTGGCCCGTGACCAGATACGGTCCGGCGAACGACACCTTCTGCTTACGGGCGTCGGTGATCGAGTAGGTGGCGACGATGAAGTCGACCTGGTGGTTCTGGATCAGGTTCTCGCGCTGACCCGACGGTGCTTCTTTCCACTCGATGTCGTCGGGTTTGTAGCCCAGCTGCCCGGCCACGTAGGTCGCGACGTCGATGTCGAAGCCGGCCAGCGTGCCGTCGGGCTTCTTCGCGGCGAGGCCGGGCTGGTCGAACTTGGTGCCGATGGTGATCTTCTTGCTGTTCGCGCCGCACGCGCTCAGCGACAGCAGCGCCACGATCAGCACCGTGACGGCGGCCAGGCGGCGGAGAGTGCGCGTCACGAACCTCTGCCCAATCGATCGTTCCACGATCAGTGGTCCAGGATCTTGCCCAGGAAGTCCCGGGCCCGGTTGGACTTCGGCGCCGTGAAGAACTCGTCGGGCTCGGCGTCCTCGACGATGGTGCCGTCGGCCATGAACACCACCCGGTTCGACGCGCGGCGGGCGAAGCCCATCTCGTGCGTCACCACGATCATGGTCATGCCCTCGGTCGCCAGCGACGTCATCACCGACAGCACCTCGTTGACCATCTCGGGGTCCAGTGCGCTGGTGGGCTCGTCGAACAGCATGACCTTCGGGCCCATGGCCAGGGACCGGGCGATCGCGACGCGCTGCTGCTGACCGCCCGACAGCTGCGCCGGGTACTTGTCGGCCTGGTTGGCGACGCCGACCCGCTCCAGCAGTTCCAGCCCCTTCTTGCGGGCCTCGTCCTTGTTCTTCCGCCGCACCTTCATCGGCGCGAGCGTGACGTTCTCGAGAATTGTCTTGTGCGCGAACAGGTTGAACGACTGGAACACCATGCCGACCTCGGACCGCAGCGTGGCCAGCTTGCGGCCCTCTTCGGGCAGGAGCTCACCGTCGATGTGGATCGAGCCGGAGTCGGTGGTCTCCAGCCGGTTGATGGTGCGACACAACGTCGACTTACCCGAACCTGACGGCCCGAGCAGCACGACCACCTGTCCGCGCGGGACTTCGAGATTGATGTCCTTCAGCACATGCAGTGCGCCGAAGTGCTTGTTGACCCCCTTGACCGAGATCATCGGGGTGGCAGGTGACGGCTCGCCGGTGACCATGCGCACAGACACTACCCAGGTAAGCCTCGGCGCGCGGATCAGTCACAGAAACCCGGAAACCCTTCGGCAAATTTGGTATAAACCGCGCCGCCCGTACGATTGGCACGTGATTTCGACAGCGACTCCGGACGTGGAAGCTGACGCCACGGAGTCCGCTACGGGTTCCGGCGCGGGACGCACCTACCAGGTCCGCACCTACGGGTGTCAGATGAACGTCCACGATTCCGAGCGGCTCGCCGGTCTGCTCGAAGACGCCGGCTACCGGCGTGCCGAGGACGGCGACGACGCCGACGTCGTGGTCTTCAACACCTGCGCGGTGCGCGAGAACGCCGACAACAAGCTCTACGGCAACATCAGCCACCTGGCGCCGCGTAAGCAGACCGACCCGAACATGCAGATCGCCGTCGGCGGCTGCCTGGCGCAGAAGGACCGCGACACGGTGCTGAGCAAGGCGCCGTGGGTCGACGTGGTGTTCGGCACGCACAACATCGGCTCGCTGCCGGTGCTGCTGGAACGCGCCCGCCACAACCGCGAAGCCCAGGTCGAGATCGTCGAGGCCCTGCAGGAATTCCCCTCGGCACTGCCGGCCACGCGTGAATCCTCTTACGCTGCGTGGGTTTCCATCTCGGTGGGCTGCAACAACACCTGCACGTTCTGCATCGTGCCGTCGCTGCGCGGCAAGGAGGTCGACCGGCGTCCGGGCGACATCCTGGCCGAGGTGCAATCCCTCGTGGATCAGGGCGTCCTGGAGATCACGCTGCTGGGCCAGAACGTCAACGCGTACGGTGTCTCGTTCTCGCAGGACGAACGACTCCGCGAAAATCCGGACGCCTGGACCGACATCGAGCGCGATCGTGGCGCGTTCGCCAAACTGCTGCGCGCCTGCGGCGACATCGAGGGCCTCGAGCGGGTCCGGTTCACCTCGCCGCACCCCGCCGAGTTCACCGACGACGTCATCGAAGCCATGGCGGCCACCCCGAACGTCTGCCCGACGCTGCACATGCCGCTGCAGTCGGGATCGGACCGCATCCTCAAGGAGATGCGCCGCTCCTACCGGGCCGAGAAGTATCTCGGCATCATCGAGCGGGTGCGCGCCGCGATCCCGCACGCGGCCATCACCACCGACATCATCGTCGGGTTCCCGGGGGAGACCGAAGAGGACTTCCAGGCCACGCTCGACGTCGTCGAGCGCGCCCGGTTCTCCAGCGCCTTCACCTTCCAGTACTCCAAGCGGCCCGGCACCCCGGCCGCCGAGCTGCCCGACCAACTCCCCAAAGAGGTTGTCTCCGAACGCTATATGCGGCTCATCGAGTTGCAGGAGCGCATCTCCTGGGAGGAGAACCTGGCGCAGGTCGGCCGCGAGGTCGAGCTGCTGGTGGCCACCGGCGAAGGCCGCAAGGATTCGGCCACCGAGAGAATGTCGGGCCGGGCGCGCGACGGCCGCCTGGTGCACTTCACCCCGGGCTTCGGCGACAATCGGGCTGCCGACATTCGCCCCGGCGACATCGTCACCACGACCGTCACCGGTGCCGCGCCGCACCACCTGATCGCCGACGCGCCGATCATCAGCCACCGCCGCACCCGCGCGGGCGACGCGCACGCCGCGGGCCGCAAACCCACCACCGGCGTCGGGCTGGGCATGCCGCAGATCGGCGCGCCCCCCGTCACGCCCGTAGAGCAGGGATGTTCACGATGAACGACACCAAGCCCGAACAGCCGACCGGCGGCTCGAACGGCGAATTCGAGGAATTCAAAGGCGACATCGACGCCGCCGAACAGCGCATCGCCCGGGAGATCGATCCGGGCGGGCGCGCCATGGTCGTGGCGATCTGCGTCTTCGTGATCCTGCTGTCGTTCGTGCTGCCGCACACCGGCGGCGTCAAGGGCTTCGACGTCTTGCTGGGCGATCAGGTCGCCCTCGACGCGAAGATCCTGCTGCCGTCGCGCGTGTTCGTCTGGCTGATCCTGGTGTTCAGCGTCGGCTTCTCGATGCTGGCGCTGCTGACCCGCCGCTGGGGCCTGGCCTGGATCGCGCTGGCCGGCTCCGCCGTGTCGTGCTTCCTCGGCATGCTCGCCATCTGGTCGCGCAACACCGTCGTCAAGCCGTACCCGGGACCCGGATTCGGGCTCTACCTGGCGTGGATCGCCGTCATCCTGCTGACGTTCCACTGGGCCCGCGTGGTGTGGTCACGCACCGCGGTGCAGCTGGCCGCCGAGGCGCAGCGCCGCGAGTCCACCGCCGAGCAGCAGAAACGCGGGCTGCTCGACGGCCCGGACTCACCTACTTCTTGATCGCGGCGTCCGCCGCCGAAGCCCACTCACGCCACTGTGCCGCACTGGCCCGCGCCTTCTCGGCATCCTTTGTCTTGCCGGCGGCCTCGGCCTTCTCGGCCTGACGCTCGAACTGCTCGGCGCGCTCGCGGAACTGGTCGGCCCGGGCCTGCGCCTCCGGGTCGCTCCAGCCGCTCTGCGCGGCGTCGCGGATCTTCTTCTCGACGGCCCGCAGCCGGCGCTCCAACTCCGCGGTGCGGTCGCGCGAGGCCTTGCCGATGGCGTCCCACTTGTCGCCGATGGCCCGGAATGCCGCGCGTGCGGCGTCGACATCGCTGATGTCGATCTTCTCGGCCTCGGCCAGCAGCTCGGCCTTGGCGTCGGCGTTGGCGTTGAACTCGGCGTCCTTCTCGGCGTTGACCGCGTTGCGGGCACTGAAGAACGTGTCCTGGGCGGCCTTGAACCGCTTCCACAGGGCATCGTCGACGTCCTTGGCGGCGCGGCCCGCGGCCTTCCACTGCGTCAGCAGATCGCGGAACGTCGCGGAGGTGGCGCCCCAGTCCGTGGAGCTGGACAGCGCTTCGGCGCGTTCACACAGCGCCTCCTTGGCCTGTCGCACGCCGACGCGCTCGCGATCGAGCTCGGCGAAGTGCGAGCCCCGGCGTCGGTTGAACGCCTCGCGGGCCGCCGAGTAGCGCTTCCACAACGCGTCGTCGACCTTGCGGTCCAGGCCGGTGATGGTCCGCCACTCGTCGAGGATCGCGCGCAGCCGGTCGCCGCTGGCCTTCCACTGCGTGGAGTTGGCGCCGATCTCCTCGGCCTCGGCGGCCAGGGCTTCCTTGCGGGCGGTCTGGGCGGCCCGGTGCTCGTCGCGCTTGGCCCGCTCCTCCTGCGCGCTGGCCCCGGCCTGCTCGACGATCGTGGTCAGCCGGGCGGTCAGGGCATCGACATCGCCCAGTACCGAGGCCTCCGGCAGCGATTCCAGCAGCGTCGCGGCGGCCGACTTGATCTTGCGGGCGTCACCGCTGCCGCTGCCGAGCCGGTGCTCCAGCAGCGCCACCTCGGTGCTCAGATCGTCGTAGCGGCGGCCGAAGTGGGCGTACGCGGCCTCGGCGTCGCCCGCCTGCCACGACGCGATCTTGCGCTCGCCGTCGGCGGTGATCAGCCACACCGTGCCGTCGTCGTCGACGCGGCCGAAGCGGTGCGGATCGCACGTCGGCGGGGCGGCCACCGGTGGGGCCGGAGGATGGTGCGCGATGGCGCTCGGTTTGGGACCGGGGCGCGGCGGACCGGGCCGAGGAGTCGGTTTCGGGGTGTTGCCGGGTTCGGTGGTGGTCATCTCGTGCTCCTCATGCCCGCGCGTGGGTGACCCACGCTTCTGCCGCGCGACGCGGCGCCGTCATCTGGTACTCGCACGCTATTCAAACAGGTCGACCCGCCGTCTGCGCAGGCGTTTGCCGGACTCGTTAGCGTGGACGCGTGCGTAGCGCCGGCCTGACACATATCGCCATCGTCCCGTCGGCCCCCATTCTGGTGCCTGAACTGGCGTCCGGCGCGGCGGCCGAACTGGCCGACCTGACGGCCGCGGTGCGGTGCGCGGCACAGGACCTCCCGGCGCGTTGGGTGGCGATCGGCGTCGGTCCGGACGACGACCGGGTGTCCTCCGACGCGGTCGGCACCTTCGCCGGTTACGGCGCCGACGTCCGGGTCACCTTCACGCCGGACTCGTCCGGTGAGGTACGACCACTGCCGTTGTGCGCGCTGATCGCCGGCTGGGTGCGGGGGAATGTGACCGCGGGAGCGACGGTCGACGTGCGGGTTTTCGCCGACGACCTGGCTCCGGACATCGCGCTGGAGCGCGGTCGTGCCTTGCGCGCCGAGCTGGAATCGGCCGCTGACCCCGTCGGCGTGCTCGTGGTTGCCGACGGCGCGAACACCCTGACCGCCGCGGCGCCCGGCGGCTTCGATCCGGATTCGGTTGCGCGACAAGCACAGTGGGACGAGGCGCTGGGCACCGGCGACGTCGCCACGATCGCCGGCCTGTCCGGCGCACTCGGCCGCGTCGCCTACCAGGTGCTGGCCGGGCTGGCCGGACCGGACGCGAAAGCGACCGAGCTGTACCGCGGCGCGCCCTACGGCGTCGGCTACTTCGTCGGCACCTGGACCCCGCAGTGAGGCCCATCGCGGTTGTCGGCCCCACCGGAAGCGGCAAGTCGGCCCTGGGACTCGACCTCGCCGAACAGCTGGGCGGCGAGATCGTGAACGCCGACGCCATGCAGCTCTACCGCGGCATGGACATCGGCACCGCCAAGCTGACGGTGCCCGAGCGGCGCGGCATCGTCCACCATCAGCTCGACGTCCTCGAGGTCACCGACAACGCCACCGTCGCGAAGTACCAGGCGGCCGCCGCGGCCGACATCGAGGACATCGCTGCGCGCGGCGCCGTGCCGGTGATCGTCGGCGGATCGATGATGTACATCCAGGCACTGCTCGACGAATGGTCGTTCCCGGCGACCGATCCCGCGGTGCGGGCCCGGTGGGAGGACCGGCTGGCCGAGGTCGGGGTCACGGCCCTGCACGGCGAGCTGGCGCGCGTCGATCCCGAGGCCGCCGCGTCGATCCTGAACACCGACGGTCGGCGCATCGTGCGGGCGCTGGAGGTCGTCGAACTCACCGGCCGGCCGTTCGCGGCCTCGGCGCCACAGATCGGGGCCCCGCGCTGGGACACCCTCATCGTCGGATTGGATTGGGACACAGAGGTTCTCGATGACCGGCTGCAGCGTCGGACCGACCTGATGTTCGCCTCCGGGCTGGTCGACGAGGTCGTCGCCCTGCGCGCCCGCGGCCTGCGCGACGGGGTGACGGCGGCCCGGGCCCTGGGCTACGCGCAGGTGCTGACGGCGCTGGACGCCGGCGGCGACGCGGCCGCCCTGGCCGAGGCGCAGGAACGCACATTCATCGGCACCCGGCGCTACGTACGGCGCCAGCGGTCCTGGTTCCGCCGCGATCACCGGATCGTCTGGCTTCCGGGGGACGCCTCGGACAGCGGGGCCAATGCGGCCGAGACCATCCGTCGGTGGCGCCACGTATCCTGAAGCTGTGCGGTTTTCGAAAGGGCACGGCACCCAGAACGACTTCGTGGTGCTGCCCGACGTCGACGCCGAACTGAAGCTGACCCCCTCGGTCATCGCCGCGCTGTGCGACCGGCGCCGCGGACTGGGGGCCGACGGCCTGCTGCGGGTCACCAAGGCGGGGGCCGCGCAGGAAGCCGGCGTGTTCGACCGGCTTCCCGACGGCGTCGCCGCCGACGACTGGTACATGGACTACCGCAACGCCGACGGCTCCATCGCCCAGATGTGCGGCAACGGCGTCCGCGTCTTCGCGCACTACCTGCGCGCCTCCGGGCTCGAACACCGCGACGAATTCGTCGTCGGCTCCCTGGCCGGGCCGCGTCCGGTGGTCCTGCACGGCGCCGACGCCGTCAACGCCGAGGTCACCGTCGAGATGGGCAAGGTCCGTTCGTTCGGGCACGGCAAGGCGGTCATCGCCGGCCGCACCTTCGAGGGCCTGGCCGTCGACGTCGGCAATCCGCACCTGGCCTGCGTCGATCCGTCGCTGAACATGGCCGGGCTCACCGCACTGGACGTCGCGGCGCCGGTGTCCTTCGACGCCGACCAGTTCCCCGAGGGCGTCAACGTCGAGGTGCTGACCGCGCCCGCCAACGGGGTGGTGGCCATGCGGGTGCACGAGCGCGGGGTGGGCGAAACCCGCTCCTGCGGAACCGGAACCGTCGCTGCCACGTTGGCAGCACTGAACCACACCGGCGCGGACACCGGCACCCTGCGGGTGGTGATCCCCGGCGGTGAGGTCAACGTGACCATCACCGCGGACACCAGCTTCCTGCGCGGGCCGTCGGTGCTGCTGGCGCACGGTGAACTGGCCGCCGAATGGTGGCACGAGAACGAAGGAAATTCAGATGCGGCCCGCTGACTTTGCGGGCACCATCGATAACTACCTATGACCTATCCCGAAACACCCAGCGTCGGTGAACTAGCCCTCGAAGACCGTGCGGCACTGCGCCGCGTTGCCGGTCTGTCGACCGAACTGGCCGACATCTCCGAAGTCGAATACCGCCAGCTGCGCCTCGAACGCGTGGTGCTGGTCGGCGTGTGGACCGACGGCACGTCGGCCGACGCCGACAACAGCCTGGCCGAACTGGCCGCCCTCGCCGAGACCGCCGGCTCCGAGGTCCTCGAAGGCCTCATCCAGCGCCGCGACAAACCCGACGCCTCGACCTACATCGGCTCCGGCAAGGCCCAGGAGCTGCGCGAGATCGTGCTCGCCACCGGCGCCGACACCGTCATCTGCGACGGTGAACTGAGCCCCGCGCAGCTGAACTCGCTGGAAAAGGTGGTGAAGGTCAAGGTCATCGACCGCACGGCGCTGATCCTCGACATCTTCGCCCAGCACGCCACCAGCCGCGAGGGCAAGGCCCAGGTGTCGCTGGCCCAGATGGAGTACATGCTGCCGCGACTGCGCGGCTGGGGTGAGTCCATGTCCCGGCAGGCCGGTGGTCGTGCCGGTGGTGCCGGTGGCGGTGTGGGTACGCGTGGTCCCGGTGAAACCAAGATCGAGACCGACCGGCGACGCATCCGCGAGCGGATGTCGAAGCTGCGCCGCGAGATCAAGGACATGAAGAAGATCCGCGACACCCAGCGGCACAGCCGCCGGGCCAGTGACACCCCGTCCGTCGCCATCGTCGGCTACACCAACGCCGGCAAGTCCAGCCTGCTCAACGCCCTCACCGGCGCCGGCGTGCTGGTGCAGAACGCGCTGTTCGCCACCCTCGAACCCACCACGCGCCGTGGCCAGTTGGACGACGGCCGGCCTTTCACGCTGACCGACACCGTCGGATTCGTCCGGCACCTGCCGACCCAGCTGGTCGAGGCCTTCCGGTCGACGCTGGAGGAGGTCGTCGACGCCGACCTGCTCGTCCACGTCGTCGACGGCTCCGATGCCGATCCGCTGGCGCAGATCAACGCGGTGCGCAAGGTCGTCGGGGAAGTCGTCGCCGAGTACGACATCGCCGCTCCACGTGAGTTGTTGGTGGTCAACAAGATCGACGCCGCCGGCGACCTGGCGCTCGCCCACCTGCGGCGCGCGTTGCCGGACGCCGTGTTCGTGTCAGCGCACACCGGTGAAGGTCTGGACCGGCTGCGGCTGCGCATGTGCGAGCTCGTCGAGCCGACCGACGCGGCCGTCGACGTGACCATTCCCTACGAGCGGGGCGACCTCGTGGCCCGCGTGCACGCGGAGGGCCGCGTCGAGGCCACAGAGCACACCGCCGACGGCACCCGGATCAAGGGCTGGGTGCCGATGGCGCTGGCCGCCAGCCTCGGCGAGTTCGTCACCGCCTAGTTCAGGCGGCAGCCTTTGCCGGCTTGTCGGCCTTCTCGGCAGCCGGCTTCACGGCCTTGGGGGTCTTGACCTTCTTGTCCTTCTTCGGCTTCTTGGCCTTGTCTCCGGTCTTGTCGGTGGTCTTGTCGCCGGACTTCTCGCCGCCCTTGTCGGTGGCAGAGGTCTGACCGTCCTTCGCCGGGCCCTGATCGGAGGTCGGGTCGGTGCCGGGCTTCGGGTCCTGCTTCGGGCCGGTCGAGTCGGTGGTCTTGGGGTCGGTCACCTTGGTATCGGGTGTCTTCGTATCCGGGGTCTTGGTGTCGGTGCCCTTGGTATCCGTGTCCTTGGTGTCGGTGTCCTTGGGATCCGAGGTCGTCGACAGCTTCGGGGCGGTGGCGGGCGCGAGTTTGGTGTCACCGGTCGGCGTGGCGGACACCGCGGTCGGCGTGCTCGACGTGTTGCGGGCCGCCACCGTCGTCGGCGTCGGGGCCGGAGTGGTCGCGGCGATCGGAAGCTGCACCTTGCCGCCGGTGATGTCGCTGATCGCGGCCTTGACGCCCTGGCCGGCCGCGTTGATCAGGTCCACGGTCAGCGTGATGGGGTTGAGCAGCGGGATCAGCCGGAACGGCGCCGGGACGCCCGGGCTGAGGCTGCGGTCATAGCCGGTGTCGATGAGCACGCGGAGCACGGGGGAGACCAGATCGACGATCGGCTTGATGATGAAGCTGGTGTGGGTGAAGCCGCCGAATTCCAGGAACGGCCGGACGATCGGCAGGGTCTTGGTCGGGATGGTGATGTAGGTGGTGTCGCCGTACACGGTCTGATTCTTCGGATCGGTGAGCGCGGCGTTCAGTTCCGGAGCCGTGTATTCGAGGTCGGGGATTTCGCCGACGTCGCTGTTCGCGTTCGGCGCCAGGTAGGTGCCGTGGACGTACCAGAAACCGGCGATGGCGTTGAGGTCGGCGAGCAGGTTGATCGGGTACAGCGGGAAGTCGGCGACGCCGTCGTACTCGAACGCGATGTCGGTGGTCTTGATACCGGTGTTGGTGGGTGCCGGCAGGCCGAAGGTGACGTCCCAGATCGGCACCGTGCCGAGGAGCGCCAGCCGTTCGAACAGGCCGCCGTTGGGCCGGTTGGTGTTGCCGATCATGACGAACGCCAGTGCGTCCTTCTGTGCCTGGGTCAGGCCGCCGAGTGTGGACTTCTCCCGGCTGACGATGTTGCCGCCCTGGGAGTAGCCGAAGATGATGACGGGATTCTGGGGCGTCGCTGTCGGCAGGGCCAGCTGTAGCGCCGTATCCAGCGCTTGGATGCCCTGGCCCGTCGAGTCGTTCCACTTGGCGCCGGACAGTCCACCCCAGCCGGGCAGGGGGATCGGCCAGAACTGGGCGGGATAGTTGATGCCTTTCAGCGTGCAGGTCGGCTGAGTGCACAACGGGTTGAACGGTGCGATGTAGTAGTTGTCGGCGTTCTCGCGGTAACCGGCCACGATGTTGGCATTCGGCGTGCCGGTGCCCGGGACGATCAGGGCGGTCGCGGCGAGGGTGAACGCGGCGGTCACCATGGAAACCACGCCCAGCAGAACGGTGCTCAGCACCGTCAGCATCACGGCTGCGGCTGCGGGGATGGTGCGTCCGAATGTGCGCATCCCTCGCCCCCTTTCGACGTCGCCGACCCCGGTCATCGGCACCCGTTTCGCATCGTCGCACTGTGGCCTGGCCGGTACCCGGCGTTTGCCGAAAATTTGTCGACCGTGTCGATTCTTCGGTACGGCCGTACCGACTGACCGTGGGTGAAATCACACCGTAGCCATACCGCCTGTGGGGCAAGGTCTTTCGCTGCGCGGGAGGGGCGGGGCTGCCTGTGGTCGTCAACGGTGCGAGTCGTTCGGCACTAAGCTTTGAACAACATCGGCTGCGCACCCATACCGGACGCGCCCGCTGATCACGTCGTGGAACGGCTGAGAGCCTTCAGTTCCCTCTGCACCAGCATTTCTCGCGGCGACCGATACTGCCGCCGGCATTGTCGACCCCCCGTGCCGGAAAGGCTGTGTCCCTTCATGTCCGCAGAACAATCATCGTCGTTCGCCGAGCTCGGCGTTCCCGAGGCGCTCGTCGCCTCGCTCGCCGGCCGCGGCATCGCTGCGCCGTTCCCGATCCAGATCAGCACGCTGCCCGACACCCTCGCGGGCCGGGATGTGCTCGGCCGCGGCCGCACGGGCAGTGGCAAGACGCTGGCCTTCTCCATTCCGCTCGTGGCCCGGCTGGCCGGCGCCGCGCGGCACCCGTCGCGTCCCACTGGTCTGGTGCTCGCCCCGACGCGCGAACTGGCGACCCAGATCGCCGCGACCGTCGAACCGCTGGCCACCGCCGTCGGACTGAAGGTGACCACCATCTTCGGTGGCGTGTCGCAGAACCGCCAGGTCGACGCGCTGCGCGGCGGTGTGGATATCGTCATCGCCTGCCCGGGCCGTCTCGAAGACCTCATGAAGCAGAAGCTGGTGAGCCTCGACGCCGTGCAGGTCACCGTGCTGGACGAGGCTGACCACATGGCCGACCTCGGCTTCCTGCCGGGCGTCACCCGGATTCTGGCGGCCACGCCCGCCGGCGGGCAGCGCATGCTGTTCTCCGCGACGCTCGACAACGGCGTCGACAAGCTGGTGCGGCGCTTCCTGTCCGACCCGATCACCCACTCTGTCGACGAGATCGACGCGCCGCCGCCGGCCATGACGCACCACGTGTTCCACGTCGCCGGTGCGGCCGAGAAGCGCGACCTGGTGCAGCGACTGGCGTCGGGCACCGGCCGCCGCATCCTGTTCATGCGCACCAAGCACCAGGCCCGCAAGCTGGCCCGGCAGCTCACCGAGGCCGGCGTGCCGTCGGTCGACCTGCACGGCAACCTGTCGCAGCCGGCGCGTGATCGCAACCTGGCCGCGTTCAGCTCGGGCGAGGCGCGCGTGCTCGTCGCCACCGACATCGCCGCGCGCGGCGTGCACGTCGACGAGGTCGAGCTCGTCGTCCACGTCGATCCGCCGGCCGAGCACAAGGCCTACCTGCACCGCTCGGGACGCACCGCCCGCGCCGGCAGCGCCGGCGATGTCGTGACCGTCGTGCTGCCCGAGCAGCGCAAGGACGCCCAGCAGCTGCTGCGCAAGGCCGGCATCACGGCCCGGCCGCAGGAAGTCGTCGCCGATTCAGCGCCGGTGCAGGCACTGGTCGGCGAGATCGCGCCGTACCGCGCGCCGGCACCCAAGGAGGCGCCCGCGCCTCGCGGCGGCAACCGTCCGGCCAAGACCGCGACGGCGGGACAGGCGCAGCGTCGTCGCCGCCGCAGCACAGGCGGTCTGCAGGCTCCTGGCCGTTCGCAGGCAGGACGTTCGCAGTCGCAGTCGGGTCGTTCGCAGGCCGGCCGTTCGCAGTCGGGACGTAGCCAGTCTCGGTAGTTCGTGCCCGGCGACGCGCCGGGTGTGGGCCCGCTCACAACCAACCGTCCGGTTGGGATAAGTTGTTGCAAACTTATCCAGTACCGGAGGTCTCGCATGGGTGTCATCAAGTACGACCGCACGTTGTTCGAACCCGAGCACGAGCTGTTCCGGGAGTCCTACCGCGCGTTCCTCGACCGGCACGCCGAGCCCTACCGCGAGGAATGGGAGAAGGCCAAGATCGTCGACCGCGAGGTCTGGCGCGAGGCGGGTAAGCAGGGCTTTCTCGGCATGGCCGTACCGGAGGAGTACGGCGGTGGCGGGAACCCGGACTTCCGCTACAACGTCATCGTCAGCGAGGAGACCGCGGCGGGACGGCACAGCGGCCTGGGCTTCACGCTGCAGAACGACGTCATCGCGCCGTACCTGCTGGAGTTGGCCAACGACGAGCAGAAGCAGCGCTGGCTGCCCGGATTCTGCAGCGGTGAACTGATCTGCGCCATCGCCATGACCGAACCGGGCACCGGCAGTGACCTGCAGGGCATCAAGACCCGTGCGGTCAAGGACGGCGACCACTGGGTGCTCAACGGCTCGAAGACGTTCATCACCAACGGCATTCATGCCGACCTCGTGATCGTGGTGGCGTGCACCGACCTCGACAAGGGCGCGCAGGGCTTCAGCCTGTTCGTGGTCGAGCGCGGCATGGCGGGTTTCGAGCGCGGCCGTCATCTCGACAAGATCGGCCTCGACGCGCAGGACACCGCGGAATTGTCGTTCACCGACGTCAGAGTTCCGGCCGAGAACCTGCTCGGGGTCGAGGGCATGGGATTCGTGTATCTGATGCAGAACCTGCCCCAGGAGCGCATTTCCATCGCCGTGATGGCAGCCGCCGCGATGGAGGCCGTTCTGGAATCGACATTGCAATACGCCAAGGAGCGTAAAGCGTTCGGCAAGCCGATCGGCAGCTTCCAGAACAGCCGATTCGTGTTGGCGGAACTGGCGACGGAGGCCACCGCGGTGCGAATCATGGTCGACGAGTTCATTCGCCTGCATCTCGATCGAAAGCTGACAATCGACCAGGCGGCGATGGCCAAATGGTATTCGACAGAGGCGCAGGTCCGTCTGGTCGACCGGTGTCTGCAGCTGCACGGTGGCTACGGGTATATGCGCGAATATCCCATTGCCCGGGCATTCCTGGACTCGCGGATCCAGACCATCTACGGCGGAACCACCGAGATCATGAAGGAGATCATCGGCCGCGGATTGGGCGTTTAACTAATTGCCGCGCGAATTTATTTGCATATCGAACCGCGACACACTGGTGCGTCACTGCCCGATATCCCGCACGATGGGCATGAACTGAAGCAAAGTTGACAGAATCTCTCAATCAAGAGAGTTTGTCTGACGGAATTTGTATCCGGAGTTTTGCCGACCGCGGGAGGAATTCGATGACCGGGCTGCGAACCCGCGGCGGATGGGCTGGTGTCTGGGCCCTTTCTGTCGCGGTGGCATTGCTCATGGCTCCGACGGCATACGCGACACCGGAAAGCGACGCCGACGCGGCGATATCCCACACGTGGGATGCCGCGGGCGGTGACACAGGTGAGCTGGGCGCCAAGGACGGTGACGTCTACCAGGTCGGCGCGGGCTTTGCGCAGAACTTCGCGGGCGGCAAGATCTATTTCAGCGAGAGCACCGGCGCCCACCTCATCTACGGCGCGATTCTCGACAAATATCAGGCGCTGGGCGGCGCCGCGGACAGCGATCTCGGCTTCCCGACCATCGACGAGGGTGCCGGCAAGGCCACCGACAGCCGGAACAGCACGTTCAGCGCCGCCGACAAGCCGGTGATCTTCTGGACGCCCGACAACGGCGCCTGGGTGGTGCGCGGTGCCATCAACGCGGCCTGGGACAAGCTCGGCGGTTCGGCGGGCACCCTCGGTGTGCCCACGGCCGACGAGTCTTGGAAAGGTGACGTCGTCACCCAGCCCTTCACCGGCGGTGAGGTGAGCTGGAACGCCAAGACCAAGACGTTCACCACCACGCCGGCCGACCTGGCCGGCCAGCTGACCGGGGTGGACGTGCCAGGCGACGCGACGACGGCCATCGCCGCGGCGCGCCGCGCGGCCGGCGGCCCGCAGGGCACCCTCGGGGACGAGCAGGGCGCCCAGTACAAGGTCGGCGACGGCGTGGCGCAGAACTTCGCCGGCGGCACCATCTTCTATTCGCCGGCGACCGGTGCGCACGCGATCACCGGCGATGTGCTGGCCAAGTACCGCGCAGCCGGCGGACCGCAGGGCGATCTCGGATTCCCCGCGAGCAACGAGACCGACGGCGGCATTGCGCCGAAGAGCCGGATCGCCACCTTCGCCGCCGCCGACAACCCGGCGATCTTCTGGACGCCCGAGCACGGCGCGTTCGTCGTCCGCGGCGCGATGAACGCGGCGTGGGACAAGCTCGGCGGCGCCACCGGCAAGCTCGGCGCACCGACCGCCGACCAGACGGTCAACGGCGACGTCGTCAGCCAGAAGTTCAGCGGCGGGTCGATCTCGTGGAACAAGTCCACCCGGGCGTTCAGCACCGAGCCGGCCGAGCTGGCGTCGCAGTTGGGCGGCCTGCAGGTGCCCAGCGTCGATCTGCCGGGTGGCGTGACCTCGCAGGCCGACGAGTCCGGCAAGTGGTACCAGTTCCACTGGTGGTGGCTGCTGGCGATCATCCCGCTGTTGCTGGTGGTGGTCGGCATCGTGATCGCGGCGCTGCTGCGACGCCGGCGGAGTGCCGGCCAGGACGCCGTCGACGACCAGGACGCGTACGACTACGACGACCACGAGTTCGGCGACGGGGAGTACGGCGACCCGCAGTATGCGGACGGCGGCGCCGACAGCGAGTACGGCGACGAGTACCCGGCCGAGGACCAGCATTTCGACGGCCCGCACGGGGGACCCGAGTTCCAGAGCAACCCGGACGTCATCGACACCGCGCCGACGGTGTACCCCGATTTCACGGCCGGACAGCCCGCGGCCGAGCCTGCCGCGGATGAGGCGGATGAGCCGGCCGACGACGAGTTCGAGGCACAGGCCGAAGCCGAGGCCCAACCGGTGGACGCGGCCGAGCCCAGTGAGCCCACCGAGTCGGAGCCGGAAGACGACGAGTCCGCCGACGAGCCGACGACGTCGGTGCAGCTTCCCGAGGCCCTGCGTCGCGGTGGTGCGGCAGCGGGCCTGACGGCGGCCGGGTTGGCGGGCTTCGCGGGTCTGCGGCCCCGGGACGCCGGCGAGCGGGCGGCTGACGAGCGGGAAGCCGGTGACGAGGCCGCTGACGAACGTGCGCCCGAGCCCGAGGAGCAGGTTGCCGATACGGCGGAACCGGCTGCCGAAGCGCCCGTGGAAGCGCCGGTGGACGAGCCGCCGGCGATCGCGACGCCGGCCGAGGAGACCGTGGTGGCCGGTCCCGCGAGCGGCAGGCACCACGCGCTGGGGGCCGAGGAGCCCGAGACCGCGCAGATGTCGTTCCGCGTCGCCACGGGTGCGGAGCCGCCCGAGGGCTACGGCATCAAGGCCAATACGGAGTCGGGTTTGTACTGGGTGCCGGGGTCTCCCGGCTATGACGAAGCGCCCGTCCAAATCTGGTTTGCCAGTGAGGAATTCGCGGTCACCAACGGGTTCATCCGCGGCTGACGTGAATCACGACTGAGCCCCGCTGCGAGCGACTGCAGCGGGGCTCATCTGTAGGTCCGGCGGGCGTCAGATCTTGCGGATGACGGTCACAACCTTGCCGAGCACGACCGCATCGTTGCCCGGGATCGGATCGAACGCCGGGTTGTGCGGCATCAGCCACACCTGGCCCTTCGTGCGCTTGAAGGTCTTCACCGTGGCCTCACCGTCGATCATCGCCGCGACGATGTCCCCGTTGTCGGCCACGTTCTGCTGCCGCACGACGACCCAGTCGCCGTCGCAGATCGCGGCGTCGATCATCGACTCGCCGACCACCTTCAGCAGGAACAGCGAGCCCTCGCCCACGAGTTCGCGGGGGAGCGGGAAGACGTCTTCGACGGCCTCTTCGGCCAGGATCGGGCCACCGGCGGCGATCCGGCCGAGCACCGGGACGAAGGTCGGTTCGGGCAGTGCATCCGAACCGGCGACGTCGGTGGTGATGGTGGCGCCGGTCGAGTCGTCCGCGCCGCGCACGTCCACGGCGCGCGGGCGGTTCGGGTCGCGGCGCAGATAGCCCTTCTTCTCCAGCGTGCGCAGCTGGTGGGCCACCGACGAGGTCGAGGTGAGCCCGACGGCGTCGCCGATCTCCCGGATGCTGGGCGGATAACCGCGCGTGGTGACCGAGGTGCGGATGACGTCGAGGATGGTCCGCTGGCGCTCGGTGAGGCTGCTGGACCGTCCGCCTGGCTGGGCGTCCGTGGTGTCGGTGCTGTCGCTCATGGAGACGAATCTAGCCCAGTGCGCACGATTCATCAAACATGTGTTCGAGATCGGGCGGCTCGGCGTGTCGCGGGGTGGATCCGGTTGTGACGTCGCGAAAGGGGTCGCGGAGTCGGGGAACGGAACTTGTCGGTGGGTGGTCGTATCCTTCGCAACAGTTCGATCACATGTTCTACCGTTCGAACATTTGGGCGATATAGTCGAACACAAGAGCGATCGAACCTATGTACGAACTCCTGAGAGGAACCGACATGACCGTCATCACCCGTGAATACCCGACCGACGTCGTCGTCCGCACCGTGCCTCGGCGTTCAGATGTGAATCGGCACCGCCAGGCCCGGCTGCGGCCTGCCGGCTCCCGTCCCGCGGGCGCGGCCTTCCGCCACCGGGGCACCGGTGTCCTGACCTCCCGCGCCTCGCACCGCAGCAACCCGATCACGCCGTTGACCACGGTGCTGCTGGCCCTCGTCGCGGCCGGGATCACGGTGTGGCTGGGTCTGGTCGCGCAGTTCGGTGAAGCTGTCCAGCCGACGTCTTCGGCAGCATCGGTGCCCGCGCAGCTCGCGGTGGTCCGGGTGCAGACCGGGGAGTCGATCCAGCAGGTCGCCCGGCGGGTGGCGCCCGATGCGCCGGTCAGCGCCGTCGTCGACCGCATCAAGGAACTGAACAAGCTGCCGTCGGTGGCCCTGAATGCCGGGCAGACGCTGATCGCGCCGGTCGGCTGAGGACGGCCCGTGCGCACCTCGATCGGCACGGCGCCCGGCCGCGTCCGAGCGGCACGGGTAGGCTCGAGACCGTTCGAAACGGTCGATTGTCGGTGCGGCGAAGGAGCGGTGATGCACTGTCCGTTCTGCCGGCATCCGAACTCGCGTGTGGTCGATTCACGAGAAGCTGATGAAGGGCAGGCGATTCGGCGTCGCCGGTCATGCCCGGAGTGCGGCCGCCGGTTCACCACGGTGGAGACCGCAGTCGTTGCGGTGGTCAAACGTAGCGGCGTCACAGAACCGTTCAGCCGGGACAAGGTGATCAAGGGTGTACGGCGCGCCTGCCAGGGGCGGCAGGTCGACGACGATGCCCTGAACCTGTTGGCACAGAAGGTCGAAGATGCGGTGCGGGCCACCGGATCTCCCGAAGTGCCCAGCCATGAGGTCGGGTTGGCGATCCTCGGTCCGCTGCGTGACCTCGATGAGGTCGCCTATCTGCGGTTCGCCTCGGTGTACCGCTCATTCTCGTCCGCTGAGGACTTCGAACGGGAAATCGAGGCGCTGCGCGCGCACCGCGGCGTCACGTCGTCGGCCGACGGCCACTAGGTCGCGCTGCGCTCGTCGGTCTCCATCGCGTCGAACACCGCGGCTTTCATATCGACCGAGGCGTCCATCGTCTTTGTTGTGACGCCGGCCTGAAGAAGGCCGCGCAGGGCGTCACGGTCGTAGACCGACGGCGCGGTCGTGTCGATGAACTCCTCGATGAGTTTCACGAACCGATCGGGGTCGTCGTGAAATGGAAAATGTCCTGAGTTGTCGAAGAACTCGAGCCGGGAACCCGGCATCGCGGCGTGTGCCAGTTCGCCATGGGCGGCCGGGATGACGGCATCCTGGGTGCCCCAAACCAATTGCACCGGAATGGCTTCGGTCAAATAACATCGGTCCAGCATCGTGACCACCTGGCCGCGCCAGTCGACGACTGCGCGCAGGGTCCGGGCGAAGGCGGATGAGGCCTTGGGTTCGGGCAGGTCGTTGAGGATCCGCAGCATGTTCGGCAGGTCGTGTCCCAGACCGGTCGAACCGAGGAGCGCGCCACCGAGACGCCCGGCGAACTGAAGCGCCGGGAGTACCAACGGGATTCGCAACAGTGCCAGCGCTTCGGTGCCCAACGGCAGCGCCGCGAGCCGCAGCGCGATGTTCACGTCGCGGGTGACGCCACCGGCGCCGACCAGTACCAGGCGCTCGACCAATTGCGGGAACTGGTAGGCGAACTGCATGGCCACGCCGCCGCCCAGCGAATGGCCGACGACCGTCACGCGTTCGATGTCCAGCACGCTGAGCAGGTCCCGCATGCCGTTGGCGTACGCCGCCACCGAGTAGTCGGCGCGCGGCTTGTCGGACTGGCCGTGGCCGAGCAGGTCCGGAGCGATGACGGTGAATCGCTGGGCGAGGCGCGTCTGCACGGTTTCCCACGTGGTGGAGTTGTCGCCGATGCCGTGGATCAGCAGGATCGCCGGCCCGGAACCTGCTATCCGGAAGGCTCGCCGGTAGCCGTGGATGGTGCGGTACTCCAGCCGCGGCGTCACGTCACGCACCGAGTGCAGGTTGGGCTTCCCGTCGGACATCGTCCCAGCTCCTTCCCATCGTGTCGGCCAAGCCGACCGCGTGGTCAGTCGCCGACAGTGCCGTCGTCGCCGGCCTGGGGATCGGAGAACCCATCGCCGGACTGTTCGGCGAGGAACTGCTCGAACTGTGCGCCGAGCTCGTCGCCGCTGGGTAGTTCCTCGTCACGTGCCAGCAACGACCGATTTTCCTGAGCAGCGACGAACGAATCGTACTGTTGTTCCAGTGCACTGACCACTTGAGCGACTTCGGCGCTGGCCTCCACCTGCTCGCTGATCTTGGTGTACACCTCGGCGCCCGCCTCGGACAGCTCGTGCAGCGGAATCTGCAGCGACGCGATCCGGGAGACCTCACCCAGCAACGCCTCCGCGGCGGGCGGATACGCGGTCTGCGCCAGGTAGTGCGGCACGTGCACGGTGAAGCCCAGGGCTTCGTGGCCGTGCTGAATCAGCCTGTACTCCAACAGGTTCGACACACTGGCCGGAACCTGCACCTCGCCCACCCACGGCGTGTGATCGGCGATCAGTTCCTTGTTGCCGGCGTGTGCGGTCATGGTGACGGGGCGGGTGTGCGGGACCGCCATCGGGATGGCACCCAGCCCGATGACCTGCCGGACCCCGAGCCGCTCGGAGAGCAGCCGCACCGCGGTGATGAAACGTTCCCAGCGCAGGTCCGGCTCCATGCCGGCCAGCAGCAAGAACGGCGTCCCGGCGGTGTCGTGCAGCGCGTACAGGTTCAGCTCGGGATCGTCGTACTTGGTGAAGTGATCGGTCGTGAACGTCATCAGCGGCCGGCGCGACCGGTAATCGAGCAGTTCGTCGATGGCGAACGACGCGACCAGTTCGGTGTCCAGCGTGTTTTTCAGGTGCTCGGCGGCCAGGCGGATGGCGTGGCCGGCATCGGAGAAGCCTTCGAGGGCGTGCACCATCACCGGTCCGCGGCCGTCGGCGGCCGACAGCTGGGGCGCGGGGAACTCCAGCTCGTACATGCCGCTCTGCTCGGGCTGATACTGCTGGCCCCGGCTGTCGTCGGGCCGCTGGCCGCTCGCGTCGGGCGCGTTCCCGTCGTGCTCGCTCACCTTCACACTCCTTGCCGTCCTGCGTGCCACACCTCGCCGGATGTGTCTCTTACAAGTGTCGCGCATTCTTGTGTTGTTCCCGGTGTCGGGCCGCAGTACGCATGGTGCACCAGGTGCTGCTCGTGCAGTTGGTATCGGGCAAGATCGGACAGATGCTGGGCACCCGATTGGCCGTGAGCGCGTGCGTCGCGCTGCTGGCCACTGCGTGCAGCCCGCCCACGATCAAGGCCGATCCCCGTGGTGGCGACGCCGGCACGTTCGCCGCGGGTGCGGCAGCGGTCCCGGGGCCCCGTCCCGATCCGCGCGTCGGAGCGGTGTTCCTGGGCAGCGATTCGGTGCACACCTGCAGTGGCGCGGTGCTCGATTCGCTGGCCGGGAATCTGATCATCACGGCCGCACACTGCCTGGATGCGTCGTTCGACGCGACATTCGCGCCCGGTTACCGCGGCGGTGTCCCCGGCGACTTCTGGCACATCGACGCGGTCTACCTGGATCCGCGCTGGGTGCATGGCCAGGACCCGGCCGCCGACTTCGCGATCGCCCGGGTGAGCCACGGCGGCGCGGCCACGACCGAGACGCTGGAACATCGCGCCGGCGGCGGCTTCGTGCTCGGCACCGCGCCGGGCCCGGATGTTCCGATCACGGTGACGGGATACCCGCTGGGCGACGGCGGGGGCCAGGTCAGCTGTAGCGGGCCGACGTCACGCCCCGACCGCGGGTTCCCGGCGCTGCGCTGCCCGGGATTGGTGGACGGCACCAGCGGCTCGCCGTGGGTGTCTGCGGCCGAGGTCAGGGGAGTGGTCGGCGGCTTGCAGGGCGGTGGCTGCAGCGGCAACGACCTGTCGTACTCGTCGCCCTTCGATGTGCAGATCCAGGTGCTCTATCAGCGGGCCCAGGAGGGCGGACCCGCCGACCGTGCAACGGGCGCCCCCGACGACGGCTGCAGCAGCTAGACCTTGAACTGGTTCAGCGCCCGCAGCTTGTTCATCACGTCGAGCGCGGCGACCTTGTAGGCCTCGGAGAAGGTCGGGTAGTTGAAGACGGCGTCGACCAGGTACTCGACGGTCCCGCCGCAGCCCATCACAGCCTGGCCGATGTGGACGAGTTCGGTGGCGTTGGAGCCGAAGATGTGCACGCCGAGCAGCGTGAGGTCCTCGGTGGACACCAGGAGTTTGAGCATCCCGTATGAGTCGCCGGCGATCTGTCCGCGGGCCAGTTCCCGGTAGCGCGACACCCCGACCTCGTACGGAACCGCGCTGTCGGTGAGATCGACTTCGGTGGCGCCGACGTACGACACCTCGGGAATCGAGTAGATGCCGATCGGCTGCAGGTCGGTCATGCCCTTACAGGGCTCGCCGAAGGCGTGGTACGCCGCCAGCCGGCCCTGGTCCATCGAGGTCGCGGCCAGTGCCGGGAAGCCGATGACGTCGCCGACGGCGTAGATGTGGTCGACCTTGGTCTGGTAGTTGTCGTCGACGAAAATCCTTCCGCGACTGTCGATCTCGAGGCCGGCCTGGGCGACGTCGAGGTGCTCGGTCTGCCCCTGCCGGCCGGCCGAGTACATCACCGTCTCGGCGGGGATCTGCTTGCCGCTGGCGAGCGTGGTCAAGGTTCCGGCGGGACCCACGTCCACCGCGGTCACCTCTTCGCCGAAGCGGAACGTCACCGCGAGGTCGCGCAGGTGGAATTTGAGGGACTCGATGATCTCGGAATCGCAGAAGTCCAGCATCGTCGGGCGCTTCTCGATCACGGTCACCTTGGTGCCGAGTGCGGCGAACATGGACGCGTACTCGATACCGATGACGCCCGCGCCGACCACCACCATCGACTGCGGCAGACTCTTGAGGTCCAGGATCCCGTCGGAGTCCAGGACACGTTCTTCGTCGAACTTCACCCCGGCCGGCCGCACGGGCTTGGTACCGGTGGCGATGACGACATACCGCGCGCGGATGTTGACGTTCTCGTCGCGGGTGGGGTCCTCGATGACCAGGGTGTGCGGGTCGAGGAAGCGGCCGTGCCCTTCGAACAGCTCGACCCCGTTGCGCAGGAGCTGGTTACGGACCACGTCCTGTTCCCGGCCGATGACGTGCGTGGTGCGGCGCAGCAGATCGGCAGGGGTGATCCGTTCCTTCACCCGGTAACTGGAGCCGTACAGTTCGCGCTGGCTCATCCCCGTGAGGTAGACGACCGCCTCACGCAACGTCTTGGACGGGATGGTCCCGGTGTTCACGCAGACGCCGCCGAGCATGCGTCCACGCTCGATGACCGCGACGGATTTTCCCAGCTTGGCGGCGGCGATCGCGGCCTTCTGCCCACCGGGGCCGGATCCGATGACGACGAGGTCGAACTCCTGCGTGGAACCCATGACAGCCAGGTTGGCACGGCGCGGGTGATCATGCAGCCCGATCACCGGCGAACTTTGCGGAAACACCTCGAGTGGGGCCCGTTATCCACAGATCCGAGTTCATCCACAGACCCGCCCGCCCACCGCGTCGGCCGCCGATTCCTGACGGACCGTGCTGCCACCTTCAGGCCATGACAACTTTCAGCTCATTCGATTTCCAACTGAACCGGCCCGGCGCTCTGATCGCGGCAGTCCCCGCGGTCCTGGGGTTCGCGCCGGAGAAGTCACTGGTCCTCGTCACCATCATCGGCGGCGAGATGGGCGCGGTCCTGCGCGTGGACCTCTCGGAAGGATTCTTCGAGGCCTTGCCCGACGCCCTCGGCCATCTCGCGGACATGGCCGCCGCGGCGGATGCGGACGCGGCCATCGGGGTGATCGTCGACGAACACGGCGTCGACTGCCCGATGTGCGCGGACATGTACCGCGACGTCAGCGACGAACTCGAGGAGGCGCTGGCCGACCACGGCATCGAGCTGTTCGCGGTGCACGTCGTCGACCGGGTGGCGGCTGGTGGCCGGTGGCAGTGCGCCGACGGCTGCGGGAACGCCGGCGTTGTCGAGGACCCCGAATCGTCGCCCGTCACCATGGCCGCGGTGCTCGACGGCCGGCGTCTCTACGCCCGGCGCGCGGACCTCGTCGAGGTCGTCGCCGTCACCGACGCCCGGCGTGCCGAAGCGTTGCGGCCGGCGATCGAAAAGCGTGCTGCCGCAGTGGATTACCGTGGCCGCCCCGACGCCGAGGCGCGCGCCGACGTCGAGCACGCGGTGGCGTGTGCGACCGGGTCCCCGGACGGCTCGCCCTTACCCGACGACGACGCGGTGCGCCTGGCGTGTGCGGTGACGGATTCGCGGGTGCGGGACACGCTGTACGCCTTGGCGCTCGGTGAGCGCGCGGCCGCGGCCGAGTCGGTGTGGGCCTCGCTGACCCGCACCCTGCCCGCGCCGTGGCGGGTGGAGGCGTTGGTGTTGCTCGCGTTCAGCGCGTATGCCCGTGGCGACGGACCGCTCGCCGGGGTGGCATTGCAGGCCGCGCTGGACGTCGACAGCGGGCACCGGATGGCGGGCATGCTCGATGCCGCGCTGCAATCCGGCATGAGGCCGGACCGGATTCGCGAGTTGGCGCTGACGGGCTACAAGCTGGCCGAGCGTCTCGGCGTGCAGATGCCGCCACGCCGCATCTTCGGCAGGTCGGCGTGAGCCTCGTGGGCCCCGGTCAGACCTTCTCGACGCGGACGGCGTGCGCCATGTGATGCGGCAACTCGACCTGTTCGTGGCCGGGGATGACGATCAGGACGCTGCCCTGGTCGGTGGCCTGCACCGTGACACGCGCGTTCGGCACGACGCCGGCGTCCTTGAGCCGGGCGATCAGCTCGGTGTCGCCCTGGACGTGTTCGGTCAGCTGGCGCACCCGGACCGCGACCGGGAATCCGGTGGGCAGCTCGGTGAGCCGGACGAGGCTGACGTCGGTGTCGCCGGCCGAGCTGACGCCGAGTTCGGCGAGGCCGGGGATCGGGTTACCGAACGGGGACGTGGTCGGGTTGTCGAGCACCTGGACCAGTCGGCGTTCGACGTCCTCGCTCATCACGTGTTCCCAGCGGCACGCCTCGGCGTGGACTTCCTCCCACGGCAGGCCGATCACATCGACCAGCAGGCGCTCGGCAAGCCGGTGCTTGCGCATCACCGACACCGCCAGCGCGCGGCCCTTGTCGGTCAGTTCCAGGTGGCGATCACCGGCGACGTGCAGCAGCCCGTCGCGCTCCATGCGCGACACCGTCTGGCTGACGGTGGGGCCGCTCTGCTCGAGTCGTTCGGCAATGCGCGCACGCAGCGGCACCACGCCCTCTTCTTCGAGGTCGTAGATCGTCCGCAGGTACATCTCGGTCGTATCGATCAGATCGTTCATGCCAAATTCCTCCAGGCCTCCGCCGGTGCCCAGCTTACCGGTTTGGCCGGGTCAACAGGCATCCACCACGGCCGATCGACGCTGTGATTCCTCCGGCGGGCGACGGCGGGCAGACCGGCCGGAAAAAACGGTGCCCGCCGGGTATTCCGGCGGGCACCAGGGTGTGCAGTTGTGGGTGGCGGCGATCAGCTCGCGTAGGCCCGCAGGCGCTCGGCACGCTCGCCGTTGCGGAGCTTCGACATGACCTCGCGCTCGATCTGGCGGACCCGCTCGCGGGACAGGCCGAACAGCTTGCCGATCTGGTCCAGGGTGCGGGGCTGACCGTCGTCGAGGCCGAACCGCAGGCGGATCACCTGCTGCTCGCGCTCGTCCAGGGTGGCGAGCACGTGCCGGATGTCGGTGTGCAGCAGCTCCGAGATGACGGCGTTCTCGGCGGAGAGCGCTTCGGAGTCCTCGATGAAGTCGCCGAGCGGGGCTTCCTCGTCGGTGCCGACCGGCATGTCCAGGCTCACCGGGTCGCGGCTGTGCTCGAGCAGGTCGTTGATCTTCTCGACCGGGATGCCCGACTCTTCGGCGAGCTCTTCGTCGGTGGCCTCACGTCCCAGGCTCTGGTGCATCTCGCGCTTGATGCGGGCGAGCTTGTTGACCTGCTCCACCAGGTGGACGGGGAGCCGGATGGTGCGGCTCTGGTCGGCCATGCCGCGGGTGATCGCCTGACGAATCCACCAGGTGGCGTACGTCGAGAACTTGAAGCCCTTGGCGTAGTCGAACTTCTCCATCGCGCGGATGAGGCCGAGGTTGCCTTCCTGGATCAGGTCCAGCAGCGGCATGCCGCGGCCGGTGTAGCGCTTGGCCAGCGACACCACGAGGCGCAGGTTGGCTTCGAGCAGATGCCGGCGTGCGGCCTCGCCGTCGCGGACGATGGCGGCCAGGTCACGCTTGCGGTTGTCACCGAGTCGCTTCTTGGTCTCCAGCAGGTGAGCCGCGTACAGACCGGCCTCGATGCGCTTGGCCAGTTCCACCTCGTCCTCGGCGTTGAGCAGAGCGGTCTTACCGATGCCGTTCAGGTACACGCGCACCAGGTCCGCGGCGGGACTCTGGGCGTCAAGATCGGAATCGATACGGCTTGTGGTGGCTTTTGCCATTTGCGGCCTCCTGCTCGTGCTCAGCTCGAACTGTCACTTGCTTCAACGCCGCAGCGGCAGGAGAAGTTCCCGAGGCGCTCTCGACTCATGGCCTCTGACCAGCGGTTTTCCCGGGTCGACCTGAGAATGTCCTTAGAAAGGAGAAAGAAGGAAACTCAGGTAGAGGTCAAGACTCGATATCGCCGTCGATGACCGGGTGCCGGTCCTCGATCGCCGGCCGCTCGGCGGTCGGGAACATGGGCGCACGGCGGACCGCGTCGTAGCGGCGCGGTTCCTGCGCGGAGCGCGGCGGGCGGTCATTGGCGATGAGTACCGCGATCCACGGCAGGGGAATGGATGCGATGAGGATCGCCAGCGAGATCAGGCCGTTGTGCCAGATGCTGTAGGCGAGGGCTGCCAGCAACAGCGCCGGCACGCGGAACGACATGATGGTCAGGTAGCGGCGGACGCGGGCGCGGTGCTGCTCTTCGTAGGCGGGTGCTGCGCGAGTGATGAGGACCGGCCGACCGTCGTCGTCGAAACTCAGCTCTTGGCCGTGTTTCATCCTTCTACTGTCCCACATCTGACTCAGTGCCGCCGCGACCGGTTCGGGTGGAGTGCACAATGAGTGCATGCAGACCGACACCCTCGAACGCACCGATTCCGATGAACAGGTCGACGACGGTACGGACGACGACCGACCTAAGCATTTCCACTACGTCAAGAAGGACAAGATCGCCGAGAGCGCTGTCATGGGCACTCATGTCGTCGCCCTGTGCGGCGAGGTCTTTCCGGTGACGAAGTCACCCAAGCCCGGTTCGCCGGTGTGCCCCGATTGCAAGCGCATCTACGAACAGATGAAGAAGTAGTCCAGCCGGTCAGGCCGGCGGCTCTGCCGGCTCGGCGGGCTGATCGCCCGTGAGGGTCTCGGCCTTTTCTTCGAGCCATTCGCGCAGGCGTCGGGCATGGGTGTCCGGCGCCGGCCATTCCTCCTGGATCGCGGCGTTGAGTTCAGCGCCGAGCATGATCGCGAAGCCCAGCGCGAATGCGAACAGCAGGAACGCGATCGGCGTCGCCAGGGCGCCGTACGTGTAGCCGGTCTCGGTGATCCAGGTGAGGTAGAACCGCAGTCCCACCGTCGCCACCACGAAGACCACCGTGGCCAGGACGGCGCCGAACAGCAACCGGTGGGTCGGCAGCGGCTTGGGCAGCGACACCCGGTAGAGCACCGTCACGGCCAACACGATGCCCAGCAGCAGCACCGGCCAGTACCCGTACTTCATCGCGTTGGACCAGGTCTGGGGGATGTGCTGGGCGATCTTCATCGGTCCGATGGCGGCCACCGGAGCAGTCGCGATCACGAACAGCAGCATCACCAGGTACAGCCCGAGGGCGTAGAACCGCTGCCGCACCGGATGGCGCAGCGGTGTCTGGTCGTGTGCCTCGACGACCGCGTCCACGAAGGCCGAGATCGCCGATGAGCCCGCCCACAGCGAGATGACGAACCCGAGGGACACCACCTCGCCGCGGGCGCCGACCGCGATATCGCGCACGGTCGGCTGGATGATCTCGTTGATCACGTTCGGCGAGAAGAAGTTCTTCGCCGTCCCGATCAGCTGCTCCTGGATCATCGGAAGGGTCTCGGGACCGAACAACGGTGCCACGTACGCCAAGCTGCCCAACATCCCGAGCAGTAGTGGCGGAAGTGACAACGCCGACCAGAACGCCGCCTGCGCCGACTCCGAGAAGATCGAGTCGTCCCAGCTTTTCGCCAGTGCGCGACGGACTACCCGTAACACGTGATGACGTGTCGGCTTGATCGGAGAAGTCTGGTCGTTCATGACCAGACCAGCATTACCGAAGAGACCCCATCAGGACCGTATTTGAGGTGACCGGCGGGTCACTCAGTCCTCGGTGCTGACCACCAACACGGCGGCCAGTTCGACCAACTTGGATTCGTGTTCGTTGGCGTGATGCTGGCAGAACAGGAGCTCCATGCCGGAAGGCAGGGTTGCGCGAACGCGGGCGGCAGCACCGCACCGGTCACAGCGGTCGGCCCGTGTCAGTGTCGGGCCGGTCAGAGTTGCGTTCATGGCTCCTCCTTCTGCTCGTCGCCGCCTGGGCGCTTTGCCGGTTACACATCTCTACTCTCTCAGACGATTTGGATTCCAGCGTTGTTCCCCGGGTGTTCACGGGTGTGTCGTGTCTCACCTATCGCTGGAGTTGCGGGCGCGGCAGGCTGACCGCATGATCGCCGCGCCCGCAGTCCTGGTCCATCTATGTAGTGAAACGGATTGGGCGCGTGCTCAGTTCGATGGTGAGCTCAGACCACCCTCACTCGACGAGGTCGGGTTCGTGCACCTGTCGGCTCCCGAACAGGTGCACCTGCCGGCCAATCGGCTCTACCGCGGGCAGTCCGACCTGCTCCTGCTGGTCTGCGATCCGGATTTGCTGGGCTCACCGGTTCGCTGGGAACCCGGGGTGCCGACGGACCCGGCCTCGATGCTCTTCCCTCATTTGTACGGCGCACTGCCCGTCGGCGCGGTGACCCGCACCGTGCCCTACCGGCCGGACGCCGAGGGGGTTTTTGCAGTTCTTCCGGCAAATTTCGGAGTCGATGCCCTTGGTTAACGGAAAATGAACGACAGTATGAGAAATCTGTCCACTCATCGGGAATGTGGCCCGAATCACGGTCGGGGATTGACACGATCGCGCGCGTAAATATCCCCGACACGGTGAGGACATGATCAACCACACGAATTCTGAAGACGCGACGGGCAAGCGCCGTCGCGCAAGAGGACTGAAGGGAATCGGCGTCGCACTGACGGCGAGTGCCCTTCTGGTCATGTCGGCACTGCCGGCATGGGCGGCCGAGAACATGACCATCACGTTCATCCGGCACGGTCAGTCGTACGGCAACACGTCGGGCAACATCGACACGCAGGTGCCGGGCCCGGTGCTGACGCCGGACGGCCAGCAGCAGGCCAAGGACATCGCGGCCAAGCTCGGCGACCGGAACTTCGACGCCATCTACGCGTCCACGATGGTTCGGACGCAGCAGACGGCGACGCCGTTGTCGCAGTACCTGGGTCTGCCGATCCAGGTGTTGCCAGGTCTGCAGGAGATCGAAGCCGGCAAGTACGAAGGCACCCCGGAGCGCGCAGGCATCTTCGGCTACCTGACTGCTCCGCTGGCCTGGGCGGGCATCACCGTGACGCCACCGCCGAACATCGCCTTCAACCCGACCAACCCGAACCTGGACGCGTTCATCCCGTCCGCGGCCGATCCGACCACCGGTCTGAACGGTCACCAGTTCGAGGACCGGGTCAACGGCGCGTTGCAGAAGATCTACGACAACGGCGACCGCAACGCAGCGGTGTTCTCGCACGGCGGCACCATCATGATCTGGACGATGATGAACGCCAAGAACCTGAGCGCCGAGCAGAAGATCATGCTGTTCACCCAGCATCCGCTGGGTAACACGGGCGTTGTCGTCGTCGAGGGCAACCCCGAGGACGGCTGGAACCTGGTCGAGTGGAACGGCGTCAAGATCGCCGGCATGCAGAAGGGCCCGATCGAGAACGTGCTGACCCAGGTCCGCACGCTGTCTCGTCAGCTCAACTCGGTGGTGCAGGACGTTGCCACGGCATTCCAGACCGGTGACGTGGGCAAGATCCTGACCGCGATCAACCACGGTGCCGCTGACGCGCTGTTCTCGACGGCCAAGTTCGTGCGGGCCATCAACGCCCAGGTCATTGGCGGGGTCACCACGGCCATCGAAAACCTGCAGAAGAAGCTGGCTCCGCCGGCTCCGGCTGCGGGCACGCAGACCACCGGCCCGGCCTCGGGTGCTGCGGTCTCGCCGGCGGCGTTCTCGGCTCCGGTTGCCGCCAAGGCTCCGGCCGCGGCGCAGGCAGGCGACTCGCCGGCCAAGGTTGCCGACGCTCCGGCGTCGGACAACAAGGTTGACGGCCAGGCCAAGGCTGACGAGGCCAAGTCCGATGCCGACGCGGCCAAGGCCGAGGGGCAGGCCAAGGCTGACGAGGCCAAGTCCGATGCCGACGCGGCCAAGGCCGAGGGCCAGACCAAGGCCGACGACGCCAAGGCCAAGGCTGATGCCAAGAAGGCTGCGGCCGAGGCCAAGAAGGCCGCTGCCAAGGCCAAGGCCGAGGAGAAGAAGGCTGCCGCTGAGGCCAAGAAGGCCGAGGCCAAGGCCAAGGCTGACGCCAAGAAGGCTGCCGCCGAGGCCAAGAAGGCCGAAGCGAAGGCCAAGGCAGAGTCTGCGAAGGCCACGGCCGGCGCGGGCGCTGGAAGCACCGACTGACGGTTCGCTGTCGGGTAACAACAGATCGGCCCCCTTCTCCTACGGGAAGGGGGCCGATTTGCGTCGTCGAGGTTTCGTCAATTGTGACGAAACCTGTCCACTGGCCGGGATTGTGGCCTGTATCACCATTACAGGACTGGCACTGTCGCGCGGGTAAATATCCCCCGAGACAGTGAGGACACCATTAACCACACAAATTCAGGCGCGGGACATCGTCGTCGCGCGCGTGGGCTGAAGGGACTCGGCGTCGCACTGACGGCGGGCGCACTTCTGGTCATGTCAGCGCTGCCGGCATGGGCGGCCGAGAACATGACGATCACGTTCATCCGGCACGGTCAGTCATACGGCAACCTGTCGGGGCTCGGTGACACATCGACGCCGGGGCCGACGCTGACCGACCTCGGCCAGCAGCAGGCCAAGGACATCGCGGCCAAGCTCGGCGACCGGAACTTCGACGCCATCTACGCCTCGACGATGGTCCGGACGCAGCAGACGGCTGTACCCATGTCGCAGTACCTGGGCCTGCCGATCACGGTGTTGCCGGGCATCCAGGAGATCGAAGCCGGCATGTACGAGGGCACGCCGGAACGGGCGGCGCTGTTCGGCTACCTGACGGCGCCGCTGGCGTGGGCGGGTCTGTCGGTGACCCCGCCGCCGAACGTCAGCTTCAACCCGATCACCCCGAACCTGGACGCGTTCATCCCGAGCGCACCGGGGAGCACGACGGGCCTCAACGGCCATCAGTTCGAGGACCGGGTCAACGGTGCGTTGCAGACGATCTACGACAACGGCGACCGCAACGCAGCGGTGTTCTCGCACGGCGGCACCATCATGATCTGGACGATGATGAATGCCAAGAATCTGAGCGTCGAGCAGAAGATCATGCTGTTCACGCAGCACCCGTTGTCCAACACCAACTACGTCGTCGTCGAGGGCAACCCCGAGGACGGCTGGAACCTGGTGAACTGGAACGGCGTCGAGATCGCCGGCATGCAGAAGGGCCCGATCGAGCAGGTGCTGACCCAGGTCCGCACGCTGAGCCGTCAGCTCGGCGGTGTGGTGCAGGACGTCGCCACGGCGTTCCAGACCGGTGACGTGGGCAAGATTCTGACCGCGATCAACCACGTTGCGGCCGACGCGCTGTTCTCGACCACCAAGTTCGCGCGGGCCATCAACGCCCAGGTCATCGGTGGGGTCACCACGGCCATCGACAACCTGCAGAAGAAGCTGAACCCGCCGGCTCCTGCTTCGGCAGGCGCCAAGACCACCGACCCGGCTTCGGGCGCAGTGGTCTCGCCGGCTGCCTTCTCGGCTCCGGCTCCGGTTGCGGCCAAGGCTCCGGCCGTGGCTCAGGCGGGCGACTCGCCGGCCAAGGTCGGTGACACGCAGGCTGCCGATCCCAAGTCGGACCAGGCCAAGGCCGATACCGCCAAGGGCGACGACGTCAAGGCTGATGCAAACGCCAAGGCCGACGACGGCCAGGCCGATCAGGCCAAGGTCGACGGTCAGACCAAGGCCGACGCAGCCAAGGCCAAAGCCGAGGCCAAGAAGGCTGCGGCGGAGGCCAAGAAGGCTGCGGCCAAGGCCAAGGCTGCAGAGCAGAAGGCGGCCGCCAAGGCCAAGGCCGACGCCAAGAAGGCTGCGGCGGAGGAGAAGAAGGCAGCGGCCAAGGCCGACACTGCCACGGCGCACGCCACCGCCGGCTCCGGCGCCGGCGCCGGCAGCACCGACTGACGGTTACCGTCGAGCGATCGGCCCCCTGCTCCGCGGAGCAGGGGGCCGACTTGCGTCAGCTCTCCGTTCGCGTGGAGAGCAGCAGGTCTCGGGTGATTTCCAGGTGCCCGACGTGCTGCGCGATGTCGTGCAGGATGTGCAGTAGCGTCCACTCCGGGCTGGCGGTGGCCAGCACCGCGGCACGCGTGGTGCCGCCGCGCACCCCATCGGCCAGCTCGCGGTCCCGGATGCCCTCGGTGACGGCCACCTCGACCCAGCCGGGGAAGCGCTGCTGCAGGGCCGTCAGCCGTGTCAGCAGCTCGTCGACCCGTCCGGTGGCGGTGAACTCGCTGTCGCGGTCCCGCGGGATCCGTTGTCCGGCAATGAAAGAGCCCGCCCAGTAGTCGACCACCCCGATGCAGTGGTTGACGATGGCATAGCAGCTGTTCGCGCCGGGCAGGTCGGGCCGGCGATTGGCGAGGTCGTCACCGAGCGCGGTGAGGACGTCAGCCATCGCCGCGAAGCACTCGGACGAGACGTCCAGCATCGCTTGGCCTAGTGGATGCTCCGAGGTTGGCATGCGCGAAAGCCTTTCATATGCAGGGTTTTCCCCGCCTCAGGTTTTCGGGCAGTGGGGGAGCCTGACCTCTGGTCAGCAATCTGACGCAAGCGTAAAATTTGACGGTTCGTATCCAATTCGACCCCGACGCCGGAGGCTTTCATGCACACCAAAACTGTCCTGGCTGTTGCCGCTGCGGCGCTGCTGGTCGCGCCCGTCGGCCCCGCGTCCGTCGCGCAGGCGGCGCAAAGCTCCACCGACACCACGACGTTCAGTCCACAGCCGACGGTCGTCGCGCAACCGATGAACTGTCGCGGTGAAACCGGCGACCACGGCTGCGGTGCGGGCTGGATCTGGAACGGATACCGCTGCGTCCCCTGCTGACTCGCCGGACAAACGAAAACTGCCCCGAAACCGGAGTTTCGGGGCAGTTTTCGTTGAACCGGGGGACTAGTCCAGGTAGTCGCGCAGGACCTGCGAGCGCGACGGGTGCCGCAGCTTGCTCATGGTCTTGGACTCGATCTGGCGGATGCGCTCACGGGTGACGCCGTAGACCTGGCCGATCTCGTCCAGCGTGCGCGGCTGGCCGTCGGTGAGGCCGAAGCGCAGCCGGACGACCCCGGCCTCGCGCTCGGACAGGGTCTCCAGCACCGACTGCAGCTGATCCTGCAGCAGCGTGAACGACACGGCGTCCACGGCCACGACGGCTTCGCTGTCCTCGATGAAGTCACCGAGCTGGCTGTCGCCCTCGTCGCCGATGGTCTGGTCCAGCGAGATGGGCTCACGCGCGTACTGCTGGATCTCGAGCACCTTCTCCGGCGTGATGTCCATTTCCTTGGCCAGCTCTTCGGGCGTGGGTTCGCGACCCAGGTCCTGCAGCAGCTCACGCTGGATGCGGCCGAGCTTGTTGATGACCTCGACCATGTGCACCGGGATACGGATGGTGCGGGCCTGGTCGGCCATGGCGCGGGTGATGGCCTGACGGATCCACCAGGTGGCGTACGTCGAGAACTTGTAGCCCTTGGTGTAGTCGAACTTCTCGACCGCGCGGATCAGGCCCAGGTTGCCTTCCTGGATGAGGTCCAGGAACGCCATGCCGCGGCCGGTGTAGCGCTTGGCCAGCGACACCACGAGGCGCAGGTTGGCTTCCAGCAGGTGGTTCTTGGCGCGGTCGCCGTCGCGGCAGATCCACTGCATGTCGCGACGCTGCGCGGCGGGCAGCTTCTCGCCCTTCTCCATCAGCTCGGACATCAGCTGCGTGGCATAGAGGCCGGCCTCGATGCGCTTGGCGAGTTCGACCTCCTCCTCGGCGTTGAGCAGCGCGACCTTGCCGATCTGCTTGAGGTAGGCACGCACCGAGTCGGCGGAAGCGGTGAGTTCGGCGTCCTTACGGGCCTGCCGCAGCGCCTCGGACTCTTCCTCGTCCCAGACGAAGTCGCCGGAGGCCTTGTCCTTCTCGGACGGCTCGGCGGTGTCGTCGGCGTCGTCGCCGTCGGCGGCCTTCGGCGCGGCCTTGGCGCCTTCGGTGTTGGCTTCGCCCTCGGACTCGCCTTCTTCGGCGTCGTCCTCGTCGTCATCGTCGGCGACGTCGTCGGCCTCGAGGTCGTCGTCGAGTTCCAGGTCGGCGTCGTCGACGTCGATCTCGTCGGGTTCGACGGCGAGGTCGTCGACGTCGGTCACGTCGTCGGCGACGCCCCCGTCTTCAGGCTTGGTCGCGGCCTTCGCCGCGCGCTTGGCGGGCGCCTTGGCGGCGGCCTTCTTCGCGGGTGCCTTAGCAGCGCGCTTGGCGGGCGCCTTGGCGGCGGCCTTCTTCGCGGGGGCTTTGGTGGTGCGCTTCACCGGCTCGTCGGCTGTCTCGCTGGCTTTGGTCGCTACCACGGCCACCCTTTCGGTCTTTCGTACATCGGTGGCGTGGGCGTGCGCCACCGAAAAGCGTCGGCTGTCGAATATTGGCGTCGATCTTCGATCGGATGTTCACCGCTATCCGTTCAGGCGGCCGCCGTTGACCATTGTAACGACATAGTGGCCAGAAGCCGTATCAGCGCCGGTCTCGGAGCGTTGAGGGGTCGCTAATGGCGGTGCAAGGCGCCGTCGGCGGCCATCGCGGCACCGACGATGCCGGCCGAATTCTGCAGCGTCGCGGCGACCACGGGAGTGCGGTTCTTCAGCAGCGGCACCCACTTGTCGGCTTTCTTGCTGATGCCGCCGCCGACGATGAACAGGTCCGGCCAGATGGCGTTCTCGACCGCCACCAGCACCTTGGTGACCTCCTCGGTCCAGCGCTCGTAGGACCAGTCCTTGCGTTCCTTGACCGACGACGCGGCCCGGTGCTCGGCTTCCTTGCCGCCGACCTCGATGTGCCCGAACTCGGTGTTGGGCAACAGAACCCCGTCGTAGATCACCGCCGAGCCGATGCCCGTCCCGAACGTCAGCAGCACGACCAGCCCGTTCACCTCGCGGCCCGCGCCGAACTTCTCCTCGGCCAGTCCCGCGGCGTCCGCGTCGTTGAGCACCGTGACGTCCTGGCCGTCCAGCCGCGAGGCGAACATGTCGCGCACGTTGGTGCCGATCCAGCTGCTGTCGACGTTGGCCGCGGTTCGCACGATGCCCTCGGTCACCACGCCCGGATACGTGACGCCCAGCGGTCCGGTCCAGCCGAACTCGCGGACGACGGCGGCGACGGTTTCCGACACGGCTTCGGGCGTGGCCGGCTGCGGGGTGGGGAGCCGGAAGCGCTCGCCGATCAGCTGGCCGGTGTCGAGGTCGACGATGCCGCCTTTGACGCCGCTGCCGCCGACATCGATCCCCAGCGCTCGATGCTGTGAGGCGTCGGTCGCGGCGGTGGGCGTCTCGGTCATCTGCACTCCTTGGAGGGGGTGGGCAAGAGGGCGCGACCCACACCCTAACCGCGTGTGCTGCGATAGGTGTCATGACAGCACGCGAACCCGAAAGTGGCACCGCACCTGCCGCACTGCGCGCGCTCGCCGAGCAGTTGGCCACCGAGGCCGCCGCGTTCGTCCGCCGGCGGCGCGGCGAGGTTTTCGCCGGCCCGCAGCAGGACGACGGCGCGGTGCGCACCAAGAGCAGCCCGACCGATCCGGTGACCGTGGTCGACACCGAGACCGAGCGGCTGCTGCGTGAGCGACTGGCGGCCCTGCGGCCGGACGACGCGATCCTGGGCGAGGAGGAGGGCGGCGCGGCGCGGGCGCCCGCGGGCGTGCCGGTGTGGGTGCTCGACCCCATCGACGGCACGGTGAACTTCATGTACGGGCTGGGCGCCTATGCGGTGTCGGTCGGGGTGCAGATCGACGGCGTGTCCGTGGCCGGGGCGGTTGCCAACGCGGCGACCGGAGAGGTGTTCTCCGCCGCGCGCGGCCACGGGGCCGTGGTGACCCGCGATGGCGTGTCAACGCCCTTGCGCTGCAACGTCATCGACGAGCTCCCGATGGCGCTGGTGGCGACGGGGTTCGCCTACGCGCGGGAGCGGCGGCGGCAGCAGGCCGGCGCGGTGGCCGAGCTGCTGGCCGAGGTGCGGGACATCCGCCGGGTCGGCTCGTGCGCGCTGGATCTGTGCATGGTCGCCGCCGGCCGGCTCGACGCGTACTTCGAATCCGGTGTGCACGTGTGGGATTGGGCGGCCGCGGCCCTCGTCGCCGAAGAGGCGGGCGCGGTGGTGCGGCTGCCCGCACCGGGTGCGGACGGCGACGACCTGGTCATCGCTGCGGCACCCGGCGTGGCGGCGGCGCTGACCGGGCAGTTGGAGCGGGTCGGGTACCGCTAGCAGGTCGCGCTGTGGATCTTCGGCAGCAGCGAGGTGTCGGCCGGCTGGGTCGAGTCGGGCTTCAGGCTGGCCAGCATGGCCTCGATGTCGTCGCTGTGGGCGAGCTCGTTGAACTCGGTGCCGATCGCGAGGTCGACGGAGTCGTCGGGGCGCTGGTCCTGGAACAGCTGGGTGCACGGCGCGACGAGCCACAGCGCGGCGGCCGCGGACTTGCCGGCCGGGCCGAACCGGATCTGGCCCTGGCATTCCATGCGGGTGCTGGCGTACACCGGGTCATTGCTCGCCGCCGGCTGGCCGAAGCCGAGGTCGCGCAGCTCACCGGCGACCTCGCTGGCCTGGCCGCCCTGGCCGCTGGCGTTGAGCACCTTGATCTTGGTGTCGGCGAGTTTGGCCGGCACGACGTTGACCATCGAGGACTGCGACACCTCGTCGCCGAGCTTCGGCTGATTCGGATCGGTCGGCGCGGGCGGGGGATTGCAGGTGATCGCCTGGTGGATTTCGGCGGGCTGGTTCGCGACGACGAGCCAGGCGATCAGCGTCGCCACGGCCAGCACCGCGAACAGGACCGCGGCGGGCACGTAGTTGCGGCGGCGGAACGGCCGACCGTGTTTGTCGAAGGCTGTGCCCTCGGTGATTTGTGCGACCACATGAGCACTGTAGATGCACCGCACCCTGCATGATTACCAAGCACCTCTTGCGTCTGTGATGCAAATCACATATAGTCGGCGCGCTTTTCGGGCACGAATCGTTTGGCGGAAGCGTTCGACGCTGGTACAAAGCTCTGCTGCAAGGTAACGGAGGGGATGACCATGGCTACCGATTACGACGCCCCGCGGCGTTCTGAGACTGACGAGGTTTCCGAGGACTCTCTGGAGGAGCTGAAAGCACGGCGCAACGAGGCACAGTCCGCCGTCGTCGACGTCGACGAGACCGACTCGGCCGAGAACTTCGAGTTGCCGGGCGCTGACCTGTCGGGCGAGGAACTCTCGGTCCGCGTGGTGCCCAAGCAGGCCGATGAGTTCACCTGCTCGAGCTGTTTCCTGGTGCAACACCGCAGCCGTCTCGCCAGCGAGAAGAACGGCGTGATGATCTGCACCGACTGCGCCGCCTAGGGATTCACAGACGTCAGTGGCCGGTCTCTCGCGCTTCCGCGCGGGGACCGGCCATTCGGCGTCTTATGGGCCGCGCTAGCGGCCCTGCAATGCCGCCAGGACCCGATCGGGATGACGGGTGCTCACCAGCCAGTACGGCGTGGGGTCATCCGGGTCGTCGAGGACCACGAGGATCAGCGGACCCACCCAGGCCCGGTGCACGACGTACGCGGCCGGGTCCAGCTGGCGTCCCAGCGCCGCCGACTTCGCCGAGCGCGGCACCTCGGCCGACCGGGAGATGACGCTCGTCGGGATGTGTGCCGGTCCCACCCACAGCTCGGTCTCGGCGTCCGGCCCGGTTCCGGTGCTCACCACGCGCAGCTCGATGCGCCCCATCCACACCAGCGTCGCCGCGGCGACCGGCAGCAGGACGGCGAACGGCGCCCAGGCCGGCACGCCCGACACGCCTTGCACCACTTCCAGCGCGATCAGGGCCGCCAGCCCGAAACCCGGTAACCACCACCACAAAGGCACCGTCAACCGCTCGCGATAGCGGACGGTTTGGGTGGCTGCTCGCGTGTCTGACACGCGGCCAAGGGTAGTCTGTGCGGTCGTGTCCACCTCTCTGGCGGTAGTTCGGTTGGACCGGGATCTGCCGATGCCGGCCCGTGCTCACGACGGCGATGCCGGCGTCGATCTGTTCAGCGCGATCGACCTCGAACTGGCCCCCGGTCAGCGCGAGCTGGTGCCGACGGGGATCGCCGTCGCGGTTCCGCACGGCATGGTCGGTTTGGTGCATCCGCGGTCGGGATTGGCCATCCGCGTTGGTCTTTCGATCGTGAACGCGCCCGGGACCGTCGACGCCGGGTACCGCGGCGAGATCAAGGTGGCCCTCATCAACCTCGACCCCAGCGAGCCCATCATCGTGAAACGCGGTGACCGGATCGCTCAGCTGCTGGTGCAGCGGGTCGAGCTGCCCGAGCTGGTCGAGGTCACGTCGTTCGACGAGGCCGGGCTGGCTGACACCTCACGTGGCGCGGGCGGCCACGGTTCCTCCGGCGGACATGCGAGTTTGTGATGGCATTCGAGTTCAACCCCGAAGAAGACGGCCCGTTCGACATCGAGGACTTCGACGACCCGGCCGACGCCGAGGCGGCCCGCCTGGACCTGGGCGGGGTGCTCGTCCCGGTGCCCGACGGTTCGCAGCTCAACGTCGAGGTCAATGAACAGGGTGTGCCGAACGCCGTCTGGATCATGACGCCCAACGGCCGGTTCTCCGTGGCCGCGTATGCCGCGCCCAAGACCGGCGGACTGTGGCGTGAGATCGCCGCCGAGTTGGCCGAATCCCTTCGGGGCGACAACGCCGAGGCGCGCATCGAGGACGGGCCGTGGGGCCGCGAGGTCGTGGGCCTGCCGGTGCCGCAGCCGGGCCAGCCGCAGGTCGTGATGCGTTTCATCGGGACCGACGGCTACCGGTGGATGGTGCGCTGTGTCGTCGTGGGCACCGAGGAGACCATCGACGCCATCGCCGACGAGGCGCGAACCTCGTTGGCGGACACCGTGGTTCGTCGTGGTGACACGCCGCTGCCGGTCCGCAGCCCGCTGCCGGTGCAGCTGTCCGAGCCGCTGCTGGAGCAGCTGCGCGCGGCCGCCCAGCAGATGGCGCAGCAGCAGATGGAGCAGGCTCAGCAGGCGCTCGAACAGCTGCAGCAGCAGTTCGGGCAGCAGCCCGAAGGGGAGCCGGACGCCCGTCGCAGCGAGCAGGGCTCGGCCATGCAGCAGCTGCGCACCCAGCAGATGGGCACCATCACCGGAGGCTGACGGCCTCCCGCAATGCGGCCACACAGGCGTCGCCGAGCACTGTCGGCTCTTCGCCCATCGCATCGAGGGTGACGGTCCGCAGCGCGGCCCTGGGGGCTGCCACGGCCCATTCCGCGGCGACCGCGACGGGGTGCACGGCGTCGTCGACCGCCCCGGCGACACCCATCGGCACCTGCAGATCGGCGAGCTGTTCGCGCGTCGGCCCGCCATAACCCGCTGCTTCTTCCATCGCATCCGGCAGGCCCGGCCACTGTGCCGTCCACGACCGCGTCAGTTCGTCGGCGAGCCAGGCGGGGCTGCCCGCGCGCATGCCGGCGACGGCCGCGTCGAGCCCGATCTCGCGCAGCTGCTGTGCCGAGTAGCGGGCGGCCTGGGCGGCGGGTGCGCCGTCGGACTCGCCGGTCCAGGCGGGCAGGGCGGCCAGGACGGCGATGCACTGGTCGGGGTGCTCGAGCGCCCAGTTCGTGGCGACGGCGGCGCCCAGGGACACGCCGCCGACGATGATGGGGCCGTGCTGTGCGGCGGCGTCGAGCGCTTCGAGATACCCGGCGATCAGGTCGCCCGGCAACGGCCGCGGGGCGATCACCACGGCACCCGCGCCCAGGAGTGCGCCGCCGAAGGCCCGGCGGATGTAGTCGTCGTCCGATCCCGTGCCGGGCAGCAGTACCGCGGTCATCCCTTGCAAGTTGGCCGTCATCCCTCGATGGTGCCCGGCGGCCGGAACGGCGCACGCAAGGGGGTCCGGGCGGGTGCGCCGTCCAGTGAGCGGGATAACGAAGATATATCCCGCGCCGAAATGGCAAATCGGAACCAAGAGGTCTAGCGTGACGTTGGTTAGATAGCGGGTCCACGGTGGATTCGCAGCAAGTCTCAGGAGAGACCATGGCTACGGCGGAAGGCTATTTGCGCCGACTCACCCGGCGGCTTACCGAGGACCTCGAACAGAGCGATGTCCAGGAGCTGAACGACGAGGCCCTGAACACCGGCGCCATGCGAGCGGTGGACTGCACGCGCGGACAGGAAGTGACGATGGTCGGCACGCTGCGGTGTGTCGAGACCAACGGCAAGGGCTGTTCGGGTGGCGTGCGAGCCGAGCTGTTCGACGGCACCGACACGGTCACGCTGGTCTGGTTGGGTCAGCGGCGCATCCCAGGCATCGAATCCGGACGCACCCTGCGGGTGCACGGACGACTCGGCAACTTGGACAGCGGGGCCAAAGCGATCTACAACCCGCATTACGAGATTCAGAAGTGACTTTCCCCGACAAGGGGACCGCGAACGACGAGCAGACCGAAGCCGACATCGAGGCCCAACAGGATGACGGCGACGCCAAACTGACGGCGCACGTTCTGCTGGAGCAGATGGGCGGCATCAGCGGCCTGATCTATTCGTCCCTGCCGGTCCTCGTCTTCGTCCCCGTCTCCAGCTTTTTCGGGCTGACGGCCGCGATCTACGCGGCGCTTGGCGTCGCGGCCCTGGTGCTCGTCTGGCGGCTGGCGCGGCGCGAATCGGTGCAGCCGGCGGTGTCGGGATTCATCGGCGTCGGGATCAGCGCGCTGATCGCCTACATGATCGGCGCCTCGAAAGGCTATTTCCTGCTTGGCATCTGGTCATCGCTGATCTACGCCGGGGTGTTCGCGATCTCGATCGTGATCCGGCGACCCCTGGTCGGCTACGGCTGGAGCTGGGTCACCGGACACGACCGCAGCTGGCGCGACGTCCGGCGGGCGGTGCTCGCGTTCGACATCGCGACCGCGGTGTGGGTTGTGGTGTTCGGGGCGCGGTTCCTGGTCCAGAACCACCTCTACGGGCTCGACCAGACGGGTCTGCTCGGGGTGGCCCGGATCGCCATGGGCTGGCCGCTCACCGCGGTCGCCGCGCTGGCGTCCTACCTGGCCATCCGGACGGCCCAGAAGGCCCTCCGCGACGCCGAACATCACGTCACCGAGGACTAGCCCGGGTTCAGCACCTGGTTGCGCAGCTCCTGCTCGACCTCGGCCACCGCGACGAACAGCAGTTCGTCGCCGCCCTCGAGCGGCTCGTCCGATTCGGGCACGATGACGCGTGGGCCGCGCAGGATCGTCACCAACGTGGCATCGCGCGGCAGTTGCAGACGCTTGACCGCCTTGCCGCCCCACGGGGTGTCGTCGGGCAGCGTGATCTCGACCAGGTTGGCCTGGCCTTTGCGGAAGCTCATCAGCCGGACCAGGTCGCCCACCGACACGGCTTCTTCGACCAGTGACGCCAGCATGCGCGGCGTCGACACCGCGACGTCGACGCCCCAGCTGTCGTCGAACAGCCACTCGTTGCGCGGGTCGTTGACGCGGGCCACGACGCGGGGGACCGCGAACTCGGTCTTGGCGAGCAGGCTCACCACCACGTTGGCCTTGTCGTCGCCGGTGGCAGCGATGACGACGTCGAACTCATGAAGCTTGACGGACTCGAGCAGCGAGATCTCGCAGGCATCGCCGAGACGCCACTGTGCCGCGGGGACGGCGTCGACGTCGATGTGGTCCGGATTGCGTTCCAGCAGCGTCACCTCGTGGTGATCGACCAGTTCCCGCGCGATGGAGCGGCCGACGGCGCCGGCGCCCGCGATTGCGACCTTCATGTGCGCTCCTAGTGGCTTTCGACGTCGTCGCCGGGCGGCAGCGATGCGATGGCGATGGCTTCGGCGACACGGCCCGACACCGCGGCCATGTACACCTGATCGCCGGCCTGGATGACGGTCTTGGCGTCCGGCAGCACGCCGCTGCCGAACCGGATGAGGAACGCGACGCGGCCGCCGGTCGCCCCTTCCAGTGCGGTGACGCGGTAGCCGACCCAGTCCTCGTGCAGGGACAGTTCGGTGACGCCGACGTTGCCCGACGGATCGCGCCACTTGGTGGTCTCGGTCTCGCGCGTCAGCAGATTCAGCAACCGGTCGGTGGTCCACGGCACCGTCGCGATGGTCGGGATGCCCAACCGCTCGTACACCGCGGCGCGCTTGGCGTCGTAGATACGCGCGACGACGCGCTGCACGCCGAATGTCTCTCGCGCGACTCGCGCCGAGATGATGTTGGAGTTGTCACCGGAGGACACGGCGGCGAACGCGCCGGCCTCTTCGATACCGGCCCGCTCCAGCACGTCGCGGTCAAAACCCATGCCCAGCACGCGTTCTCCGGGAAATTCGGGCGACAGGCGATGGAACGCCGTCTTGTCCCGGTCGATCACGGCGACCTCATGACCGATGCGGGCCAATCCGTCTGCCAGCGATGCGCCAACCCGGCCGCAGCCCATCACGACTACTCGCACCAGCCGATCCTTTCTGGGCCAGGAACCGGCCCCGAAGCGAATTTCATGCCTCAGCTCAGTCCGAACGCTACAACCCGAGCCTGGGGGGCTTACCCTTGGCTCTCGTGTCCAAGCTTTCGACCGCTACGCGACGGTTGGTGATCGGCCGACCCTTCCGCAGCGACAAGCTCGCCCACACGTTGCTGCCCAAACGTATCGCCTTACCGGTCTTCGCGTCGGATGCGCTGTCGTCGGTCGCCTACGCGCCGGAGGAAATCTTCCTGGTGCTGTCGGTCGCCGGTCTGTCGGCCTATTCGATGGCGCCGTGGATCGGTCTCGCGGTGGCCGGGGTCATGTTGATCGTGATCGCCAGTTATCGGCAGAACGTGCACGCCTATCCGTCCGGCGGCGGTGACTACGAGGTGGTCACCACGAACCTCGGGCATACCGCCGGGTTGACGGTGGCGAGCGCGCTACTGGTCGACTACGTACTGACGGTCGCGGTGTCGACGGCGTCGGCGATGTCCAACATCGGATCGGCCGTGCCGTTCATCGCCCAGAACAAGGTGCTGTTCTCGGTGCTGGCGATCCTGATCCTGGCGTCGCTGAACCTGCGCGGCATCCGGGAGTCCGGCACGGCGTTCGCGATTCCCACCTACGCCTTCATGATCGGCATGTACCTCATGCTGGCGTGGGGTTTCATCCAGATCTTCGTGCTGGGCCACCCGTTGCGGGCCGAGTCTGCCGGTTTCAGCATCAAATCCGAGCACGGCGACGTACTGGGCTTCGCCATGGTGTTCCTGGTCGCCCGCGCGTTCTCGTCCGGCTGTGCCGCCCTGACGGGTGTGGAGGCGATCAGCAATGGTGTGCCCGCCTTCCAGAAGCCCAAGTCGCGCAACGCCGCAACGACGCTGCTGCTGCTCGGCGCCATCGCGGTGTCGTTGTTCATGGGCATCATCGTGCTGGCGAAGCAGATCGGCCTGAAGATGGCCGACAGCGTCGACCAACTGGAGGGCGCGCCCGTCGGCTATCACCAGAAGACGGTGGTCACGCAGCTGGCGGAGGCGGTCTTCCAGGGCTTCCCGGTGGGCCTGTACCTGATCGCCGGCGTGACGGGTCTGATCCTGGTCCTGGCCGCCAACACCGCGTTCAACGGCTTCCCGGTGCTGGGCTCGATCCTGGCGCAGGACCGCTACCTGCCGCGGCAGCTGCACACCCGCGGTGACCGGCTGGCGTTCTCCAACGGCATCCTGTTCCTCGCGTTCGCCGCCATCGCCTTCGTGGTGGCGTTCAACGCCGAGGTCACGGCGCTGATCCAGCTGTACATCGTCGGCGTGTTCGTGTCGTTCACGCTGAGCCAGATCGGCATGGTGCGGCACTGGAACCGCTTGCTGCGCACCGAGACCGAAGCGGCCGAGCGACGCCGTATGCAGCGCGCGCGGATCGTCAACACCATCGGTTTCATCTGCACGGGCGCCGTGCTGCTGGTGGTCATCGTGACGAAGTTCCTGGCCGGCGCCTGGATCGCGATCCTGGCGATGAGCCTGCTGTTCGTCCTGATGAAGGCGATCCACAAGCACTACGACACCGTCGCCCAGGAGCTGCGCGCGCAGTCCGGCCCCGACGAGGACGTCGTGCTGCCCAGCCGCAACCACGCCGTCGTGCTGGTGTCCAATCTGCACCTGCCGACGCTGCGGGCCCTGGCCTACGCGCGGGCGACCCGCCCGGATGTCCTGGAGGCCATCACCGTCAGCGTCGACGACGCCGAGACACGCGAGCTGGTGCACAAGTGGGAAGACAGCGACGTGTCGGTGCCGCTGAAGGTCATCGCCTCGCCGTACCGCGAGATCACCAGGCCCATCCTCGATTACGTCAAGCGCATCACCGCCGAGTCGAAGCGCACCGTCGTGACGGTGTTCATCCCGGAGTACGTGGTGGGCCACTGGTGGGAGCACATCCTGCACAACCAGAGCGCGCTGCGCCTCAAGGGCCGGCTGCTGTTCATCCCGAACGTGATGGTGACTTCCGTTCCGTGGCAGCTGAATTCGTCCGAACGGGTGAAGGTGACCATGACTCCGGGTTCGGCGCCGGGCGACACGAGACGGGGCATCATCGAATGACCGGCATCATTGAATGACTGAGGTAACAGTGACCGTTGGCCCGCCGGCCAACGGTGGCAGCTGCGTGGCGCGGCACGACGGCCGCGTGATCTTTGTCCGGCACGCGCTGCCGGGTGAGGTGGTGCGCGCGGAGGTGACCTCCGAACGCGGCTCGTACTGGCACGCCGATGTTCTCGAGGTGCTCGAGGCGTCTCCCGACCGGGTGGATTCGTTGTGCGCGATCGCCGGGGCGCAGGGATCCGGTTGCTGCGACCTGGCTTTCGTCGATCCGGCCGCGGCGCGGCGACTCAAGGGCGAGGTCGTGGCCAATCAGCTGGCCCGGCTCGGCGGCCACGAGGCCGGTGACCTCGTCGCCGCGGAGGTCGGTACCGTCGGCGCTACCGGGTGGCGTACCCGGGTGCGGCTCGAGGTCGGGGCCGACGGCCGGGCCGGGTTCCACCGGTATCACAGCGACGAGTTGGTGACCGACCTGTCATGTGCTCAGGTGCCGGCCGGGTTGTTGGACGATCTGCCGCTGCAACCGCCCGGCGCGCACCTGCACGTCGTGCTCGACGACGCCGGGCACCGGCACGTCGTGCGGTCCGGCCCGCGTGCCGGCAAGAAGAGCAAGGCCGGCATGACCGAGGTGATCTCGGGCCAGTACGAAGCAGTGCAGCGCGTCGGCGATCGCGAATGGCTCGTTCCGGTGACGGCGTTCTGGCAGTCCCACCGCGACGCCGCCACCACCTACAGCGCGCTGGTCGCCGAGTGGGCCGAGCTGTCCGAAGGCCAGACGGCGTGGGACTTGTACGGCGGCGCAGGCGTTTTCGCCGCGGCGCTGGCCGGTTCGGTGGGGGAGTCGGGTCGCGTGGTGACGGTGGACACGTCGCGCGGATCGGCGCGCGCGGCCCGGTCCGCGCTGGGCGACCTGGGGTGCGTCGAGGTGGTGACCGATTCGGTGCGCCGGGCGCTGGGTACCCAGCGGATCGCGGCCGACGTCGCGGTACTGGACCCGCCCCGCACCGGCGCGGGGCACGAGGTCATCGACCAGCTGGCCGCGGCCGGGGTGCCGCGGGTGATCCACATCGGTTGTGAGGCAGCCTCTTTCGCCCGCGACATCGGGCTCTACCGCGGACACGGGTATGAGGTGGCGAACCTTCGTGTCTTCGACTCGTTCCCGCTGACGCACCACGTCGAGTGCGTGGCGCTGCTGACCCGGTAAGTTTGCGGACAGGTGTGCCGGGAAGCCTGGTCGGCGCCGTTCAACGCTGCCCAGGAGAGTTCCGATGACCAACCGCAACACGCGCCGGCGGCTGCTGACCCGGGGCAGTTGGCCCGAAGCCCAGAGGTTCACCGAGATTCTCCGCAAGGAGACCGTCGGCGGCATCCTGCTGTTGCTGGCGGCCGGCGCCGCCCTCGTGTGGGCGAATTCGCCTGCCGCGCACAGTTATCACGCGCTGTCTGAGTTCGCGATCGGGCCGCAGTCGTGGCATCTGCACCTGAGCCTGTCGGCCTGGGCGGCCGACGGGCTCCTGGCGATCTTCTTCTTCGTCGTCGGCGTCGAGCTCAAACGCGAGTTCGTCGCCGGCGACCTGCGCGACCCGGCGCGCGCCGCGCTGCCGATCGCCGCCGCAGTCGGCGGCATGCTGGCGCCCGCCGCCATCTTCGTGGGCATGAATCTCGCGCTCGGGCATCCCGAGAATCTCGACGGCTGGGCGGTGCCGATCGCGACGGACATCGCCTTCGCGCTCGCCGTTCTGGCCGTCATCTCCACGCATCTGCCCACCGCGCTGCGCACGTTCCTGCTGACGCTCGCGGTGGTCGACGACCTGCTGGCCATCATCGTCATCGCGTGCTTCTACACCGATCACCTCAATCCGACGGCGCTGGCGCTCGCCGTCATCCCCGGTGGGTTGTTCGTGGCGGCCGTGCAGCGCGGCATCCGGCACTGGTGGCTGCTGCTGCCGTTGGCGGTGGCGACCTGGGCCCTGGTGCATGCGAGCGGTATCCACGCCACCGTGGCCGGGGTCCTGCTCGGATTCGGCGTGCCGGTCCTGGGCAAGCACGCCTCGGCCGAGGCGTTCGAGCATGCGCTGCGGCCGCTGTCCGCGGGGGTGGCGGTGCCGGTGTTCGCGTTCTTCGCCGCGGGTGTCAGCGTGGGCGGCTGGCCCGGTCTGGTGGACGCGATCACCCATCCGGTGACCGGCGGCGTACTTCTCGGGCTGGTGTTCGGCAAAGCCATCGGTGTGTTCAGCACCACATTCCTGCTGGCGCGGTTCACCGTCGCCGAGCTCGACGAGGGCCTGGGCTGGCTCGACGTCGCCGGGGTGGCGATGCTGGCCGGCATCGGCTTCACGGTCTCGCTGCTGATCGGTGAGCTGGCGTTCGGTACCGGCACGGCCACCGGCGCCGATGCCAAGATCGGCGTGCTCACCGGTTCGGTGATCGCCGGGATGCTGGCCGCGGTGCTGCTGCTGTCTCGCAACGCGGCATACCGCCGCATCCACGAACGGGAAACCGCCGACGACGACGGCGACGGCGTGCCGGACATCTATCAGCCTTGACCGGCTGTACCCGGGGTGCGTGCGTAGACTGTCGGAATGCTTGAACAGGTCCGCGGCCCAGCTGATCTGGCGCACCTGTCGCAGCCTCAGCTGACGGAACTTGCCGCCGAGATCAGGGAATTCCTGGTGCACAAGGTGGCCGCCACCGGCGGGCATCTCGGCCCCAACCTGGGTGTCGTCGAGCTGACCCTGGCCCTGCACCGGGTCTTCGATTCGCCGCACGATCCGATCATCTTCGACACCGGTCACCAGGCCTATGTCCACAAGATGCTGACCGGCCGGTGCCCCGATTTCGACACCCTGCGCATGAAGGGTGGCCTCTCGGGCTACCCGTCGCGCGCCGAGAGTGAACACGACTGGGTCGAGTCGAGCCACGCCAGCACCGCGCTGTCCTACGCCGACGGCCTGGCCAAGGCCTTCGAACTCTCCGGCTACCGCAACCGCCACGTCGTCGCCGTCGTCGGTGACGGCGCACTCACCGGCGGCATGTGCTGGGAGGCACTGAACAACATCGCGGCCGCCAACCGGCCCATCGTCATCGTCGTCAATGACAACGGTCGCAGCTACGCGCCGACCATCGGTGGCCTGGCCGACCACTTCGCGGCCCTGCGCCTGCAGCCCGGCTACGAGAAGGCGCTGGAACGCGGCAAGCATGCGCTGCGTGGCGTGCCCGTCGTCGGCGAGTTCTGTTACCAGTGTGTGCACAGCATCAAGGCCGGCATCAAGGACGCGCTGGCACCGCAGGCGCTGTTCACCGATCTGGGTCTCAAGTACGTCGGGCCCATCGACGGGCACGATGAGCACGCCGTCGAGGCGGCGCTGCGGCACGCCCGCGGGTTCAATGCGCCGGTGATCGTGCACGTCGTCACCCGCAAGGGCATGGGTTATTCGCACGCGGAGAACGACGAAGCCGAGCAGATGCACTCGACCGGCATCATCGACCCGCACACCGGGCGGTCCACGGCCGAGTCGGTACTCGGCTGGACTTCGGTGTTCTCCGAGGAGCTGATCAAGCAGGCCACGAAGCGGCGCGACATCGTCGCGATCACCGCGGCCATGCCGGGGCCGACGGGTCTGTCGGCGTTCCGGCAGCGTTTCCCGGACCGGTTCTTCGACGTCGGTATCGCGGAGCAGCACGCGATGACGTCGGCCGCCGGTCTGGCCATGGGTGGTATGCACCCCGTCGTCGCCATCTACTCGACGTTCCTGAACCGGGCGTTCGACCAGATCATGATGGACGTGGCGCTGCACAAGCTGCCCGTCACCATGGTTCTCGACCGCGCCGGCGTCACCGGCAACGACGGCGCCAGCCACAACGGCGTGTGGGACATGTCGATGCTCGGCATCGTGCCCGGCATCAAGGTCGCCGCGCCGCGCGATGCCGCCCGGCTGCGTGAGGAACTCGGTGAGGCACTGGCCGTCGATGACGGGCCGACCGCCGTCCGCTTCCCGAAGGGTGCGGTCGGCGACGACATTCCGGCCGTCCGCCGCCAGCACGGCGTCGACATCCTGACCGAGCCTGCCGACGGTCTGCCCGACGACGTGCTGCTGGTCGCGGTGGGCGCGTTCGCCCGGATGGCGCTGTTGGTCGCCGACCGGTTGCGCAAGCAGGGCATCGGTGTGACGGTCGTCGACCCCCGCTGGGTGCTCCCGGTCCCGGCGGCCATCGCCGACCTGGCCCGCGCCCACAAACTCGTTGTGACACTTGAGGACAACGGGGTCGCCGGCGGCATCGGCTCCGCAGTGTCGGCATCGCTGCGGCGTGCCGAGATCGACGTGCCGTGCCGCGACGTCGGCGTGCCCCAGGAGTTCCAGGACCATGCCACCCGCAGTGAGGTCCTGGTGTCGCTCGGTCTGACCGACCAGGACATCGCCCGCCAGGTCACCGGCTGGGTCGCCGCCCTCGGCAGCTCGGTCGACATCGCCTCCCAGTAATCTCCCGCGAGCGGCCGTGTTTGTACGCCCAATCCCGGTGTGTCGCGTGCATTTTGGGGCCGCTCGCTCGAGCGGCGGGACATTTCTGCCCGCGCCCTTCGTGCTGTACAAGTTCGGCAGGCGCACACTCGAGTTCGAGTGAATCGAAACGAATTTCGCCAAGGATCGAGTGCATTGCCGCGAGCCCAGCTCCCGCCGTGTGCGCGCAGATTGACCGGTGCCGTCGTCGTTTGGCTACGACTGGGGCGGTGAAATTGCCGTCGGCGACCGTTGCCGGGCGGCCCTATCATTTTCTGTGGGGGCTAGTTTGAGGGGGTTTAAGTGGCCGTGCCGAGCGATCCGTTGAAGGTCGATCCAATCGAGCTGCGAATGACTGCTGACCGCTTGGATGGTCACAGCAGTGATTTCTCCACCGAACATCTCAAGGCGCATGCTGCGGCAAGCCAAGCGGCGCTGGGCTCGGGACTGTCGGCCGCTGCACTACCGGAAATGCTGGCTGCGTGGGAAGCGGACGGCGCACATTTTGGTAAACGCTTCACGTCACACGCCGAGGGACACCGCGGGGCTGCGGGTGCATATGAACGCACTGATAGCAGTGGCGCGGCGCGAATCACCGACACAGGGTTGTGATCTGAACTCGTGTTGCTGCAGGTGCTGCGGGAGTGGGTTTCTGAGATCGCAGGGCTGGCCAAAGCTACGCGTGACGCGTCGGTCAACCACGCGAACTCTGCGGAGCTCTACCAACAGTTGGTGAAAACCTCCACGTGGCAAGGTCAGGCTGCGCAGGAGGCGATGCTGTCGATGTTGATGAGCGCCGCGGCTCACAACGTCAGGTCAGAGGACTTGTCATCGGCGGCGGCCGCGATGGACCACGCAGAACAAGACGCCACCGCCCTCGCTACCACTGTGAAAGCGATTCTCGACGATGCGGCCGCAGCACCGGCGGTGGAAGTTGATCAAACAACCAACAAGGTGAGCGTTCCAGCGAACTACGACTATCTCGATGATGAGACCAAACTGAAAGTATCGAAGAAGATCGCCGATCTGGAGGCACGGATCGCCGATGCGCAGGCCGAAGGCGACCGAATCGACGCTGATCTGGCCAAAGCGATCGCGAAGGCGACAGGGTTGCCGGAACCGACGAAAACGCCGACGACACTGGCAGAGCTGCTGGGACTGACCGGTGAGGGGCCGCTCGCACCCGGTGAGGTCCGAAACAAGGGGCCGATCGCCGGGACCGACAGCCCCGACGCTATCCCCGGGATTCGCGCAGCGGATCTCGGCGAGGTCATCACACTGCCGGACGGCACAAAGGTGGCAATTTTCGGGGACTCCTATGCCAACCCCCAGGTCGGCGGACCTGGGAATGAGCACTATCCCTCAGTTGCGGTGCCTGTGACATTCGACAGAAACGGCAAGCCTCATTTCGGTGCGCCGCTGACCGGGACCAACCTCAACAGCGGGTTGCCAAATGAATCACCGGGACCGCATACCCTCTTCCCGATACCTGATGCGGCTCGCGCGGCGGGGGCCAACAACGCGCTGCCGGCGGGCAGCGTCAAGATCGGCAACGACACCTACATGATGGTTGTGGGCACCAACACGAGCGAGGGCCTGAGCCCGAAGGGCTCGTGGCTGGTAAAGGTCACGAACGATCCGGCTGCCGGCTGGAAGCCGATCGAGGGGAGTTATAGGTCTGTCGTCGACAACCCCACGTTGCCAACTCAATTCAGCGGCTACCAAGGCAGTGACGGCAAGGTGTACATCGCCGCGGATGCGTTCGACCGCAGCCAAGGCGTCTCCATGTATCGGGTTGATCCCGCGCACATCAGCGACCGCGGGGCGTGGGAACCGTACAACCCGGGCAACAACACCTGGGGCGCGGCGGGACAGCCAGCGACCTCGACAATCACACCTGACGGTCAGAACTGGGGAGAACTGAGCTTCCGGGAGGTTGAAGGTAAACCGGTTCTCGCAGGCACGAACCTCCATAGTGGCGACGGTGATACGAACATGCCTACAGTCGAGGTACACGTTGGCGACAGCCAAACTAACGTCGTTAGGCCGGGTGGAGCCCCGATTGTGGTGATGGACAATGCCTCGGGAGCACCGAACCACGTGCCAGCGCCGTACGGCGGCTACATTCTGCCCGGCTCGACACTGGATAATCTCGGTTTGTTTGGCAGCCAGTGGTTTCAGCCGGTAGATGCGGACAAGCATCCCATCGGTCCGGTGCATTACGACGTGCAGGATATTCATGTCAATGTCAAGCCCCGCTAGGGACAACCGCAGCTACCACCATCGAGAGGAACGATCAAGATGATTCGGTTCGCACTTACTCTGGTGCTTCTTGCGTCGATCGTCTTGACTTCCGCTTGCACCGCTTCTGCGGAACCGCATGAATCTGGTGGACCAGTGGCATTCCCCGATATGAGCGGCTACACACCCGCAAACCCTGATGACTATGCGCAAGCGCTCGACAACCCGGGCCGCCCCGAAAAACTCATCAAATACGCGTTCGATACTCCTGATGGGGTTCGATGCAGTTTTGGCAAACCTGCCTCAGCGTCCTGCGGAGGTAACAACCTTCCCGCAGTTTCTCCCGCAACATGCGATTCCGTGCAAGGTATCTACCGCTACAACGTAATGAGTACGAGTCGAGGTCTGCAGCAATGGCCTAGGGGTAGCTCGAATTGCTCGGAGGATTCGCCGCCGCACAAAGTTCTTCCTCCATTCCACACACTGACGGTCAACGGTGTGGTTTGCGGTGTGGATGACAAAGGCATGACGGCGTGCAAGGACCCACAAGGTCAAGGTTTCGTATTGTCTCCGTCCTGGTCGGGCTGGATACCAAAGGTGTGAATGATCACTCGCCTGATTGTCGTATCGCTGTTTTCCACCTTGATGGTGCTGCCGTCAGCTTGTGACGCTGCTGCGCGTCCGTCAATTCACAGCGAGCTATCCCGTTCGGTGGAACCGGGGAAGTTCCCCGATTTGAGCGGCTACGTCCCGGTTGGGCCAGACGAATACAAATGGGAGTCCGATAATCCCGGCCGTCCCAACAAAATAACCACATACGGTTTCAGTACTCCTGACGGTATCCGATGTACCTACGGAGAATCTCCTTCCGCGAGTTGCGTCGGCAATAACTTGCCTGGCATCGAGTCAGCGCGTTGCGATCCTCAAGAAGGTATCTATGAGGAAAACGCAATCGGTACGAATTCAGAGCCACGAAAAGTCACTGACACAGGATGTGTCACTAAGGCGTCGGCCAAGGTACTACCGCCATTCCACACACTGACGGTATTTGGGGTCACTTGCGGTGTGGATGACAAGAAAATGACCGCCTGCAAAGACCCTCGGGGTCGAGGGTTTGTCTTGTCGCCGTCGTGGTCTGGCTGGATACCAAAGCTCTGACGTACAACGACGAATGCAACGAAAAGCCCCAGTTGTCGCGACCGGACTTGCGGACGACTCACACGTGCAGCGCGATCGCTTTCCCTACCGGGATCATTGCCCAGGCGACAACGAGGCCAATGGGTATGCCGATCAATGGACTCCAGCGTCGACGTGCCGCCAAGGCAGCGGTCACCACGGCGGCGACGATGCCCGCCATCAGACACAGCCATGGAATGGCGATGAGGAAATTCTGACCGCGCGCTGACAGCGTGCACACCCAGTCGGTGCTGCCGTCGTGGCAGCCGTCGGTGGCCATCGCCAGCGGGAGCATCAGCAGGAATGCGAAGCCGCACCCAATGACTCCGAGTCCTCCCACGATTCCCGCGAACCAGGCCCAATGTGTCGGAAGCCATGGGCGAGTCGGCGTTTCGCCATCCGACGGTTCGGGGTCGTGGGTCATGCGAAACGGTCCCGGCCGTCGCGGTCGATCTTGCCCCGGATCTCCTGATACGCCTCCGCGAGCGCGGTGATCTTGTCCACCGACGACGACGGGGTCTGAGCCGGTGCCGCCTCGACGCCGTACAACCTCGCGGCCATGCGGCTGCGGATGTCGTCGCGCTTTTCCGCGAGCTGTGCCCGGGCGCGGTCGTCGCGCAGCGACTGGTCGATCTCCTCGGCCTTCTCGGCGCATCCCTGCAAGGCATACACCCGCGCCCACGACCGTGACCCCAGCTCCCGAACTTTCGCCCGAGCGTCCTCCAGCATCGCCAGATCGTCTGAATCGGGCTCGGCGATCCCGCCGAGCTCTGTGATCAAGCCCTTGAGCTCTTGTGTGGCTCGGCAGTTTTCACGGATTGCCGTCAGGTCGCCGGTGAAGTCGAGGTCGTTACCGAGCCAGCCGTCGACCGCGGCGTCCGAGCGCTCGATCCGCTCGATGGCGGCCTGTGCGCCGTCGAGCAGCTCGATACCGTCGTCTCCGAACTCCTCAACAAGCCGCGCCCGTACCAATTCCTGGGATGACGGTTCGCGCGCAGTCGTGGAGCCGGACCGACTGTCGATCACGATGTGCATGATCAACAACCCGATGGCGGCGATGCCCATGGCGGGCAGCAGCAGGATGCCCTCCGTCGCGATGCCGATCAGGACCACCACGGCGATCGACAGCAGCCAGGCCCGTGTCATGGTCGGCAGGGGGCGGCGCGCCTTGCGATCGGATGAGAAGACGGCCCCGAGCGCGGCGCCGCCGAGGATCATGATGACAGCGAGGATGACCGCGACGACGCCGAGCACTAGCAGGAGCCGAATCATCCCGATGTCCTTCTCTGTTCCGTGCTGTCAATGGTAATTCGGCGCGCCAACATGCCTGGCTGACGCGGTGCGGCGACGTCAGACTGTCCGCGGCCTACGCTCAACCCATGCACGACGAACTCGAAGCCTGGAAGTCCGCCGGCCAGTATTTCGACTACCTCGGATTCGACATCTTCTACCGCCAGGACGGCCTTGAGCTCGGCAGCGGACCGGTGCTGTTGCTCATCCACGGCTACCCGTTCAATTCTTGGGACTGGTCACTGATCTGGCCGACGCTCATCGAGAAGTTCACCGTGATCGCGCCGGACATGATCGGCATGGGTTTCTCCGCGAAGCCGTCGGCGTACCAGTACTCGGTGCACGACCACGCCGATATGCACGAGGCGCTGCTGGACCACCTCGGCGTGCAGACCGCCCATATCCTGGCCCACGACATCGGCGACTCGGTGTGCCAGGAACTGCTGGCCCGCAACCGGTTCGGCGATCAGTCGTACGGCAAGCTGAACATCGAGTCGATCACCTGGCTCAACGGCGGGCTGTTCGTCGAGTCGTACACCCCGCGGCTGCTGCAGAAGGCGTTGTCGCGAACTCCGTTGGGCGACATCATCAGCCCGCTGCAGGGCACGCCGTTGTCGCGGCGGCTGGCCGACCCGACCATCAACGAGATGTTCGGCGTCAACACCAAACCGTCGAAGGAACTGATGGACAAGTTCCACGAGATCCTCGACTACAACGACGGCAAGAAGGTCATGCACCAGGTCGGCCGCTTCATCAACGACCGCTACACCCACCGCAACCGCTGGGTACGCGCAATGCGTGAGACGACGATCCCCATGCGACTGATCGACGGCCCGTCCGATCCGAACTCCGGCGCCCACATGGCCGCGAGGTACCGCGAGGTCATCCCGAACCCGGACGTCGTGATGCTGGCCGACGACATCGCGCACTGGCCGCAGATCGAAGCGCCCGAGGCCGTGCTCGAGCACTTCCTGGAGTTCGTCACGCCGCTGCTTTGGCGGCCGTTCGGCGCCCGCTGACCCCTGCACGCTTTTGCGCGCGGAACGTGGCGGCAACTGGTTCACTTGCGACATGCGCGTCCACCGCCCGGATCTGGTGGCGGTGCTGGCTGTCCTGTTGATCGGTGCGTGCGAGTCCGGGACGCCGACCGTCACCTCGATCGTCTTCGACGGGGAACCGCACACCATCAACACCGGCACGGTCGTCTGTACCCGGCAGCCGACCGGGGGAGGCCTGGTCATCCTGGCGCAGGGCAAGTCGGGACAGCTGGTGCGGATTCAGCTCACGCAGGTGGGCCGCATCGTCGTCCAGAAGGTCGGACTGCGGGACGGCGACGCGACGGGATTCGTCGCCGACCCGCAGGAGATCACCGGTATCAAGGTCGACGACACCTACACCGTCAGCGGGCGCATGCCGCCGAATCAGGGTGAGTCGGGGTGGCATACGTTCAAAATCCAGACCGCCTGCCCCGGTTACCAGGACGCCCATCCGCATGACACCGTCCCGGCGATCGGGAGTCCGTGACCGCTCAGCCTGCGCCAACGCACACCGCTACTCGCACTGTTGAGCCCTGGCATCAGGGTCAACGTTGTGCCGAGCCGGATCGGTGTTGAGCCTGCGCCAGTGGCGCAACACACTCGAACTTTCGCGCCCTCGTTACAGGGTCAACCCAAAGCAGCGGCCAACACCGGGCCGCACAGCTCCCGCTGCCAGGGCCGGGCGCCCGCCGCGGCGAGGAATTCGTCGACCGCAGCGGCGACGTCGGGAACCGGCTGCCAGTCCCAGCACAGTCGCCGCACGGTCTCGGGCGTCAGCAGATTCTCTGTCGGTACCGAAACCCGTTCGGACAGTTCGGAAAGCCCAGCGCGGCACTTTTCCAGCCGTTCGAACGCCTCGGGCTTGCGGCGCGACCACCGTGCCGGTGGCGGCAGCCCGTTGTTCGGTTCGGACGCCGGGGGATCGGCCGCCCGGGCCCGGGTCAGCGCGTCGAGCCACACCTGCGCGCTGCGCTTCTGCCGCGAGCCGCCGAAAATCGGTAGCGCCGTGAGCTTTTCGATGGTGTCCGGATTGGCGACGGCCGCCGCGATGATCGCCGAGTCGGGCAGGATGCGGCCGGGCGCGATGTCCCGCCGCTGTGCGATCAGGTCGCGCGTCTGCCACAGCTCGCGCACCGCGGCCAGCGCCTGGCCGTTGCGGACCTTGTGGATACCCGAGGTCCGCCGCCAGCGGTCGCGCCGGGTCGGGGTGGGTTCGACGGTCCGCATGTACTCGAATTCCTGTGCGGCCCATTCGGTTTTGCCTTGCGACTCGAGTTCCGCGGCCACGGCGGCACGCAACTCCAGGAGCACCTCGACGTCCAGCGCCGCGTAGTTCAGCCAGTCCGCGGGCAGCGGTCGCTTGGACCAGTCGGCGGCGCCGTGGCCCTTCTTCAGCCCCAGCCCCAACAACCGCTGCACCATGGCGGCGAGGTTCACCCGGTCGTAGCCGGCGAGCCGTCCGCCCAGTTCGGTGTCGTACAGCGACGGCGGCCTCATGCCCAGTTCGGCCAGGCACGGCAGATCCTGGTCGGCCGCGTGCAGAATCCACTCGTCGGAATTCACGACCTCGGCCACCGGCGCCAGCGCCTTCAGCGGGTCGATGCCGTGGCTGACGGGGTCGATCAAGACCGAACCGGCACCCGCGCGGCGAATCTGGATCAGGTACGCGCGGTTGGAATAGCGGAAGCCCGACGCCCGCTCGGCATCGATCGCGAAGGCGCCGTGCCCGGACGCCAGGAGCTCGCCGGCGCGGGCGATGTCGCTCGCATAGACGGCGACGGCAGGCACGCCGTCGGCGGGTGCCAGCAGGGGGGTGACGTCGGGATCGTCGTCAGACGTCTCGACCGGATCAGCGTCAGTCATGCGGTCACGCGCGCGTGCGCGAACCCAGATCGGTCACGCCCGCAGGCGGCAGTCCGGCGGCGTGCTCGAGCACCTCACAGAACGCCTGCACATGCGGTCCCAGTTCGAGCGACGTCGCGGTCCACGACGCCCGCAGCTCCAGCTGGTGGGCACGCGGCGGGCCGGAGATGTCGCCGTACCGCACCGACGTCGTCGCGGTGACCGTGCCGCCCAGGGCGGTGACGCCGTCGGCGTGCGACTCGAGCGCATCGACCAGCCAGCTCCACGCCACCTCGGGCAGCAGTGGGTCGACGGCCTCGGTGGAGTCCAGATCAGCCTGGATGTAGGCGACGAGACGCATGGTGCCGTCCCAGGCTTCAGCACCTTCGGGATCGTGCAGCAGGATCAGACGTCCGAAGGCGTCGCCCTCCGAGCTTTCCGGGACCACGGAGGCGTCGGGATGACGCACCTCTGCGCCCAGCGCGTAGCTGAAGGGAGCCAGCCGCTGGGGCGGACGGATCGGGCCGAGTTCGATCTCCGGGCGCACGGTAGCGGCGTTCATTGCCGCAACAGCAGTGCGGAATTGGGCCGGCTCGGCGGAGGTCACATTCTGGGACGCTAGCCCGATCTGGCCGGTCGCGTAAGCAGGCGCGCCGATAGCCCGATATTTGGCCGCGCGACAGGGTATAAGCGGCCGATGCGGACATGGCAGCATTAGCGGTGATGAGCACCCGTCGTGAACTGCCGCAATCGCCCTATCTGGCTGCCGCCAACGGCCGCACCCCGGACCGGACCCCGGTGTGGATGATGCGGCAGGCCGGCCGGTCCCTGCCCGAGTACCGCGCCCTGCGCGCCACCCACACCATGCTCTCGGCGTGTTTCAACCCCGAGCTGGTCTGCGAGATCACCATGCAGCCGGTGCGCCGGCACGGCGTCGACGCCGCCATCTTGTTCTCGGACATCGTGGTGCCGCTCAAGGCCGCCGGGATCGATCTGGACATCGTGCCGGACGTCGGGCCCGTGATCGCCCACCCGATCCGGACCCCGGATGACGTCGAGGGCATCAAGCCGCTCGAACCGCATCAGGTGGCGCCGGTGGCAGAGGCCATCGGCCTGCTCACCAGGGAACTGGGCGACGTGCCGCTGATCGGTTTCGCCGGCGCGCCGTTCACGCTCGCTTCCTATCTCGTGGAGGGCGGCCCGAGCCGCAACCACGAGAAGACCAAGGCCATGATGCTCGGCGAGTCGGCGACGTGGCATGACCTGATGGAGAAGCTGACCGACCTCACCATCGCGTTCCTGAGCGCCCAGCTGGCCGCCGGCGTCGACGCGATCCAGCTGTTCGACTCCTGGGCCGGCACCCTGTCACTCGCCGACTACCGGGACTACGTGCTGCCGCACAGCTCCCGCATCTTCGCCGCCCTGAAAGACCACGGCGTCCCGATGACGCACTTCGGCGTCGGCACCGCCGAGTTGCTCGGTGCCATGGGCGAGGCCGGCGCGACGGTCGTCGGTGTCGACTGGCGCACCAACCTCGTCGACGCCGCGCACCGGGTCGGTCCGGGCAAGGCACTGCAGGGCAACCTCGATCCGGTCGTGCTGCTGGCCGGCTGGCGCGTGGTCGACGACGCCGTCCGCCAGGTTGTCGCGGACGGTCGCCGGGCCGTCGAGGCCGGTGCCGCCGGGCACATCTTCAACCTCGGCCACGGTGTATTGCCGTCGACCGATCCCGGTGTGGTCACCGAAGCGGTGGCGCTGGCCCACTCGCTGTGAGTCTGTAGATGAGCAAGACGTATTGCGTTGTCGGCGGTGGCATTTCGGGTCTGGTCGCGGCCTACCGGTTGCGCCAGGCCGACCCTGCGGCACGCATCACGATCTTCGATCCGGCCGACCGGCTGGGTGGTGTCCTGCGCACCGAACGGCTCGCCGGTCAGTCCCTGGACGTCGGCGCCGAGGCCTTCGTGGCCCGCCGGCCCGAGGTCACGTCGCTGCTGAAAGAGCTGGGCCTGCGGCAGATCGGCACCACCGGCGTCCGCCCGCTGATCTACAGCGGCGGCCGGTTGCACCCGATGCCCGAGGGCACCATGCAGGGCATCCCCGGGCCGGGCGCGAACCTGCGCGGCCTGGTCGACGACGCGACACTGGCGCAGATCGCGAGCGAGCCGAACCGACCCCTCAACTGGCAGCTGGATGCCGACCCGACCGTCGCACAGTTGGTCGGTGACCGGTTCGGCGCCCAGGTGGTGACCCGGTCGGTCGACCCGCTGCTGGCCGGCGTCTATGCCGGCTCGGCCAAGACCATCGGCATCCGCAGTGCGGTGCCCGCGCTGGCCGCTGCGCTCGATCGCGGCGCGCCGAGTCTGACGGCCGCGGTGGCCTCGGTGCTGGCCGCGGCGCCACCCACGAGCGCCTCGGTGTTCGGTGCGGTCGACGGCGGGTACGCCGTCCTCCTCGACGAACTGGTCCGGCGGACCGGCGCCCAGTGGGCGCAGGTCGGTATCGAGGCACTGGATTCGGTGGGCCGGGCCTGGCAACTGCGTGACGACGAGAGCAAGTACTGGTCGGCCGACGCCGTGGTGCTGGCGCTGCCGGCGCCGCGCGTGGCCAAGCTGCTCGAGAACATCGCGCCGGGCAGTGCGGCCATGGCGCGGTTGATCCCCATCGCGTCCGCGGCAGTCGTTGCCCTCGCGCTGCCCGGCGGCACACCGCTGCCGCAGCAGTCCGGCGTTCTGATGGCCGCGGGAGAAGCGCTGCACTCCAAGGCGATAACCCTCACATCGCGCAAGTGGGGACGCGGCGGCAACGTCGAACTGCTGCGGTTGTCGTACGGCCGGTTCGGTGACGATCTGGCCCGCAACGTCGGCGACGACCGGCTGCTGGCATGGTCGCTGGAGGACCTGCGGGCGCTGTTCGGGATCACCGCCGAGCCGGTGGACTACCTGGTGCAGCGCTGGATCGACGCCATGCCGCAGTACGGTCCGGGGCACCTCGAACTCGTCGATGAGCTGCGCGCCGGGCTGCCCACGGGACTGGCCGTCGCGGGTGGATATCTGGACGGCATCGGGGTGCCGGCGTGCGTGGCGTCGGGAACCCGGGCGGCCATGGAGGTGGTCGGTGGCGGCCTTCCGCGATAGGGCACGATAGACGCATGGCCAAGCTCGATTACGACGCCCTCAACGCGGTGACCCGGTACATGATGATCTCGGTATTCGCCGTGCAGCCGGACGAGCTGCCGGCGGACGAGAAGTCGCGGGCCGGCATCGCAGCCGAGACTGCCGCGTACCTCAAGAAGCGCGAAGACGCGGGCGTCGTCGTCCGCGGGCTGTATGACGTGGCGGGCTTCCGGGCCGACGCCGACTTCATGATGTGGACCCACGCCGAGCGCGTCGAGGACCTGCAGGCCACCTACACCGGCTTCCGTCGCACCGCGCTCGGCGCCGCCACCGAGCCGGTGTGGAGCGCCGTCGCGCTGCACCGTCCGGCCGAGTTCAACAAGAGCCACCTGCCGGCGTTCATCGCGGGCGAGGACCCGGGCGACTACATCTGCGTCTACCCGTTCGTGCGGTCGCTGGACTGGTACCTGCTGCCCGACGACGACCGTCGCCGCATGCTCGTCGAGCACGGCATGGGTGGCCGCGAGTACCCCGATGTCCGCGCCAACACTGTGCCGGCCTTCGCGCTGGGCGACTACGAATGGATTCTCGCCTTCGAGGGTCCGGACCTGGCCCGCATCGTCGAGCTGATGTGGAAGCTGCGCTACACAGACGCGCGCCGCCACGTCCGTGAGGAGACGCCGTTCTTCACCGGCCCGCGGGTCGGCATCGAGCAGCTGGTCGCCAACCTGCCGTAGCCCCGGCGTCTAGCTGGGGCCGCCGGCCTTGCCGTCGTCGGCCGCCATGATTCGGCGGTGCAATTCCGTTGTAAGGACGTGGATTTCACGGGTCAGCTGCGTGTTGGTCTTGAGTTCGACTTCCTGAGTCTGGAAGTCGTGATCGGCCTTGGCCTGCTGGAACTCGGACTGCCGGTTCTGACCGATCATCACGAAGGTCGACAGGAAGATGGCCTCCAGCGACACCACCAGCGTCAGCGTGGGCCACGGGGTGCGTTCGAAGAACAGCATCCATGCCGCGAAGAGCACGGCGTGGATGTAGACGAAGCTCATCGATCCTGCGAAGGCGGTGATGGCATCCGCCACGCGTAGTTGCAGATTCTGGTTGCGCTTGACGGCCTCCTGGATGACCGCCGGGTGATGGAGGACGTTGTTCTCCAGGAGCCGACGGGCATGCAGGTGGCCGTGCTCGTTCTGTTGGCCGGTCATGGAATCAGGATTGCACCACAAGTTTCTGACAACGAGTCAGAGATCGGACTCTGCGGTGATCCGTCCGGCGTCGACGGCTTCGCGCAACGCCGCGTAGTCGCGCTCGTTCTGGTCGGCGTACGCCTCGGCGAAGCGGGTCAGTGCCGTATCGGCGGCGTCGCTGCTGCCGAGGTAGGCGGCGATCGCGATGCGATCGCCGGTGCGGGAGTGGGCCCGGGCCAGTGCGTGGGCGCAGGCTTGACCGTAGTCGGCCAGCAGCTTCGGGTTCGACGTCTGCACCGACACCGCACCCTTCCAGTCGTGGAGTTGACGGACGTAGTAGTCGGCCTCGTAGCCGTCCGGCCCGACGGCGTGCAGCCACCCGAGCAGGATGTCGCTGCTGGCCTGCATCAGTCGCTGTCCGACCGAAACCCGTTGAGCGGCATTCGGATACGGGCTGGCGCCGAGGAAGCGTTCCAAGACGGAGGGCTGGGCCTCCTTCATCTGCAGCAACAGCGGATCGTCGCTGTCGCGCCCGGTCAGCAGCACGATCCAGGCCCGCAGACCGACACTGCCGACGCCGACCACCTTGCGCGCCATGGTCACGTAGTCGAAGCGCTCGATGAGGGCGCGCCGGCTGTCTTCCAGGCTGTCGCGGTAGCGCTCCATGAACGGCGTCATCTGCTGTTCGTATTGCCGGGCCCGGTCAGCGCCGACCAGTTCCTCGATGGGGACCACCAACGGCGGCCGGCTGATGAGCCGGCTCTGTCCGTCGACCGTTTCGGTCAGTTTCGCGACGGCCTGGAGACTGTCATGTGCGCGGGCCTTGGCCGCGGTCTGCTGGATCTCGCGGGCGAATTTGGTGTCGACGCTGTTCTGCAGCTCGGCGTCCACGGTCGTCTGTGTGTACCAGGCCTCGAGCTCGCCCATACCGGCCAGCTCCTGCATGCGGGTGCGGTAGCCGCTGACGCAGCTGCGGACCACCTCCGCGCGATCGTCGGCGCGAAAGCCGTTGTCCCGACCGGCGATTGCCAGGCTCGCCACCAACCGCTTCACGTCCCATTCCCACGGGCCGGGCAGGGTTTCGTCGAAGTCGTTGACATCGAACACGAGATTGCGTTCGGGTGAGCCGAACAGGCCGAAGTTGCACAGGTGGGCGTCACCGCACAGTTGCGCGGTCAGCCCGGTGTGCGGGCCGGCCGCCAGATCGGCCGCCATGATCAGGGCCGCACCGCGATAGAAGGCCAGTGCCGAGGTCAGCATCCGGCCGTATCTGATCGGGACGAGTTCGGCGATCCGGGAGGTGGCCTGCGACTGCAGCAGCGCCATCGGGTCGGGGCGGTCGGCGGTGATGTGGACGTCGGCCAGCGCCGCTCTCGGCAGCCGGGCGCGGGCGGCGCGGCCGGCGTCGCGGCGTTCCTGCACGGACTGCTTCATCAGCCGACCGCGGTCCCGAACAGCAGGCCCAGCACATAGGTCACCGCGGCCGCGCCGTAGCCGATCATCAACTGGCGCAACGCCCGTCGCAGCGGTGGCCCGCCGGAGAGCAGGCCGACGACCATGCCCGTGGACAGCAGTGCCAACCCGACGAGGACGGCCGAGACGACGACGGCGGTGATGCCGGTGAGCCCGAACAGATAGGGCAGCACGGGGATCAGCGCGCCGGACGCGAAGAACAGGAAGCTGGACACCGCGGCACGCAAACCGGTGCCGACGGCTTCGTGGTGCTCGGTCGACACCTCGCCCAGCGGCGAGTCTGCCAGCGCGCCTGCCCGTAGGCTCGCGAACACGTCGGCGGCGCGGACGGCCGCGTCCTCGGGGCTCATCCCGCGGGCCCGGTACACCAGCTCCAGTTCGTTGGCGTCGACGTCGAGGGCCCGCACGGCGGTGCCCGCCGTGGCGCTGGGCGTCGACGCCTCGAGCAGTTCGAGTTGGGAGTTGACCGAGACGTACTCGCCCGCCCCCATCGACAGGGCCCCGGCGATCAGCCCCGCGAGTCCGGTGGCCAGGATCGTCGCGCTCGACACCCCGGTGGCACCGATGCCCAGGACCAGTGCCAGATTGCTGACGAGCCCGTCGTTGGCGCCGAACACCGCGGCACGGAAGCTGCCCGACAGCTGGTCGCGGCCTCTACTGGCAAGGGCGCGAACAACTTCCATGTGGATGCGCTCGTCGGCGGCCATGGTCGGCGTGGCGTCGACGTCGGTCTCGTACTCCGAGCGTGCTTCGGCCCGTTGCGCCAGCGCGAGGGTGAACACCGAGCCGAGGTGGCGGGCGAGAAACCCGAGGGCCCGGGTCCGCAGGTCGGGTCGATGCGGCTTGCCGACCTGATCGCCGAGCAGCGTCAGCCAGTGCTTCTCGTGCCGGCCTTCGGCAACGGCGAGTTCGAGCAGGATGTCGCGTTCGGCGCCCTGGCGGCGCTGCGCCAGATCGCGGTAGACGGCGGCTTCGGCACGTTCATTGGCCAGGTGCTGCCGCCACCGCCGCAATTGTGCGTCGGTGGGCTGCGCGACCACGTCTCAGCTCTCGGCCGGAACCAGGCGAAGCGAGATCGAGTTGATGCAGTAGCGCTGGTCGGTCGGCGTGGGGTAGCCCTCGCCCTCGAAGACGTGTCCGAGGTGGCTGTGGCAGTTGGCGCACAGCACCTCGACGCGTCGCATGCCGAGGCTGTTGTCGGACCGCAGGATCACCGCGTCCGAGTCGGCCGGGTCGAAGAACGACGGCCAGCCGCAATGGGAGTCGAATTTCTCGGTGCTGCGGAACAGCTCGGCGCCGCAGGCCCGGCACTGGTAGACGCCCTCGGTCTTGGTGTCGGTGTATTCGCCGACGAACGGGCGTTCCGTGCCGGCTTCACGCAGTACGTGGAACTCGGCGGGACTCAGCTTCTCTCGCCACTGGGAGTCGGTGAGTTCCACTTTGGGAGGCGGCGGTGTCAATGTGCGATCCGCCTTCGGCTCCTCGCTGCGAGTCATGCGCTCACGCTACCCGTGGGAGCGGGCTGGGGCTTGGACAACCACAACGGGTCGATGCCCTGGTCCAGCCGTCCGTCCTTCTTGGCGTCGAGGTAGCGGAAGTACAGGACGCAGAACACCACGACGAGCATCAGCGACCAGCCGTAGGTGATCTTGATGTACTCGAGGAAGCGGCCGGTCGTCGGCCAGCGCCACATCAGCCAGCGGTCCATGGTGAGGAAGCCGTACACCGCGAGCCAGGCCGGCCAGCTGCGGATCGTCGACCGCGGCAGCACCACCGTCATCAGGAACGGGAACAGCATCATCGAGTAGTAGCCCTGCGCCAGGGACAGCACCAGCCACGACGTGATCAGCAGGACACCCGAGGACGTGAGCATCCAGAACAGCTGGTCGCGCTCGCGGTAGTAGCGGTACAGCAGCCACAGGCTGGCCGCGGCCAGCACCACGAAGGCGACGCGCAGCAGCATGATCAGCCACATCGGCAGGCCGTAGTAGATCCCGTTGCCGAGCACCGAGCTGTTGAAGTAGTCGCGCGTCTGGAAGATGTACGGCACGGTGTTGCGGACGAAGCCCATGGGGTCGGCCGACAGCGGCCAGGCCACGGCGTTGAAGACGAGAGGTACCGCGAACGCGGCGACCAGGGCGCGCCACTGGCGGTTGAGCAGCGGCAGCAGGAGCAGGACGCCGAGCAGCGGCTTGAGCACGAGGGTCAGGCCAATGGCGGCGCCGGCCAGCCACTCGTGGTTCTTCTTGCCGTCCAGCAGCCAGGTGAAGAACAGCACCTCGGCCAGCAGGATGCAGCCGTTCACGTTGGTGAAAACCAAAGTGTTGGTGACCGATTCGGTGCAGTACATGGCGAGCAGGAGTGCGGGCAACGCCACCGACGTCAGCGAGAACTTGAACAGCCGTACCAGAAGGCAGGCGGCGATGATGATCGCCACCGAGTTGATCGCGACGAACCAGAACCGCGACGCGAACTCCGGCAGGAACCCGAACGGCGACAGCAGCAGGGTGCCACCGGGCGGGTACAGGTAGTGCGGGTCGACGTAGTTGAAGTGCTCGTTGTAGATGGCCCAGTGCCGCCGGAAGTTCGACACCGCGCGGTACACCGGACCGAAGTCGTCGGTGATGTAACCGTTGGTGGTCAGCACATAGCTGCGGTGGATGATCGACACGATCGCGATGGGCCACAGTGCATTGCGAACGATATCCGCGGTGCTCTGCGGGCCGGTGCGGGGACCGAAGACGCTCAGGAGCGATAGAGGGCGCGTCACCACCGAACCCTATAACGGGGCGATGGACGCCTCGTCTAGGCCGGGCAGAACGTGTCGGTGTCCGGCAGCTTGCCGGAGGTCAGGTAGCCCTGCACCGGGGGCAGGGCGCACGGCGTGTAGACGAGGGTGCCGTGGCCGGTGCCCTGCCACATCACGCGACGGCTGTTGTTGCCCGCGTTGATCGCCATGGCCGCCACGGCGGCGACGCCGTCGCCGCCCACGATCGCGTCGTTGTGGGTGCCCAGCAACAGGATCGGCACCTTCAGTTCCTTGGGGGCCGCGGGTGCGGGACTGCTGGGCCAGCTCAGGCACGGCGCCAGGCTCAGCGCCCCGACGGCGCCGAACTGCGGGTACTTCTTGGGCCAGGCCACCAGCAGTTCGCGGACGCGGTCCGGTGTGGGGCGGTTGACGGAGTCGTCGCACCGGTTGACGAACTGTCCGTCGGTCTGGCGCGTCGCCTCGGCGGTCGCGCTCAGCGCGTTGAGCGCGGTCGGGTCGCCGCCGCGGGCCGCGGCCAGTGCGCCGGCGAGGGACAGGGTGTTGGCCAGCCCGTCGCCGCGCGGGTAGCCCAGCGCCGTGGTGATCGACTCGACGAGACCGGCCGTCGAGGCGCCGCCGGCGCCTCGTCCGGCGCGGGCCTCGGCCAGCATGCCGTCGATGGCGCCCTTGGGGTCCGGGCCCAGCGGGCAGTTGTTGGCGACGCACTGCGCGGCGAATGCGTCGAGCGCCGCCTGCTGGCCCTTGACGCGCTGCTCGGCCGTGGCTTCCGCCGAGATGCCCAGGGGCAAGGGGGAGTCCAGCACCAGCCGGGCGACCTTTGTGGGGTGTGACGCCGCGTAGGCGAGCGCGATCTGGGCGCCGTTGCCGATGCCGAGAACGGCCAGCGCGGGCACGTCCCACGTGCTGCGCAGGCGTTCCAGGTCCTCGGCCGAGTGCGCGTTGTCGTAGGCCGACTCGCCCGGCGCGATGCTGTCGGTGCAGTCGGTGGTGGCCGAGGTGGCGACCTTCGCCAGGTTGGCCACCTGGTCGTCGCCGGACAGGAACTGGGCCTGGTCCAGCAGGTCCTGGCGGTCATTGCTCGAGACGCAGCTCAGCGGCCCGGACATGCCCATGCCGCGGCGGTCGACGGCGACGACCGGGCGCGTCTTCAACAGGTCGACGCCGCCGCGCTGCAGCCACACCGGCAGTTGGTGCGATGTCGGGATGTCCGATCCGGTGGTCATGACGATCGGTCCGGCGTCGGCCGGGGTCGTGGCCAGGCGGGCCCGCACCACACCGATGCTGACGGTCCCGGAGGAGCCGCCCAGGGAGTCGAGATCGGCGTCGTAGTCGGAGCACTCGAGGATGACCCCCGGCACGGCGGGCACCGTGGCGTCGCCGAACACCCGCGACGTGCATTCACGCCACGTCAGATCCTTCTTCGGCACGGCGATCGGCGGCGGGCCTTCGGGTGCCTTGGACGTGGTCGCCGCGCCCTGCGGGCGGGCACCGGAGTCGGTGACGTACCGGGGGTTGGCGGCCAGCAGCGGAGCGCAGCCCGCCACGACCGTCGACAGCACCACGGTCGACAGGCTCAGGGCCGGGAGCAGCAGGCGGCGACGCATGGCCACCACAGTAGCGATGCCCGTGGTCCGGATCCGTCAGCGGACGTAGCGCGTGTACAGGTAGCCCGCGGTGTCGGTGAGCACGTGGCTGCGGCGCAGCCGGGTGTGTGCCTCGCCGGGGCCCGAGGCGATCCGCCGGGCCTGCCCGCCGACGAGGATCGGTGCGATGGTCACGCACATCTCGTCGATCAGGTCGTCCTCGATCAGCATGTTCAGCAGTGACGGGCCGCCTTCGGTCAGCACCCGCATCAGCCCGCGTTCGGCGAAGACGCGCAGGACGACGTGCGGGTCGACGCGGTCGGGTGCGGTGCCGGAGGCGTCGATGACCTCGGCGAGCCCGGTGAACCGCTGGCAGGTGTCGTCGATGCTGTCGCGGCTGGTGAGGATCAGCGGCGGCACCTCGGTGCGGGTGAACAGTTTGGCGTCGTGCGGGATGTCGGCGCTGTGCGTGATCACCGCGATCGGCGGCACTTCGGCCTGGCCGCGCAGCTGGCGGGCCTGCCGCTGAGCGGCGGACATCTGGGCCCCGGAGTAGTTCTCGATGCGGACCGTGGCCGCACCGACCAGGATGACGTCGGCGTGCTGGCGCATGAGACCGAACAACGCCCGGTCCCCGGGACCGGCGAGGCCACCGGAACTGCCGTCGTCGGTGGCTCCGCCGTCCAGGCTGGTGATCATGTTGGCGCGCACCCACGGCCGGTCCAGCTGGTCGGGGTAGGAGTAGAGGGGAGTCAGCAGGGATTCATCGTTGGTGGCGGAGTCGGTCCGGAAGACAGCACCGACCGCGCTGAGCTCTGTGAGCTGCGTCGCAGCGTCGGGATCGGACACGTGAATCATTCCAGCACGCCGCTATGGTGCCTTCATGCCTGGGGCCAGCGAAGTCGCGCACCTGACCGATCGTCACCCGACCGTCACGCCGGAGAGACTGATCGCCGAGCTGGTTCCGCCGCCCACATTCGCCGAGGTCAGCTTCGACTCCTACCGGCCGGATCCCAATGAGCCGTCGCAGGCTGCGGCGGTCGTCTCGGCCCGCAAGTTCTGCGAGGACGCGATCCGCCAGCGGGCCGGAAAGAAGAAGCTGTTCGGCAAGCGCGAAGCACTGCCCGGGGTCGGCATGTACCTCGACGGCGGCTTCGGCGTCGGCAAGACCCACCTCCTGGCGTCGACGTACTACACCCTGGCCGGCGCGAACGCCGGCCCGGCCGCGTTCGCCACGTTCGGTGAGCTGACGCAGCTGGCCGGTGTCTTCGGCTTCACCGAGTGCATCGAGCTGCTGTCCGATTACGTGGTGGTCTGCATCGACGAGTTCGAGCTCGACGATCCCGGCAACACCACGCTGATCTCCCGGCTGCTCTCGGCGCTCGTGGAGCGCGGCGTGTCGATCGCCGCGACGTCGAACACGCTGCCGGAACAGCTGGGTGAGGGCCGCTTCGCCGCCCAGGACTTCCTGCGCGAGATCAACACGCTGTCGAGCATTTTCACCACCGTCCGGGTCGAGGGCCCCGACTACCGGCAGCGCGCGCTGCCGTCGGCCCCGGTGCCGCCGTCGGACGAGCAGGTCCGGTCGTGGGCCGTCGGCGTCGACGACGCCACGCTCGACGAGTTCGACGCGCTGTGCGCGCACCTGGCGACCATGCACCCCTCGCGCTATCACGCGTTGATCGAAGGTGTGCAGCAGGTTTTCATCACCGGCGTGCACGTGGTGTACGACCAGTCGGTCGCGCTGCGGCTGGTGTCCCTGATCGACCGGCTCTACGACGCGGGCATTCCCGTCGTGGCGTCGGGGGAGAAGATGAACACCGTCTTCAGCGACGAGATGCTGGCCGGCGGCTTCCGCAAGAAATACCTGCGTGCCACGTCGCGCCTGCTCGCGCTGACCCACGAGGGCACCCAGCTGCACGCCTGAGGTCTACAGCGGCCGCACCAGTACATAGTCGCTCTCGGTTCGGGCGCCGAGCTGAAACGTCTTGGTCCCGGTGACCTCGAACCCGTGCTTGCGGTAAAAGCGTTGGGCGCGTTCGTTTTCCTGATTGACGCCCAGCCACACGCAGCGGGCGCCGAGCTCGCGGGCGAAGGCGACCGAGGCGTCCATGAGCACTGCGGCGACCTTGCCGCCGTGGACGTCGGGCAGCACGTAGCACTTGGACAGTTCGACGGCCGGCCGTTCCGGTACGGCGCGCTGCACATCGGCGTCGTCGGCCACACCGCGAATGAGCATGGTGTAGCCCAGGATTCGCGCGTCGTCGTGCGCGACGAACACGGCACGATCGGGATCGCGCAGGTAGTCGCCGAAGCGGTCGGCGGACAGATTGGCGGCGATGAACGCCGCGATGTTCTCCGGCGACGACGACGGCGGGCATGCCAGCGGGAACGTCGCGGCGGCTACGTCGGCGAGTTCGCCGAGGTCCTCGGCTTGCGCCTGCCGCACCTGCACCGTCATCGGAATCTCCTTGTCCGGAAACACAAAACTGCCCCAGTCCGCACGGGACAGGGGCAGTTTATGTCGGTTCGACAGCGACTCAGGGGATCGGTGTGCCCGGCTGCCAGAGGTTCCACTGTGCGAGGTGCGTGCCGGTGGCCGGGTTGAGCATGACCACGTTGCTGACCAGCCCGCGGTAGACGTCCCAGTAGACGACGACATCGACGGTGGACCCGGCGGGTGCGTTCAGCAGCTTGAGCTCCAGCGCGTTGGGGTCGTCGGTGTGCTTGGACGCGTAGGCGTCGGCGAAGGGAGTAACGCCGGTGAAGGTGACGTTGGAGGCCATCCAGTACGGGTTGGGTGTCGAGATCACGTGGACCGTGACATCGGACTTCCACGGGCCACCCTGATTGCGCCACCGCGGCGTGCCGTTCCACGTCCAGCCCGGCGGTTCGTCCGAGGGCAGCACATTGTGGACGGTGATGTCCGCAACGAGGCCCTTGTAGTTGACGCGAAGGGGCTGGCCGACGTCGCCGATGCTCGTTTCGGCCGCTGCCGACGGCGCCAGGGCGGCGGCCAGCAGGGTCAACGCACCGAGCAAGCCCGCCAACCAGCGGTAGGTCCTGTTGCCGTTCACGCCCGTGCTCATCGCGTCCTCTCCGTAATGACTGCCTCGCATGATGGCACACCGCCCTCATGGCCTCGCCGGAATGGACTAGATCTCGCCACTTGGTCGAGGTCAGTGGGTCGATTTGTCCCTGTCAGTGGACACTCATGCTTGCTCCGACTGGTCTGTGGCCTGCTGCTGGGCGGCGACGAAGTCGGTGAGCATCTTCTCGAGTTCGGTTTCGAGGCGGCCCTTGTCGACGCCGAGGCGGTGCAAGGGTCCGTCGGCGTCCTCGGATTCGAGCAGAGCCAGCAGGATGTGCTCGGTTCCGATGTAGTTGTGCCCCAGCCGAAGTGCCTCGCGGAACGTCAGTTCCAGGACCTTCTTGGCGGCGCCGTCGAACGGGATCAGGGCCTTGGGTTCGGCGGTGCCGACGGGAACGGCGGCGGCCGCGCGGATCTGGTCGGCGGTGACGCCCTGATTGCTCAGCAGGACCATGGCCAGTGATCCGGGGTCGGTCAGCAGTCCGAGCAACAGATGGTCGGGCGTGATCTCGGTGCTGCGCGAGGTGTGCGCGGCCTGCTGGGCTTCCACGACGGCGGTGCGGGCGCGCGGCGTGAAGCGGCTGAACCCGTCCTTGGGATCCATGGTGTCGAGCCGGGGTTCCTTGGGGACGAAACGTTTCTGGGCGGCCTGCTTGGTGACGCCCATGCTGGTGCCGATGTCGGTCCACGACGCCCCCGAGCGGCGGGCCTGGTCGACGAAGTGGCCGATGAGATGGTCGGCGATGTCGCCGAGATGCTCGGCGGCGAGCATCGCGTCGGTGAGTTGGTCGAGCGGTTCGGTGTGGACCTTCTTGATCGCCTCGATGAGGTCGTCGAGGCGGATGGTGCCGGCAATCGGATTGGGGGTGGAGGTGTGTGCGGATTCAGCAGACGTAGCCATGCGTCAACCGTAGGTTGACGAAGGGGAATCGTCAACCGCAAGTTGACGATGCTATGACTGCCGCAGGGTGTCCCAGTCGTGTTCGGTTTCCAGTTCCTCGATCGCCTTGGCGGTGCGCTCTTTCAGCACGATCGTCACCGTCAGGGCGAGCAGGCCACCGACCAGCAACGCCACCCAGGAGAACCGGGCCAACCACTTCTCGGCGGCGACGCCCAGGTAGTAGACGACGGCTGTGGTGCCGCAGGCCCACACGATGCCGCCGGCCGCGTTGGCGGCCAGGAAGCGCGTGTAGTGCATCTTGAGCGCCCCGGCCAGCGGCCCGGCGAAGATGCGCAGCAGTGCGACGAAGCGGCCGAAGAACACGGCCCAGACGCCCCAGCGGCTGAAGAGCCGGCGGGCGAGTGCGACGTGGCCCGGCCCGAAGTGTTTGGGGAACCGGCGGCCCAGGCGTTCGAACAGGGACATGCCGAACCGGCGGCCGATGCTGTAGCCGATCGAGTCGCCGATGATGGCGCCGGCCGCGGCGGACAGCCCGACGCCCACCGGGTCGATGTCCAGCGTGTGCCGGGACGACATGACGGCGGCCGTGACCAGGATGATCTCGCCCGGCAGGGGGATGCCCAGACTTTCGAGCCCGATCACGAACCCGACCACGAGATACACCGCGACCGGCGGGATCGATTGCAGCAGCGCGTCGACGTCCATGCCGCTAAGGATGCACTACTACGGCGTAGCTGGAGGTGCGGGCGGCGCCGGTGCGGGTGCGGGGGCCGGGGCGGGAGCGCCGCCGCCTCCGCCGAGGGTGCCGAGAATCGCGATCGCCGCGCGGGCCTGCGGGGAAATGTTGGGGCCCGGTCCGGTGGAGTCCGGCGCCGCGTCGGTGACGTGCCACGGCTGGCAGCCACTGGTCTTGAACGCCTTGTCGGTCTCGTCGATGAGCACGACCTGGGGCTTGGCGGTCATGGCGCTGTCGATGACGTTGTTCTTGGCGTGCGGGTCCACGTTGTTCATCCGCCGCCAGTAGCAGCGCTTGTCGCCGACCGGTCCGGCGGTGGCGTAGGTGCCGGGCGCGATGTCCTTGCCCACGATGAACAGCCCGTCACCGTCGATGCTGGTCTTGGGGCCTCCGGCGGGAGCCGCGGGTCCCGGGGAAGCGGGCGTGGGGTCGGCCACGGCAACCGCCGTCGATGCGCCCCAGCTCACCACGGCCAGTGCCGCGGCAGCGGCGATCGACGTTTTTGAGCTCATGACGACAAAGTTTAGCTCTTCTAGCAATGTGTGTGGGGCGCTGAGTGGTGGAGAAAACAGCGCAGGGCGTGGGCCGTTGCGGCCCACGCCCTGAAATGTCTCGCGTGAGATCAGTGCTGCGGTGCGAAGACGCCGCCCACCAAGCCGACGAGCTGCTGGGTGGCGAAGGTGCCGAGCTGGCCTGCGCCCTGCTCGTAGTAGGTGCCGGCGGTGCCTGCGGCCTGGTTGTAGTAGGTGCCGGCCTGGCCGAGGGCCTGCTCGTTCTGGGTGCCGAACGTGCCGATGGCGTGGTTCAGCTGGGTGCCGAACTGGCCGATCTGCTGGATCGGGTTCGGGGGCGGCGGGGTCGGGGCGGCCGAAGCGGCGCCGGCGCCGGCGAGCGCGACGATGGCGGCGCCTCCAGCGAGAGCGATCGATCCTGCGATGCGAGTGGTGATGTTAGCCATGATTGGTGTCCCTCCTGGAGCGAAACTCGCTTACAGCAAACATTTGTAGTCCACATTCGGGCGTTGTGCAACCAATTGAGCGAACTTTGCGGAAATATCCATGTAACAGATTTGGATTTGCTGACTGAAAGTACGAGTTGGCCCGCCTGTTGCCTGATGGGGCTGGTGTGGCACTCGACGGATTCTCCCGGCCGATCACCTGCATCTGGTTGGCAAGCTATTTGAACTGCGCCGATGACTGTTTCGTTACGTCAATAGAGTGGGCGGCCCGCCGACCGGTGCGCGAGGCTGCGTAGGTACTTGCGATGAATTAGCTAGCTGAACCGTCAACATCGCGCGGTGGCTATTGGCAGCACCATCCTGAGCTAGTTCATCGAAGTGCGACAGTAAATCGTTACGCACCGGCTGAGGCAAATCCGCCGACGTTCACTGTGCCGGCGCCTTCGGGCGTCGAGCAGTGGTGGGATGCCCTGGCGGCGCGAGTCGCAAACCCGTACGCTATGACTATCTGACCAAAGGAGTCATAGCTATGGCAGTGGCGTTCACTTCTGATGAGAAGGACCGCATAGCGCGCACATTGGTCGATGCGGCCGAGCGGTTGTTCGGCACGCAGGGCCTCAAGAAGACGTCGTTGGACGAACTCGTCCGGCCGGCGGGGATCGCCAAGGGCAGCTTCTATGCGTTCTTCGACTCGAAGGAGTCGCTCTATCTCGAGGTGATGCTGCGGCGGGCGCCTCTGGTGGGAGCTCGGCTTGCCGAGGCACTGGGTCGGCCCGTCGATGAGGAGAACCTCGTTCACCTCATGCATGCCATCACCGACGTGCTCGTCGACGATCCGTTCTATCGGAGGCTGCTGAGCCATGGCGACGAGCTGACGGCGGTCACCCGCCGCGTCGGGCCCGAGCAGCTCGCGCGCGTCATGCCGCAGATCGTCAGCCCGGTGCTCGACTACCTCGCGGCCGGCCAGCGCGACGGCGTCCTGGTCGACGACATCGCGCCGGAGGCCCTTCTGGGCGTCATACGGACCGTCGGTCTGGTGGTGATGAACCGCGACCGGTTCGGCGCCGGATACGACGACGTGCTCGAGGCGACCATCCGAACACTGGCGAGGGGAATGCTGCGGTGAAGCTATTGGACAAGTACGCGCGCGCTGCCGGCATGAGCGACGAGGCCTGGCGGCGCCACGCCAACCCGTGGAGCGTTTGGACGCGATTCGCGGCCATCCCGCTGATGCTGCTGGCGATCTGGAGCCGCGTCTGGATCGGCGGGTGGGCCCTCGTGCCCGTCGGCGTCGTCGTCCTGTGGCTGTGGTGGAACCCGCATGCGTTCGCGCCCGTCGACAAGCCGGTCGCCTGGTCCTCCCGCGGCATCTACGGCGAGCGGCTGTGGATGCAGGACCGGTCGTGCATGCCGGCGGGTTTCGCTGTCGTCCAAAGAATTTGGGTCGTCGGCGCGGTGGGCGGGGCCGCGCTGCTGATCTGGGGACTCGTGGCACTGCTCATCTGGCCGACGGTGTTCGGCGCCGTCCTCGTGGTGTACGGGCAGCTGTGGCGAATCGACCGGCTGGGCATCTTCTACGACGAGGTCACCGCCGGTCGGTGACCGGACTCTGTTACCTCGTTTCGGCCGCGCGTGGGGAGCGCTGCGCGAGAATGTGTCGATGCGCGAGTTCAGCGAAGAGCGAGCGGTTGGCGAAGTCGTGGCACGCCTGGCGGCGCGCTATCCGTCACTTGATCCCGCGCAGATCGCCACCGCGGTTCGGCGCGCACACGAAGGCTTCGCATCGTGCACGGTGCGGGATTTCGTGCCTCTTCTTGTCGAGCGACACGTCCGTGAAGAACTGGATGAAGGCCTGCGGGCCGCCGCGGTCTGAGGCCTCTCCGGTCAGCTCTGTTCAGCCCTCGCAGGCGATGCCGTCGCCATCGCGGTCCTGGGATGCCTTGTAGTCGGGATCACCCTGCGGGATGTTGTACCGACCATCGGCATGGGCTGCCGAACAGTTCTTGTACCCGGATGCCTGCGCGGCGGGGGCGATGGCCACGCCGGCGGAGGTGATCAGGGCAGCAACGATCAACGCACGCAACATTTCGACCTCGGAGAGTTAGCTCGGTTCGGCAATATGCCGATATTGCGAGATTGACGCTACCGTCATCGCCACTGGCCTGTACGTGAATTCGAGAAGAAACAGCGCGATGGTACGAATATATTGCGGGTTGCTGGTTGTGGGTAAAAGAAAGGCCCGGTTCGAAAACCGGGCCTGTCGTGAAACTCTGGTGCGCGATACTGGGATTGAACCAGTGACCTCTTCCGTGTCAGGGAAGCGCTCTCCCGCTGAGCTAATCGCGCCGGGTTGAAACTTTTGGAGGTGGAGACGGGAATCGAACCCGTGTGCACGGCTTTGCAGGCCGTTGCCTCACCACTCGGCCACTCCACCACTGGGGCTGATGCCATTCGCACCTTCGAGCGGATGACGGGATTCGAACCCGCGACCCTCACCTTGGCAAGGTGATGCGCTACCAACTGCGCTACATCCGCGTTTCGCTTCGGTTGAACTTTGTTCGTCCGTTGCGATGCAAGACATTAGTGCACGAATGCGAGCAGATACAAATCGCGTGAAAACCGCTGGTAAACGGGCTGGTTCGTGGAGGTGACGGCGTCTTGGCCGGTGTTTCGGGCGTTGTGTCCCGTGACTCCTGAGGCGGCGCGGTGGTGGGTTCGGGTGGCCGGGACGGGTCCCGCCCGACGCCGGCGGGGCGCGATTCCCGTTCGGGTCGGGGGACGTGTTAGTGTCTGTCGTCGCATCGATCCGGTCGGTGAGATTCCCCGGTCTCGTAGCTCAGGGGGAGAGCGTCCGCCTCACACGCGGAAGGTCACTGGTTCGATCCCAGTCGGGACCACCACACAATCCCACCGTCACGCGTCGTCGGGCATGACGGTTTCCCACTGCCCGAACGGTTCCAGATTCACGCTGGCGGCCAGCTTGATCGAGGCGGCATTGTCCAGCTGGCAGCGGTATTGCGGCTCGAATCCTTGCGTGAGCGCGTAGCGAAACATCTCACGCACCAATGACTTTGCGTGTCCTTGGCCTCGTACGGAGCCTAGGGTCAGCACTCCGATGTCGGCCAACGGAAACACGTCGTCCCACGGATACACGCTGCCGATACTCACAAGACGTCCGCGCTCGTCGAACGCGCCGAACACCGCCCAGTGGTCGAGTTCGACGTACGCGCCGTCCCAGTCCTCTTCGGGGACAGCCGCTTTGAACGACGCAAAGATGTCGGCGTCGCGATCGGTCAGCGGCCGGACGTTGATTGCTCCGGTGTCGCCGAGAATGTCGGCGGCCGCCGATTCTGAGAGATAAAACACATTGTCGGCGCCGTTCAGTACGACGCCCTGGGTGGCCAGTGCGGCTCTGATGTCGGCCTCGGTCGGATTGTCGAGTGCGGCAATGTCATTGGTCAGCACATCGGCGACGGCGGAGCTCACGGCGATCGACACGCGGTCGTCGTCGGCGGTCCGCAGGATGGCGGCGCGTTCGTCGTGCTGCAGGTCCGGGTTGACGTTGATCGTCAGGTTTTTGTTGCGGTGCAACGTTTTTCCGCTGAACGCGGCGGTCCAGTAGTCGGTGATGACCGGCGAGAAGTCGGGCACGGATGAACTCCTGGGGACGCTGGCGGGTTGACCTGGGTAGGTCGCATCCTTCAGAGCCCTCGTCCGTTCGGCAACGCATTTTCTTGCGCCACGCAACCGGGCTGCTACCTTAATGAACGTAGTTTTCATTACCGTTAACGGAGCGGGGGATGCGTGATGGCAATGCCGGTGTGGATGGCGTCGCCGCCAGAGGTGCATTCGGCATTGCTCGGCAGCGGTCCGGGTCCGGGCCCACTGCTCGCGGCCGCGGCCCAATGGTCTTCGCTCGCCGCGACCTACACAGCGGTCGCCGAGGAGCTTCGGGCCGTTCTCGCGGCAGCGCATGCGGGAGCATGGCAGGGACCGACGGCAGAGCGATATGTGGCCGCACACGTTCCGTATCTGGAGTGGCTGACCCAGAGTGGCCTGGAAAGCCATGCCCGCGCGGCCCGGCATGAGGCCGTCGCCGGCGCATACAGCGCTGCGTTGGCCACGATGCCCACACTCGCCGAATTGGCCGCCAACCACGCCACGCAGGCCGCGCTGGTGGCCACAAACTTCTTCGGTATCAACACGATTCCCATCGCGGTCACCGAGGCCGACTACGTCCGCATGTGGGTACAGGCCGCCACCTCGATGGCGACGTACGAAGCCGTTTCCGACGTGGCGACGACGTCCGCTCCGCAGTCCACGCCCGCGCCCTCGATCGTGGGGCACGACGATCACGACCACGACCATGACCACGATCACGACCATGACCACGATCACGGCCACGGCGATCTGGACCCGACCGATCTGGAGTGGTGGTTCGAGGTCGGCGCCGAGATGGGCGAGCACCTCGAACTGCTGTGGAACAACTTGCTTTACGATCCGGCCGCGCTGCTGACCAATCTGCCGATGGTGTTGGCGGACGTGACTTTCCACGCCTCTCAGCTGGCTTCGGTGCTCGGGCAGTTCGCGCCGGCGTTGATCCAGCCGGCACTCGGCCTGGCGATCGCCAACCTCGGCTGGGTGGCCGGGTTCGCGGGACTGGCCGGTATCCAGGTTCCCTCTGCGGCGATCGGTACGGAGCCGCTGCCGGCGCCGCAGGAAACGCCCACGCCCGCCGTCGCGACGGCCCCTGCGCCCAGCCCGGCGTCAACGGCGACCTCTGCGTCGGCCCCGGTGAGTGCCTCCGCGTCGGCACCGACCGGCACGGTGTCGACGCCCGCTGCTCCGGCACCGACCTCGCCGCCGCCCGTGGGAGACCCCGGGTTCCCATACGCGGTCGGTGACGGTTCGGGTATCGGCGCGAGCGCGTGGCTCCAGCGTCAGACGCGCGTCGATGCCGCCGCGTCGGCACGGGCATCCAGGACGGCCCAAGAAGCCTCGGCTGCTGCGGCGTCGGCCCGGCAGGCGCGTCGGCGTCGCGGTCGGCGCAAACAAGAAGGTGACGCTGTCGAATACATGGACCTCGACGTCGCGCCGGAATGGGAATCCGGCGCCTCGGACAGCGGCGCCGGCCCCATGGGGTTCACCGGAGCCGTATCGCGGGCGGGCGGTACGCCAGCGGGATTGACGGCGGTGTCCGGCGACGAGGTGCGCGCGCCGATGCTGCCGAGCACCTGGAGTCCCGACGACAACGGCTAGGCGGACTCGTTCTTCTCGACCTTGTCGGCTGCGGCCAATGCGTTCAGCTGGTTCTGCAGCAGCTGCATCGAGGTGCGTGCGTAGATCATCTGGCTGGTGATCGCCATCTGCGCGCGGCCGCGGCCCAGGAAGGTGACGAACCAGGTGAACAGTGTCGTCACGCGGTTCTTGTAGCCGACCAGATAGACCAGGTGCAGCACCAGCCACGACAGCCACGCGAATGGTCCGGCGAATTCGAGCTTCTTCTTGGTCAGCGGCACCGGCACCTGGGCGACCGCGTCGAACCGCGACACTGTCGCCATGCTGCCCTTGTCCCAGTACTTGAAGGGTTCGCGGTTGGTCGGGTCGTCCTGGCCGGCCAGGGACCGCTTGATGATGTCGGCGGCGTAGGTGGCGCCCTGGATCGCACCCTGCGCCATACCGGGCACACCCTGGACGGCCATCAGGTCACCGATGACGAATACGTTCGGGTGTCCCTTGACCGTGAGGTCGGGCTCGACCACGACGCGGCCGGCCCGGTCGGTCTCGGTGCCGTCGGACTGCTCGGCGATGAGCTTGCCCAGCGGGCTCGCCTGCACACCGGCCGACCACACCTTGCAGGCGCAGTCAATGCGGCGCTCGGTGCCGTCTTTGTCCTTGACGGTGATGCCCTTGTAGTCGACGTCGCTGACCATCGCGTTGAGCTGGATCTCGACACCGAGTTTCTCCAGGCGCTTCTGCGCCTTGGCGCCGAGCTTGGGACCCATCGGGGGCAGCACCGCAGGCGCGGCGTCCAGCAGGATCACGCGGCAGTCCTGCGGCTTGATGCTGCGGAACGCGCCGGCCAGGGTGCGTTCGGCGAGCTCGGCGATCTGCCCGGCCAGTTCGACGCCGGTGGGCCCGGCGCCAACCACGACGAACGTCAGCCGGCGGTCACGCTCTGCCGGGTCGGTGACCACCTCGGCGGCCTCGAACGCGCCCAGGATGCGACCGCGCAGTTCGAGAGCGTCGTCGATGGTCTTCATGCCCGGCGCGAACGTCGCGAAGTGGTCGTTGCCGAAGTAGGACTGCTGGGCGCCAGCCGCGACGATCAGGCTGTCGTACGGCGTGACCGTCACCTGGGACATGAGCTTGGAGGTGACGGTCTGCGCCTTCAGGTCGATGTGCTCGACCTCGCCGAGGCGGACGGTGACGTTCTTCTGCTTACGCAGGACCAGCCGCGTCGTCGGTGCGATCTCGCCTTCGGACAAGATGCCCGTGGCGACCTGGTACAGCAATGGTTGGAAGAGATGGGTCGTCGTGCGCGAGATCAAGGTGATGTCGACGTCGGCGCGTTTGAGGGCCTTGGCGGCCTGCAGGCCACCGAATCCCGATCCGATGACGACGACGCGGTGACGCTGGGACGCGATGGTCATGTGGCTCCTTCGGGCGCAACGTAGGACCGAACGACAGGGCAAACATACTGGCAATCGCTCCGCCATGGGTGACAACTGGAGGCCGGGCGTCAGCGCCCGGCTGCCGGCAACTCGATCCCCATCTGCTGCAAGGCTTTTCGCATGGAGCTGTCGCCGCGATCCAGATAGCCGCTCAGCTGGTCGAGCGACGCGTCCGCGGTGCCCGGCGTCATCATCGTGCAGACGCGGGCGAATGACCGGAAGTTGTCGATGCTGTCCTGCAGCGACGAGTTGACGTCCGCGTCGGGAGTCGGCAGGTTCTTGCCGAGATCGTCCAGCGTGACTTGCAGTTTCGTGCAATCCCGCGACATGGCGACGAAGTCGTGCGCGGTCATCGCTTCCCCGACCGTGCCGAGCGTGCCGCCCAGGCTGGACACCGAATCGGTGATGGGACGTTGCCACGTGAGGTCGCCCGGCGCGCCGGCCTGGCCCGGCACCGTCTGTGTGCAGGCGCTGAGCAGTGCACCTGCCACTGCCAGTGCCGCGACTCGACGCATACCGCCAGCGTAGGCGAGTTGGTGGTCGCGTGAGAGTCTGGCTGCATGAGGCGCACAGTGTTCGCGGCGGCGTCGGTCCTGGTCGCCGCGGCGGTTGCGGCGTGCAGTTCGCCGCCGGAGGAATCCACGCCGAAGGCATTGATGGTGTGCAGCACCGGCGACTATCGCCCGTTCACCTACCGTGACGCCGCCGGTGAGTGGAGCGGTATGGACATCGATCTGGTCCGGGATTTCGCTCGAGAATCCGGCGTGGAGCTGCATCTGGTGCCCACCACCTGGCCGACGCTCATGGCGGACCTCGGGCACAAATGTGAGCTGGCTGTCGGGGGTATCAGCATCACCGCCGACCGCGCCGCCAAGGCGCTGTTCTCCGAGCCGTATCTGCGTGACGGCAAGGCGGCGATCGTGCGTTGTACCGATGCCGCGAAGTACCGCTCGCTGCCCGATATCGATCGCGGGGGAGTGCGGGTTGTCGTCAATCCGGGTGGTACCAATGAACAATTCGACCGCGCCCATCTGCACCACGCGAGCATCGTCGAATACCCCGACAACAACACCATTTTCGATCAGGTCATCGCGGGCAAGGCCGACGTCATGATCACCGACGGCAGTGAAATCCGTTGGCAGGTGACGCAACATCCGCAGTTGTGCGGGGTATCGACCGACCAGCCGTACACCGTCGCGCAGAAGGCCTACCTGATGCCCAAGGATGCCGTGGCACTGCAACAGCGAATCGACAAGTGGCTCAGCAGTATTCAAGGTGATGGCAGCTACGCGGCCGTCAGTCGGAAATGGCTGGGTGCGGACATCGGGCCGAAGTAGACGGCCTAGCGCAGCGCGCCGTTGATCACCGGCTTGTCGATGATGCCCATCTCAACACCCCATTTGGTGGCGATCTCCCGGTATTCACCGGTCTGCATCAGGTGTTTGAGTGCCGCCTGCAACGCGGCGGCGAGCGACGAGCCCTTGGCCACCGGCCACCCGTAGGGCTGCGCATCGACGATGCCGCCGGCCGCTTCGAGCTTGCCGCCGCTGAGTTTGATCGCGTATCCGGTGACGGGCGAGTCGGCCGCCATGGCGTCGACGGTGCCGGCGAGCAGTGCCGCGGTGACGCCGTCCTGGCCGGCGATCGGGACGATCTCGATGGGTGCCACGCCGGCCGCCACGCATGCCGCGCTGCGGGCCGGCAGGTGGTCGGTCTCCTCGACCGAGCCCAGATGCACGCCCACCCGTAATCCGCACGCCGCGTTGGGATCCACGCTCGATCCGGTCCGCCGCGCCCACAGCACACCGGCCTTGAAGTAGGTCACGAAGTCGGCTGACTTCTCACGCTGTTTGGTGTCGGTGGTCGAGGACGCCCCGACCGAGATGATGCCGTCGTGCACCGAAGCGACGATCTTGGAGATGCCGATCTCCCGGAACTCCGGCTCGAGCCCGAGGACCCGGCTCACCGCCGTCGTCAGGTCGACGTCGAAACCCGTGAACTTCCCGTCGGGTGCCTTGAATTCATTTGGCGCATAGGGAATGTTGACTCCGACGACCAGTCGGCCCGAATCCTTGAGATCGGCAGGTAGCTTGGCGGCGATCGACGGCACGGAACCCGACGGCCCGACCTGGTGTTGCCGGGACCAGTAGAGCCATGCCGTTCCCGCACCGGCGGCCAGCACGATCACCGCGCCGAGGGCGACGACGATCTGCCGGGTGCGGCGCTTCGGTTCGTCGGTCTGCACCGCATGGCGTCCCGAGCCCGTGCGCGTGCCGGTGCGGCCCGAGACGCGGACCTGCGCACTCAGCGCGGCGCGGGCGTCCGCGGCGAGTTCACCGGCGTGCTGGTAGCGCTTGCCGGGTTTCTTGGCCATGCCTTTGGCGATGACGTCGTCGAATGCGACGAGCCGCCGATCGACGTCGGACGGCTTCGGCGCCGGGGCGCTGACGTGCCCGGCGATCTGGTGCTCGAGGCTGTCGGCCGGATACGGCCGCCGACCGGTGAGGCATTCGTACAGCACGCAGGTCAGTGCGTAGATGTCCGAGCGCGGGTCGGCCTGGCCGCCTTCGAACCGCTCGGGCGCCATGTACGCCAAGGTGCCGAGAGTGCTTCCGGCCGTGGTCAATCCGTGCTCACCGGCGGTGCGGGCGAGGCCGAAGTCGATCAGGTAGGCGAAGTCGTGGTCGGTCACCAGGATGTTGGAGGGCTTGATGTCCCGGTGGATCAACCCGGTCCCATGGGCTGCGTCCAGGGCCGCGGCGATCTGCTCGATGATTCGGACGGAGAAGTCGGGGCTTGGGCGATGCTCGGTGTCGGCCAGGATTTCGGCGAGGGTGCGGCCTTCGATGAGCCGCATGTCCAGGTAGAGCTGACTGTCGATCTCGCCGAAACCATGAATGGGGACGACGTGCGGCTCGTTGAGGCCCGCGGCGGCCTGGGACTCGCGCTTGAACCGTTCCTGGAACACGGGGTCCTTGGCGAGGTGTGGCGGCAGCACCTTGAGCGCGACGGTGCGCTGGGTGTTGGTGTCATAGGCGATGTACACCTCGCCCATGCCGCCGCGGCCTATCAGTTCGCGCAGCTCGTACTGCCCGAATCGTGTCGGCTCCACCCAGCACTCCTTGGCGTGTCAGTTTCGTGTGAAAGCTACAACACCTGGTCAGCGGTGGCCGGGTGAATCACAGTCGGGTGGTCTGGCGGGAGTCGGTGAGGCCGGACGGGAAGCTGTCACCGATGTCCTGATGTGGACAGAAAAGTTCCTTGCCTATCGAACGTATGTTCGATACAATTGGGCATGGGAATCGCACCGGATTTCAACCCGCTTCTCGACCGCCTTCGTGGCGTGCAGGTCCCCGACGACATGTCCGGGGACGGGGCGGTGGAGGCGATCACGTGTGTGATGCGGATACGTCATGTGGCCGATCATCTGGCAGCGATGCTGACTGGGGTGCTCGACCGCTGCGGGGTGGCGGCCGCGCAGGGCCGGACGCTGCGGGAGCTGTTGATGACGTTGGGGTGCGCGCCGTCGGTCGCGGAGCGGCTGGTCCGTGTCGGTGCCGCGCTGCCGGCGCTGCCCACGCTCGCGGCCCACGCTGGTGATGGTGCGATCTCCGGTGAGCATGTCGATGCGATCGTGAAGGGCATCAACCACATCCGCGCCCGCGCACCCGGACCAGTCAGCGAGGAAGCCCGGTTTGCGCAGCTGACTGATCTGTTGGGGCAGTTTTTCTCCGGGGCCACCCCTGCTGACATCGGGAACCGCGCCCGAAAACTGGGCAACCGCGTCGCCGCGGCGGAAGGCGGGTTGCCGGCGGCGGAAGACCGGTCGGTCAATACTGCCGATCACCGCGTCACTTCTGATGGGCGGGTGCAGCTGCGCGCGGACCTGGATGCCGAAGTCGGCGCCAAGTACATCGCGGCGATGGAGGAGTTGTCGGCGCCGCGACCCGAACCCGACGGCAGCCCCGATGTGCGCTCGGCTTCCCGGCGCCGCGCGGATGCGCTGGAGGCGGTGTTGGATATCGCCGCCCGTGGTGGGGAGGTCGCGTCGGCACCCCGCACCCAGTTGTTGGTGACGGTGCCCGCAGACACCCCGGACTTGGCCACGTTGGAGTTCATCGGGTCGATCAGCACCATCACCCTGGACCGGCTCACGTGCGACACCACTGTCACCGCGGTGATCGTCGACGGCGAACAGGTACCCCTGGACATGGGCCGGGAGAAGCGGTTGTTCCCTGCGCATCTACGCAAGGCCCTCTACTTGCGGGATCAGTGCTGCATCAAATGCGGCGCCCCACCCGGACGCACCCACGCGCACCACATCGTGCACTGGACTCACGGCGGCGACACCAGCCTGGCCAACGGGTGCCTGCTGTGCCCGGCCTGCCACGCCAACGTCCACCACGACGGCTGGGACGTCGTCATGGGACTGGACAAACACCCCTGGCTCATCCCACCCGCCACCGTCGACCCCCACCGAAAACCCATCCCCGCCCACAACCGCCGCACCATGCGACTCGACCACGCCGCTTAACGCGACCCAGAACTTGTTGCGCACCTTGATAACTCAATAGTGACAAGGGCATCGCGGGGCCTGCTGTTTCAGCAGCGGCATGAAAGCAGCAGGCCCGCACCCGGAGGACCGCCCGGCGCTCAGACCGCGCGCAAGTAGCGCCGTGCGATCATCCGCTGCGCGACCCGCGAGACCGGCGCCCCGAGTCGGCTCCACCAGAGCGCCGGCCGCGAGAACGCGGTCGCCTCGGCGAAGACCGCGCCGCTGGCCGGGTCGTAGCGAACGCTGAACCGCTCCTCGCCGGACTCCGGGTGACCTGGCAGCGTCCCGTACGCGAACCCGCGCCGGTCGGGTTCGTCGACGACGTACACCACGCGGCACGGCACCTGCACGGGTCCGAGACGGCCGAGCATGTCGGTGCCCGCCGCGGCGGTGACGGTGGTCGCCTCCACCCGCATGCCGACACCTCGTTGCATTTCCCACCGCAGGACCGCGGCGGCCGCCTCGTCGAATCGTGCTCGACCCGAACCGATCTGGGCCTCCGCGTGCACGTGGTGGTAGCCGGCCGGCAGTTCGCCTGCGGTCGCCCCGACGTCGGGGTAGGTGAATGCCAGCCCGGCCAGGTCGCTCAGTCGCATAGGGCCACCTTGCCACCGTGATAAGAGAAACAGGTGGATAAGCATGCCGGTGGAGGATTCAACCCGCCCAAACCGACCACCCAGGGCGGCCCCGACTACGGCAGGTTCGTCGAATCCGTCCGCATGGCCGGCGACCACGCCCGCGGTGCCGACGCGCCCGACGATGTCATCACCCAGGCCGCGAACCTCATCGAACAGGCCAACGCCCTGCTGGCGCCGTACCGCGCCGACGAGTGGCACTCACCGTCGGGCCGCCGCCTCGACCTGCCCAACCGCGGCAACGTCCTGAACGTGCCGTCGGACCTCAAGGTCACCGATGACGGCCGGATCGCCGGTCCCGTCCGCTTCCGGCGCTTTCATCTGGGCCGCAACGGCGCCGCGCACGGCGGGTCAATCGGGCTGCTGTTCGACTCGGTGCTGGGGCATGCCGCCTACCGGCTGACCGACAGTCCGTTCCAGCGCACCGCCTACCTGCACATCAACTATCGGCAGATCGTCCCGGTCGAAAAAGACCTGCGCGCCACGGCGACGCTGGAGCGCGTCGAGGGCCGCAAGATCTTCATCACCGGCGCGCTGCTGGACGGCGACACGGTGCTTGCCGACGCCGAGGCCCTCTTCGTCAAGCTCAAGCCGGGTCAGCCTTGAGGCGGCGCTGGCCCGCGAAGCGATGACCGGTGCCGATAGCATGGTCGCGATCGTCACCTAACCAGTAGGAGTGTCTCGATGACCGCCGTCGCCAGCCCCGCACCAGCAGCCCCGATCCGGGTCGCTGCCGGGACTACCGCCGGCGCCGCGGTCCGTGAGGCCGGGCTGCCGCAGCGTGGCGAGGTCGACGCCATCGTCGTGGTCAAGGACGCCGACGGCCGGCTGCGCGACCTGTCGTGGACCCCTGAGGTCGACGTCGAGGTCATCCCGGTCGCCGCGAACACCGAGGACGGCCGCAGCGTCATCCGCCACTCGTGCGCCCACGTGCTGGCCCAGGCCGTGCAGGACCTGTTCCCCGAGGCCAAGCTCGGCATCGGCCCGCCGATCACCGACGGCTTCTACTACGACTTCGACGTCGCCGAGCCGTTCACGCCGGATGATCTGGCCAAGCTCGAGAAGCGCATGCAGAAGATCATCAAGGATGGTCAGCTGTTCGACCGTCGCGTGTACGAGTCCAAGGAACAGGCCCGCGAAGAGCTGGCCAAGGAGCCGTACAAGCTCGAACTGGTCGACGACAAGTCCGGCGACGCCGACATCATGGAGGTCGGCGGCGACGAGCTGACGGCCTACGACAACCTCAATCCCCGCACCCGCGAACGGGTTTGGGGCGACCTGTGCCGTGGCCCGCACATCCCGACCACCAAGCACATCCCGGCGTTCAAGCTCACCCGCAGCAGCGCCGCGTACTGGCGCGGCGACCAGAAGAACGCCAGCCTGCAGCGTGTCTACGGCACCGCCTGGGAGTCGCAGGAAGCCCTTGACAAGCACCTCGAGCTGATCGAGGAGGCGCTGCGCCGCGACCACCGCAAGCTGGGCGTTGAGCTGGACCTGTTCAGCTTCCCCGACGAGCTGGGCTCGGGCCTGCCGGTGTTCCACCCGAAGGGCGGCATCGTGCGCCGCGAGCTGGAGGACTACTCGCGCCGCAAGCACCAGGAAGCCGGCTACGAGTTCGTCAACACCCCGCACATCACCAAAGAGCAGCTGTACATCACCTCGGGGCACCTGGAGTGGTACGCCGACGGCATGTACCCGCCGATGCACATCGACGCGGAGTTCAACGAGGACGGCACGCTGCGCAAGCCGGGGCAGAACTACTACCTCAAGCCCATGAACTGCCCCATGCACCACCTGATCTTCCGGTCGCGGGGGCGGTCGTACCGCGAGCTGCCGCTGCGGCTGTTCGAGTTCGGCAGCGTGTACCGGTACGAGAAGTCGGGCGTCGTCCACGGTCTGACCCGCGTGCGCGGCATGACGCAGGACGATGCGCACATCTACGTCACCCGTGAACAGATGCGCGACGAGCTGACCACGCTGCTGCAGTTCGTGCTTGATCTCCTGAGCGACTACGGCCTCGACGACTACTACCTGGAGCTGTCCACCAAGGACCCCGACAAGTACGTCGGCTCGGACGAGCTGTGGGAAGAGGCCACCGAGACCCTGCGCGAGGTCGCCGAGGCCTCCGGTCTGGACCTGGTGCCCGACCCGGGCGGCGCGGCGTTCTACGGTCCGAAGATCTCCGTCCAGGTCAAGGACGCGCTGGGCCGCAGCTGGCAGATGTCGACCATCCAGCTGGACTTCAACATGCCCGACCGGTTCGAGCTGGAGTACACCGCGGCCGACGGCAGCCGGCAGCGGCCGGTGCTGATCCACCGCGCCCTGTTCGGGTCCATCGAGCGGTTCTTCGGCGTGCTCACCGAGCACTACGCCGGCGCGTTCCCGGCCTGGCTGGCCCCGGTGCAGGTCGTCGGCATCCCCGTCGCCGACGCGCACCTGGACTACCTGTACGACGTTGCGGCGCAACTGAAGTCGCGCGGCATTCGGGTCGAGGTCGACGGCAGCGACGACCGGATGGCGAAGAAGATCGTCAACCACACCAATCAGAAGGTGCCGTTCATGCTGCTGGCGGGGGACAGGGACGCAGCCAGCGAGTCCATTTCTTTCCGGTTCGGTGACCGCACCCAGGTCAACGGTGTCCCGGTGGCCGAGGCCGTCGACCTCATCGCCGGTTGGATCGCGCGCCGCGAAAACGCTTTCCCGACCGCAGATTTGGTGAACGAGGCGCGGGGCGCACAGGCGTGACCGAGGATCGGAGCATCGTGGACCCCGGCGTCGGAGACGCCATCGTGGACCGGGGTGTCGGTGACGTCGACTACCTGCAGCGGCTGTGGACGCCGCACCGGATGAGCTACATCGTCGACGCTCCGATGAAGGGCGGCGAGGGCACGTCCGCGGGCTCGAAGCAGCCTTTCATCGACATTCCCACGATGTCCGACGAGGAAGGCCTCATCGTCGCGCGCGGCGAGCAGGTCTACGCGGTGCTCAACCTGTACCCGTACAACCCGGGGCACCTCATGGTCGTGCCCTACCGCAAGGTGTCGGAGCTCGAGGACCTCACCGAGGCCGAGAGCAGCGAGCTGATGGCGTTCACCCAGAAGGCAATTCGCGTGATGAAGGCCATCTCGAACCCGCACGCCTTCAACGTCGGGCTCAACCTGGGCACGTCGGCGGGCGGCTCGCTGGCCGATCATTTGCACATGCACGTGGTGCCGCGCTGGGGCGGCGACGCCAACTTCATCACCGTCATCGGTGGCACCAAGGTGATCCCGCAGCTGCTGCGTGACACCCGCAAGCTGCTGGCTGACGAGTGGGCGGCGCAGGACCAGAAAGCGAAGCCGTGAGCGACTTCTACCTCCTGACTCGCGCGGCCTACACCAAGCTGAGCCGCCCGCTGGCCCGGGGAGCGCTGCGCATCGGGCTGACGCCCGACAGTGTCACCGTCCTCGGTACCACCGCGTCGGTCGTCGGCGCGCTGACGCTGTTCTCGACGGGGCACCTCTGGTACGGCGCCCTGGTGGTCTGGTTCTTCGTGCTGGCCGACATGCTCGACGGCGCCATGGCCCGCGAACGCGGCTACGGCACGCGGCTCGGGGCGGTGCTCGACGCGACCTGCGACCGCATCGGTGACGGCGCGGTGTTCTGCGGCCTGCTGTGGTGGATCGCGTTCGAGATGCACGACAAGCCGCTGGTTATCGCCACGCTGATCTGCCTGGTCACCTCGCAGGTCATCTCGTACATCAAGGCCCGCGCCGAGGCCAGCGGACTGAACGCCGACGGCGGCTTCATCGAACGCCCGGAGCGGCTGATCATCGTCCTGGTCGGCGCCGGTTTCTCGGACCTGCCGATCCATCCGCTGCCGCTGGCGCTGCCCATCGCGATGTGGCTGCTGGCGGTCGCCAGCATCATCACGCTGGGCCAGCGTGTCGCCTCGGTGCGCCGTTCGCCGGGCGCCGACGAGCCGCTGCCGTCGAGTTCGCCGTCGAAGGAGCAGCAATGAGCGTCCCCACCGGCGGTGTGCCGTCCTTCGGGGGTTTCGACGTCCCGATGGGCGAGCAGCTCAAGGACGTCGGCTACGCCGCGGGGTGGGGGCTGATCCGGACCATGCCGGAGTTCGCCGCCCGCAACATGTTCGACGCGGGCGCGCTGTATGCGGCGCGCGGCGGCGGTCCCGAGCAGCTGCGTAAGAACCTGGCCCGGGTGCTGGGGGTCCGGCCGGCCAAGGTGCCCGGCCGCATCATCCGCGCCTCGCTGGCGTCGTACGCCCGGTATTGGCGGGAGGCCTTCCGGCTGCCGTCGATGAACCAGCGCACCCTCGGCGAGCGGCTTCGACACTGCCTGGTCGGCACCGAACACATCGCACGCGGGCTCGAAAACGGCAAGGGCGTCATCCTGGCGGTGCCGCACAGCGGCAACTGGGACATGGCCGGCGTCTCGGTGGTGCACCAGTACGGCAAGTTCACCACCGTCGCCGAGCGGCTCAAGCCCGAGTCGCTGTACAACCGCTTCGTCGAGTACCGCGAATCGCTGGGGTTCGAGATCCTGCCGCTGACCGGAGGAGTCCGCCCGCCGTTCGACGTCCTGACCGAGCGGCTGCAGGAGGGCCGCATCGTCTGCCTCATGGCGGACCGGGACCTGTCGCGAAATGGCGTGCAGGTCAACCTTTTCGGCGAGCCGACTCGTATGCCGGCCGGTGCGGCCAAGCTGGCCGTCACCACCGGTGCGACGCTGCTGACCGTGCACTGCTGGAACAAACCCAACGACTGGCAGTTCGACGTCTCCGCGCCGCTCGACACGTCCAGCGGCGACGTCGCGGCCATCACCCAGGACCTTGCCACCCGCTTCGAGGCGGGCATCGCCGCGCACCCCACCGACTGGCACATGCTGCAGCCGCAGTGGCTGGCCGACTTGTCCGAGGAACGTCGGGCCCGGTTGGCCGGGAACGGCTGATGCGCATCGGCATGGTGTGCCCGTACTCGTTCGACGTACCGGGCGGCGTTCAGGCACACGTGCTGCAACTGGCCGAGGTGATGCGCGGCTACGGCCATGAGGTCAGTGTGCTGGCGCCGTCGTCGGCCGAGACGCACGCCGACCTGCCCGACTACGTCGTCTCCGGCGGCAAGGCCGTGCCCATCCCGTACAACGGGTCCGTGGCGCGGTTGCGATTCGGTCCGGCCACCCGGCGGATGGTCAAGCGCTGGATCGTCGAGGGCGACTTCGACGTGCTGCACCTGCATGAGCCCAACGCGCCGAGCCTGTCGCTCCTGGCGCTGATGGTGGCCAACGGCCCGATCGTCGCGACGTTTCACACGTCGACAACGAAGTCGTTGACGCTCAACGTCTTTCAGGGGATTCTGCGGCCCTGGAACGAGAAGATCATGGGCCGCATCGCGGTGTCCGATCTGGCCCGGCGCTGGCAGATGGAGGCCCTGGGCTCGGACGCTGTCGAGATTCCCAACGGTGTCGACGTGTCGGCGTTCGACAATGCGCCACTGCTGCCCGGCTATCCGCGGCCCGGCCGCACGGTGCTGTTCCTCGGCCGGTTCGACGAGCCGCGCAAGGGCATGCACGTCCTCGTCGGGGCGCTGCCCAAACTGGTGGCGGCCTGCCCCGACGTCGAGGTGCTGATCGTCGGCCGCGGCGACGAGGAGGCGCTCAAGGAGACCGTCGGCGAGAATGCCGGGCACCTGCGCTTCCTCGGCCTGGTCGATGACGCCGAGAAGGCCTCGGCCATGCGCAGCGCCGACGTCTACTGCGCCCCGAACACCGGCGGTGAGAGCTTCGGCATCGTGCTGGTCGAGGCGATGGCCGCGGGCACGCCCGTGGTGGCCAGCGACCTGGACGCCTTCCGGCGCGTGCTCAACCAAGGCGAGGCGGGCCGGCTGGTGCCCGTCGACGACGCCGAGGCCCTCGGTGAAGCGCTGGTCGAGATGCTGTCGAACGACGACGCCCGCCGCCGGTACGCCGAGGCGGCCACGCAGGCGGTGCGCCGCTACGACTGGTCGGTGGTCGCGCAGCAGATCATGCTGGTCTACGAGACCGTGGCCGGGTCGGGGACGAAGGTCCGGGTGGAGGCCTGATGAGCTGGCTGCTGATCGTCGCGCTGGTCTGGCTGGCGCTGACGGTGCTGATCACCGTGGTGTGGGCCTACCAGACCGCGCACCGGCTGGACCGGCTGCACGTGCGCTACGACCTGTCGTGGCAGGCCCTGGACGGGGCGCTGGCCCGGCGCGCGGTGGTCGCGCGGGCCGTCGCCGCCGACGCGTACGGGTCCCGGCCGGCGGGCCGCCGCCTGGCCGCACTGGCGGACGATGCCGAACGGGCACCCCGCGCGGCCCGCGAGGCCGCCGAGAACGAACTGTCCGCGGCCCTGGCGCAGGTCGACCCGGCGTCCATCCCGGTGACGCTGGTCGCCGAACTCGCCGATGCCGAGGCCCGGGTACTGCTGGCCCGCCGCTTCCACAACGACGCCGTCCGCGACACCCTCGCGCTGCGTGAGCGCACCCTGGTGCGCTGGTTGCATCTGGGCGGAACCGCAGCCATGCCAACGTATTTCGAGATCGTCGAGCGGGCATCGCGGCACGAGCCCGGCGCGGTGGGACGACGGACGTCGGCCCGCGTCGTCCTGCTGGACCAGGACGGGCAGGTGCTGCTGTTCTGTGGCAGCGACCCGGCCGCCGACCCGCTGATGGCCCCGCGGTGGTGGTTCACCGTCGGGGGAGCGGTCGAACCGGACGAGTCGCTGCCCGACGCGGCCGCCCGGGAGATGGCCGAGGAGACCGGGCTGAAGGTCGATCCGGCCGAGTTGATCGGCCCGGTGTGGCGTCGTGAGGCGGTGTTCGAGTTCAACGGGTCTGTGATCCGCAGCGAGGAGTTCTTCTTCGTGTACCGCACCTCACGGTTCGAGCCGGTGACCACCGGCCACACCACCGTGGAGCGGCAGTCGATTCACGCACACCGCTGGTGCGACGCCGCCGTCATCGCCCGGCTGGCTGCCGATGGTGAGACTGTCTATCCATTGCAGCTCGGTGAATACCTTTCCCTCGCAGGCGAATTGGCCGATGGGAAGGTTCCGGCGGCCACGGCGGGCACGGCGCCGCAGACCATCCGCTGACCTGCGCGGATAACCGATTTGGTACGGCCACTAGACTTGGCGGGTACCAAATTCTTGAGGGAGATTGCAGTGGATACCGCAGCGGATAACAGCGGTCAGACGGGCACCGCCCGGGTCAAGCGCGGCATGGCCGAGATGCTTAAGGGCGGCGTCATCATGGACGTCGTAACACCCGAGCAGGCGCGCATCGCCGAAGGCTCAGGCGCCGTCGCCGTCATGGCGCTCGAGCGCGTTCCCGCCGATATCCGCGCGCAGGGCGGCGTCTCGCGGATGAGCGACCCGGACATGATCGAGGGCATCATCGACGCCGTCACCATCCCGGTGATGGCCAAGGCCCGCATCGGCCACTTCGTCGAGGCGCAGATTCTGCAGAGCCTCGGTGTGGACTACATCGACGAGTCCGAGGTGCTGACCCCGGCCGACTACACCCACCACATCGACAAGTGGAAGTTCACCGTGCCGTTCGTCTGCGGCGCCACGAACCTGGGCGAGGCCCTGCGTCGTATCAACGAGGGCGCGGCGATGATCCGCTCCAAGGGTGAGGCCGGCACCGGTGACGTGTCCAACGCCACCACCCACATGCGCAAGATCGGCGGCGAGATCCGTCGGCTGACGTCGCTGTCGGAGGACGAACTGTACGTCGCCGCAAAGGAATTGCAGGCGCCGTACGAGCTGGTGGTCGAGGTCGCGCGGGCCGGCAAGCTGCCCGTGACGCTGTTCACCGCCGGCGGCATCGCCACCCCGGCCGACGCCGCGATGATGATGCAGCTGGGCGCCGAGGGTGTGTTCGTCGGTTCGGGCATCTTCAAGTCCGGCGACCCGGCGGCCCGCGCCGCGGCCATCGTCAAGGCCACGACGTTCTACGACGACCCCGACACGCTGGCCAAGGTGTCGCGCGGTCTGGGCGAGGCCATGGTCGGCATCAACGTGGAGGATGTGCCGGAGCCTCATCGGCTCGCCGAGCGGGGCTGGTAAAACCAACAGGTGGCAATCGAGCAGATACTCGACCTCGAACAACTCGAGGTCAACATCTACCGCGGCAGTGTCTTCAGCCCGGAATCGGGTTTCCTGCAGCGCACTTTCGGTGGCCACGTAGCCGGTCAGTCGTTGGTGTCCGCGGTGCGCACCGTGGAACCGAAGTACCAGGTGCACTCGCTGCACGGGTACTTCCTGCGTCCCGGTGACGCCCGCGCACCGACGGTGTACATGGTGGAGCGCATTCGCGACGGTGGGTCGTTCTGCACCCGCCGCGTGAGTGCCATCCAGCACGGCGAGACCATCTTCTCGATGTCGGCGTCGTTCCAGACCGACCAGACCGGTATCGAGCACCAGGACGCCATGCCGGTGCCGCCGCCGCCCGACCTTTCGAAGGGGTTCCGGTCCGCCGGGGCGTTCGACGACGCCGGGTTCGCCCAGTTCGCCGAATGGGACGTGCGCATCGTGCCGCGCGACCAGGTGGCCCGGGTGCCCGGCAAGGCGTCGCAGCAGCAGGTCTGGTTCCGGCACCGCGACCCGCTGCCCGACGACCACGTCCTGCACATCTGCGCCCTGGCCTACATGAGCGACCTGACGCTGCTGGGTTCGGCGCAGGTGAATCACCTTGAGGTACGCAAACATATGAACATCGCCTCGCTGGACCACGCCATGTGGTTCATGCGGCCCTTCCGGGCTGACGAATGGCTGCTGTACGACCAGTCGTCACCGTCGGCGACCGGCGGCCGGGCCCTGACGCAGGGCAAGATTTTCAACCAGTACGGCGAGATGGTGGCCGCTGTGATGCAGGAGGGACTGACCCGCTACAACCGCGGCTTCGTCCCACCGGCGGAGTGAGCCCGCACGTCGGTGTCCTGGCCCTGCAGGGGGACACCCGAGAGCATCTGGCCGCCTTGCGCGAGGCGGGCGCCGAGGTGTCCACGGTCCGGCGCCTCGCGGAGCTGAATGCCGTTGACGCCCTGGTGATCCCGGGTGGGGAGTCCACCGCGATGAGTCACCTGCTGCGCGAGCTGGAGCTGCTGGAGCCGCTACGCGAGCGCCTAGCCACGGGGATGCCGTGCTACGGATCGTGCGCCGGCATGATCCTGCTCGCCACCGAGATCAATGACGCGGGCGTGCCGGGCCGCGAGGCCCTGCCGCTACGCGGGATCGATATGACGGTGCGGCGCAACGCCTTCGGTCGTCAGGTCGACTCGTTCGAAGACGACCTCGACTTCGTCGGCCTCGACGATCCCGTCCACGCGGTGTTCATCCGGGCGCCCTGGGTCGAGCGCGTCGGACCCGACGTCGAGGTCCTCGCCCGCGCGGCCGGACATCCCGTCGCCGTCCGTCAGGGCCGCATGCTCGCGACGTCGTTCCACCCCGAGGTCACCGGCGACCGGCGCATCCACAAACTCTTCGTCGACTCGCTCTGATCGCGCCAGCCACACGCGCAGGCGCTCGTAAATCCGTTCGTCGTTGAGCAGCGTGAAGTGGTGCGCCTCGGGCAGGTGCAGGCGATTCTCGCGGTCAAACCCCATGTCGCGCTTGCGGCTTCGGCCTTGCGCGCTGCGCACCTGCACGAGTCCGTCGCCCAGTACCCAGCCGATCGGGTTGGCCGGCGTGCGGGCCAGGGTTGCGGTGACGCAGTAGTACGACACCCCGTCGAGCAGCGGCACGTCGATCGGCGGTTCCGCGCGCAAGGCGTCAGGTTCGCGATCGCGCCAGTCGCGTTCGTCGAGTGAACCGAAGCGCAGATCGCGAATCCCGGTGCTGCGCCGGCGCAGCAGGCTGCCGAACGGGCGCGTCTCGGGCAGTGCGCTGAGCGCCGCCGACCCGTAGTGCACGACCTTCTCCAGCGGTGCGCCGGTGTGCGGCGTGCCCAGAGTCACGACGGTGCGCACCCGATTCACCCACGACGCGCCGGGCATCGCGCAGGCCGACCGGATGACCAAGCCGCCCATCGAATGGCCGACCAGCGAGATCGACGTCACCGGCTCCGGCCAGGCGGCCACCAGCTGGTCCAGCAGTTCGGAGAGCAGCACGCCGTTGTCGGAGATGTGCAGGCCGGTGTTGTAGCGAATCTCGACTCCGGTGATGCCGATGTCGGCCCCGAGGCGCTGGCCGTAGGTCGGCCTCTTGCCGAGCGCCCAGAAGGCCTCGGTCTCGACCAGGCCGTGGACGAACACCACGATGTCGCCCGTGGCAGCGGGGTAGGCGGCGCGCACGCTGTCGGTGTCGAGGTCGACCGGCCGGCCGCCGACGCGCACCGACATCGTCGTCGCCAGCACGGAACCCTGCTCGTGGAGCTTGTCGCCGATCAACCCCTGCAGCACCGCGAGGACGCGCGCGCCGCCGGCCTGATCGGACAGCTTGCCGGCGGCCTGGTCGTGCACCGCCTTGCCGGCGATGGGCGCCGCCGTCGTGGCCACGTGACTGATGGTGGAGTAGACGCCGTCGGTGATGGCGTCGTAGACGACCTTCACGGGCTTGGCGGCCGGGCCGACACCGAGGCCCACCAGCCGGAACACCCGCTCGGAGATGGCGCGCTGCACCTTGTGGATGCCGTCGACGGCGGTGCCCAGCTCGTTGAGGCCGAGCTCGGTGAGGGCCGCGGCTTCGCTGGCGAGGGGGTCGTGCATAGGCTGAGTGTACGACTGTTCACTGGATTGCCTCCTGTGAATCCGCTGACTGTGAGCAGTTTCATCGCATGTCGGTGTCATAGCGACGGCTCGTCCGCTTCACAGCTCGGCCATAGCTGGGACTGCCTTAATGGTCGGGTGACTACGACATCCGCCGCCGTCCTGGACGCCCCGACGGCCGAGCCGGAGATCACGGCACCCACCAAGACCCGCGAGCGCGCGGCGCTGGCCCTGCTGCTGATCGTGACGGCCGTCGGCTACCTGTGGAACATCACCATCAACGGCATGGGCAACCAGTTCTACGCCGCCGCCGTGTGGGCCGGGTCCAGGAACTGGGAGGCGCTGCTGTTCGGGTCCATCGACCCGAACAACGTCATCACCGTCGACAAGCCGCCGCTGTCGCAGTGGGTGATGGCGCTGTCGGGTCAGATTTTCGGTTTCAGCAGCGCGAGCATGTTGATCCCCGAGGCGTTGATGGCCGTCGGCTCGGTGTGGCTCCTCTACGCCGCGGTGCGACGGATCAGTGGTCCACAAGCCGGCCTGCTGGCCGGTGCGGTCCTGGCGCTGACTCCGGTGTCCGCCATGATGTTCCGCTTCAACAACCCCGACGCGGCCATGGTGCTGCTGATGACGCTGGCGGCGTACTTCACCGTCCGCGCGTTGCAGGACAAGGGCGCCAAGTGGATGGCCCTGGCCGGTGTCGCATTGGGTTTCGCGTTCCTGGCCAAGATGCTCGAGGGCCTGATGGTCATGCCGGCTCTCGGTCTGACGTACCTCATCGCGGCGCCCACCGCCCTACGCAGCCGGCTGTGGCACCTGCTGGGTGCACTCGGCGCCATGCTGGTCTCCGCCGGCTGGTTCGTGGTGCTGACGATCCTCTGGCCGGCGTCGTCCCGGCCCTACATGGCCGGCTCGACCGACAACAGCTTCATGAATCTGGTGTTGGGCTACAACGGCTTTGGCCGGGTGCTCGGCAAGAACCACATGGGTAAGAGCGACCCCGACAAACCGTCGACGGTGCACACCCTCACCGGGGAACACGCCGGACACGCAGCCGGCGAGACGATCAAGACCGCCGGGCACCATGGCTTCGGCATGGGTGATCAGACGCAGGGTCTGCCCAGGCTGTTCACCGGTGAATTCGGCTTCGAGATCGGCTGGCTGGTGCCGGCCGCGCTGCTGGCCACCGTGCTCGTGCTGATCTCGCGCGGGCGCGCGCCCCGCACCGACCGGGTCCGCGCCGGCGCCCTCCTGTTCGGCGGCTGGCTCGTCAGCGTCGGCCTGGTGCTGAGCTTCATGAAGACCAACGTGCATCCGTACTACTGCCTCGCGCTGGCGCCGGCGATGGCCGCGATGTTCGCCATCTTCGTCATCGAGTTCTGGCGCCGCCGGGACTCCCTGTTCCACCGGATCGGCTTGGCCACAGTGCTTTTGGCAAGCGGGGTGTGGGGGTTCGTGATCCTCGGCCGCAACGCCGACTGGCTGCCCGCACTGCGCTGGGTGATCCTGGCCGCCGCCATTGTCGGCACGGTCGTATTTCTGTGGCCTGGGCGTCAGCGAGTGGCATCAGCCGCGGTGGCGTTGGCGATGTTCGGCGCGGTCGGCGGATCAGTGGCCTACTCGCTCGCGACCTTCGGCCAGCCGCACCTCGGCGGCGGGCCGTCCGTCGGCCCCGCGGACAAGGACGACAAACACGGCGGCTTCGGCCAGCGCGACGAGAACCCCCAACTGAACGCGCTGCTCAAGGCCACGAGCACCAAGTGGTCCGCCGCGATCGACCGGTCGTCGCCGGCCGCCGGTCTGGAGCTCGACACCCGGACCCCCGTCATTGCGATCGGTGGCTTCGGTGGCAGCGACCCGGCGCCGACGCTGCAGCAGTTCCAGTCCTACGTCGCGGCCCACGAGGTGGCGTACTACATCGTCTCCGACAACAAGGGCCACTGGGGCGCCGACGCGCACAGCGACATCGCCGACTGGGTGGGCGCCAACTTCGCGCCGATGAAGGTCGGGTCCGACACCGTCTACAACCTGCTGCAGCCGGTCCGGAAGTAGCATCTGAGCTAACAAGCCGTCGGCATCGGCCGCCGCGCTACCCCGGCACCGGCATGTCGTCCGTTCGACCGATATCAGCCACCTCGCGGCTGTGCTGTAATCCAGCGACTTCCTATCGGTCGAAGGGGTGGCCATGCCGAATTCGGATGCCGGACACAACGAGTCGAGCAGCTCCGCCGACCCGTACGCAGAATTCCGCCGCCCGGCCGGACAGCACTACGGCCCGCCTGCTCCGCATCCACCGCTGTCCGCGGGTTCCGCGCAATGGGGTGCTGCGCCCCCGCCACCGCAAACTGATCACGGGTCCGGCTTCTATCAACCGCAGGCGTCCGGCACGGGACTGGTGCTGAAACCATGGCACTTCCTGTGGATCGCGGCCGGGGTGTTTCTGCTCGTGGCGTTGTTCGTCTCGTCGGGCGTGGGCTGGGTGCTGCTGGCGGCGGCCTGCGGGCTCGGCGGGGCGTACCTGCGGCAGCGGCAGGCAGCTGCGGCGGCGCCGGTCCGACAAGCGCAGGCACCGTACCCCGCCCCGATGATTCCGTTGCGTGCCATGACGATTCCCGAGATTTTCACGGGCACCGCGAAGATCATGGTGCGGTATTGGCCTGCGCTGTTGGGCATACCGGTCGCGATCCTGGTCGGCTTCGCGCTGTTCGTCTACGCGTCGGCTGCGACGATCAGCACCGTTGTGGTCAAAGCGACCACGACCGTCGGTGCGGGTGGCCTGGCCAACCTGGACAGCCTGATAACCGGGATGTTGGTCCTGTGGGTCGTCTATTTCGCGGTGATCGCGGCGATCGCGTTGCCGGCGGACGCACTACTGATTTCGTTGACGGTCATCGCGACCGACCGGGCTGTCCGCGGCCTGCCGATCCAGTCGCGAGACGTCCTCCGGCAAGCGCGGCAGCGCATGTTCGCGGTATGCCGCCTCACGCTGGCGTTCTACGTGATCCTGTTTCTGCCGCAGTTCGTGTTCTATCTGATCCTGACCAGCAGCCCGAAGGTGATGCTCGCCATGGCTGGACCCGCCGGCCTGGTGCTGGCGTTCCTGGTGATGTTCCCGCTGTACTTCGGGCTGGGCTTGCTGCTCAGTCTCGCGCCCATCGCCGTCGTGGTCGAAGGACGTGGCATCGGTGCCGCGTTGCAGCGGTCGGTGCAACTGCTCAAGCCCGCGTTCGGGCGGATCCTCGGCATCCACGTGCTGTGGAGCATCTGCATGGTGCTGGTCCTGTGGGGCTACTTCGCTCTGCTGGGAGAGCAGATTCTCACGAACCTGTTCGATAGTCCGGTGCTGGCCGCTGCCGACCTGCTGGTGTTCGCGGCCGTGGTCGGGGTGATGATCGGGTTCTTCCGTGTCCTGCAGGCGCTGATCTACACCGACGTCCGGATCCGGCAGGAGGGCTACGACCGCGAACTGATCGCCGACTGGAATCGGGCCGCGGCCGGTGGTGTGGCGGCGCCGCCCGCGATGACGACCGGCAGGGCGCTGATTGCGGCGGCCGCCGGCGTCGCGGTCATCGCGGGCTTGACCATCGCGGTGTCGGCGTTCAGTGGACCGTCGGACGATGACGTCATCAATGCGTTGAAGGCCGATAAACCGACCGGGTTGTTCAAGAACGGCAAGGCGGTTTTCCATGTGGACGATCTCGAAGAAGCTGAGCACGGTTGGTACGTCGCAAAGATCAAGCTCGACGACGTGGAACTCGAGCCGGGCACCGTCGTGCTGAGACAGGACACGATCTCCGGGGGCAGGCTGCGGGTGGTCGAGGGACCCGGCACGGACTTGCATTTCGTGTGTCCCAATTTTCCGCAGTCGGTGCAGAAGCTCGTGCACAGCTGTTCGTACGGGCATTGAGCGACCCGCCGGCCGCGCAACCAGCACGCCCGTCCCGAGTCTGCGCAGACCATGCAACGCGCCCACGTAAACTGGTCAGCTGACGTTTGATCAGAAAGAGGGCGTACACGCATGAGCGGCCATTCCAAGTGGGCGACAACCAAGCACAAGAAGGCCGTCATCGACGCCAAGCGCGGCAAGATGTTCGCCAAGCTGATCAAGAACATCGAGGTCGCGGCCCGTGTCGGCGGCGGCGACCCGGGCGGTAACCCGACCCTCTACGACGCCATCCAGAAGGCGAAGAAGAGCTCGGTCCCCAACGACAACATCGAGCGGGCCCGCAAGCGCGGCGGCGGTGAAGAAGCCGGCGGCGCCGACTGGCAGACCATCATGTACGAGGGCTACGGCCCCAACGGTGTCGCGGTGCTCATCGAGTGTCTGACCGACAACCGCAACCGCGCCGCCGGCGAGGTCCGCGTCGCGATGACCCGCAACGGCGGCAACATGGCCGACCCGGGTTCGGTCGCCTACCTGTTCTCGCGCAAGGGCATCATCACCCTGGAGAAGAACGGCCAGACCGAGGACGACGTGCTGATGGCCGTCCTGGATGCCGGTGCCGAAGAGGTCAACGACCTCGGTGACTCGTTCGAGGTCATCTGCGAGCCGACCGACCTGGTCGCGGTGCGCACCGCCCTGCAGGACGCCGGTATCGACTACGACTCGGCCGAGTCCGGCTTCCAGTCGTCGGTGTCCGTCGAGGTCGACCTCGAGGGCGCCCGCAAGGTGTTCAAGCTCGTCGACGCCCTCGAGGACAGCGACGACGTGCAGAACGTCTACACCAACGTCGAGATCCCGGACGACGTCGCCGCGCAGCTCGACGAGGAATAGCCGCTTCCGGCGGTAGCGTGCCGAGCATGCCCGAGCCGCCTCCGTTCAGCCCGACTGTCACGCTGCTGACGGTCAGTCGGGTGTGGGACGCAGCCTTCGCCGACGCTCTGAAGCCTCTCGGGCTGACGACGCGCAAGTACGGGCTGCTCGGACACATCCGGGGGAGCGCCGGAATTTCGTTCAGTGAACTCGCCCGGCGTTCGCGTATCACCGTGCAGAGTGCGCACGCGGCGGTTGCCTCGTTCGTCGATGCGGGACTCGTCGACGACAGCACGGCGCATGCCGGTGCTGCTTCCACGTTGCGGGTCACGGCCGCGGGGGAGTCGTTACTGAACCGCGCGGCTGACGTCGTGGCCCGTCTGGACGCCGAATTCGCGGCGCAAAATCCCGAACTGACCGAGGCATTACGCGAGTACGTGAGACGGGTCGCGTCCGTTACGCCATAACCTTCAGTTAGACTGAAGGTTATGCAAGCGTTGTTGCTGTCCGTCCACGTCGTCGCGGGCATCCTCTTCGTCGGGCCGATCGCCGTGGCCACCAGCCTGTTTCCCCGCTATGCGCCGGTCGGTGGCCCGTCGGCGAACATGGAGCGCAACGAGGGCGTAGCGCGTGCGCTGCACCGCATCACCCGCGTCTACGGGGTGCTCGCGCTCGCGGTGCCCGTCGTCGGCCTCGCGCTCGCTGGTGTCCAGGGGCGCTCGACCGAGATCTGGGTCATCGTGGCGATGGTGCTGACGGCCATCGCCGGCGGATTGCTGGCGGTTCAGATCGTGCCGCGACAGCGGGAGGCGCTCGCCGCACCCGACGATGGGCGGCAGTTGCGCACCCTCGGCATGGTGACCGGCGTGTTCAACCTGCTGTGGGTGATCGTCGTCGTGCTGATGGTCGTGCACCCCGGGTCCAAGTACGTGTGAGCATCCCGCGGGCGTGTCACATCGGTGTCGCGCAGCGGAAAACCGCTGATGTACTGCAAGATGTCCCGATGGTGGCGGTGAGGGACCCCGACGGGACCGAGTGGCGCGTGCGCCGGCGCTGGTGGCCGTACTCGGACACGCTCGACGGGGAAGATTTCTTCCTGCTGGACTGGTTCGCCGTCGCGCTGGTGCTGCCGTTCCTGCTGGCGTGGCCGTTCTGGCTGCTGGCCAAGCTGTTCGGGGTGCGCTGGAAGATCGTCGTGGAACGCGACGGCGCCGAGGCGCACCGTGAACTGGTCCGCTGGTGGGGTGCGTCCGAAGCGCGCATCGCCGAGCTGGCCCAGGAGATTCAGCAGGGCGCGCGGTCCGGGTACTTCCAGATCTGAGCGTGTCCCTGGCGCAACCTGTCGACACCGCCCGCTAAGCTATCGAACAGCTGTTCGGGACCTAGTGAGGAGTGGGCGTGCGGGTGATGGGCGTCGACCCTGGTCTGACGCGCTGTGGTCTCTCGATGATCGAGGGGGGCACGGGGCGCAAAGTCACCGCGCTCGATGTCGACGTGGTGCGCACCCCGTCCGACGTCGAACTGCAGCGGCGGCTGCTGACGATCAGCGACACCGTCGAGCACTGGATGGACACGCACCGTCCCGACGTCATCGCCATCGAGCGGGTGTTCGCCAACCAGAACGCCAACACCGCCATGGGTACCGCGCAGGCCGGCGGCGTCATCGCGCTGGCGGCCGCGCGCCGCGGGATCGACGTGCACTTCCACACGCCCAGTGAGGTGAAGGCCGCGGTCACCGGCAACGGTCGCGCGGACAAGGCTCAGGTCACCACCATGGTCACCAAAATTCTTGGGCTGCAACAGAAACCGACTCCGGCTGACGCGGCCGACGCGCTGGCGCTGGCCATCTGCCACTGCTGGCGGGCGCCCATGATCGCCCGGATGGCCGCGGCCGAGGCCAAGGCCGCGGAGTTCAAGAAGCAGTACGCAGCGAAGGTGAAGGCGGCACGCGCATGATCGCATCGGTCCGTGGCGAGGTCATCGACATCGCGCTCGATCACGCGGTGATCGAGGCCGCCGGTGTCGGTTACAAGATCATGGCCACCCCCGCGACGCTGTCCACGCTGCGCCGCGGCACCGAGTCGCGGCTGATCACCGCCATGATCGTGCGTGAGGATTCCCAGACGCTGTACGGCTTCGCCGACTCCGACGCCCGCGACCTGTTCAACACGCTGCTCGGCGTCTCCGGCGTCGGCCCCAAGATCGCGCTGGCGACCCTTGCGGTCTACGACGCCCCGACCCTGCGGCAGGCCCTGGCCGACGGCGACGTCACCGCACTCACCCGGGTGCCGGGCATCGGCAAGCGCGGCGCCGAACGCATGGTGCTGGAACTGCGCGACAAGATCGGCGCGACGGCGGGTGCCGGCGTCGGCGTCGCCGGCGGTCACTCCATCCGTGGGCCCGTCGTGGAAGCCCTTATCGGACTTGGCTTTCCGGCCAAGCAGGCCGAAGAAGCCACCGACAAGGTGCTGGCCAACGATCCCGAGGCCAATACCGCCACCGCGCTGCGGTCGGCCCTGTCGATGCTGGGTAAGAAGTGAGCCGGTTCGAAGACGAGGGTGCCGAGCCCGACGAGCGGGACGTCTCGCCGGCGCTGACCGTCGGTGAGGGCGACGTCGATGCCAGCCTGCGGCCCAAATCGCTGCGTGAGTTCATCGGCCAGCCCCGCGTGCGCGAGCAGTTGCAGCTCGTGCTCGAAGGCGCCAAGAACCGCGGCGGGACACCCGACCACATCCTGCTGTCCGGCCCGCCCGGTCTCGGCAAGACCTCGCTGGCCATGATCATCGCCGCCGAGCTGGGCTCGTCGCTGCGTGTCACCTCCGGGCCCGCGCTCGAGCGCGCCGGCGACCTGGCCGCCATGCTCAGCAACCTGGTCGAGGGCGACGTCCTGTTCATCGACGAAATCCACCGCATCGCCCGGCCCGCCGAGGAGATGCTGTACCTCGCGATGGAGGACTTCCGGGTCGACGTGGTGGTCGGCAAGGGACCCGGCGCGACGTCGATTCCGCTGGAGGTCGCGCCGTTCACCCTGGTCGGGGCGACCACCCGGTCGGGAGCGCTGACCGGCCCGCTGCGCGACCGGTTCGGGTTCACGGCGCATATGGACTTCTACGAGCCGCCCGAGCTGGAGCGGGTGCTCGCGCGCTCGGCCGGCATTCTCGGCATCGAACTCGGCGCCGAAGCCGGCGCCGAGGTGGCCCGGCGGTCCCGTGGCACGCCGCGTATCGCGAACCGGCTGCTGCGCCGGGTTCGCGACTACGCCGAGGTCCGCGCCGACGGCGTCATCACCCGCGACGTGGCCAAGGCCGCACTAGCGGTCTATGACGTCGACGAACTCGGACTGGATCGGCTCGACCGGGCCGTATTGACCGCGCTGACAAAGAGTTTCGGGGGCGGCCCGGTCGGGGTCTCGACGCTGGCGGTCGCGGTCGGGGAGGAGGCCACCACCGTCGAGGAGGTGTGCGAGCCGTTCCTGGTGCGGGCCGGGATGATCGCCCGGACGCCGCGGGGGCGCGTGGCGACCCCGCAGGCGTGGACGCATCTGGGCCTGCAACCGCCGATAAACGGACTCGGACAGGCCGGGCTGTTTGAATAGGACCCATGCTGATTGCAGGGTTGATCGTTGCCGGCCTCGCCGCGTTGCTGCACGTGTACATCTTCGTGATGGAGTCGCTCACCTGGACTTCGCCGCGGACCAGGGCCACCTTCGGGCTCACCGAGCAGCAGGCGGTGGACACCAAGGAGCTGGCGTTCAACCAGGGGTTCTACAACCTGTTCCTGGCCATCGTCACCGCCGTCGGTATCGGGGCAATCGCCGTGGGGCGCTGTGGCATCGGTCTGGCACTGATCTTTGCCGGGGTTGGTTCGATGCTGGCCGCGGCGCTGGTGCTGTTGCTGTCGTCGCCGGATAAGGCGCGCGCCGCGATCACCCAGGGCCTGTTCCCGGCGATCGCGGTCATTCTGCTGGCGATCGTGGCAGTGAGGTGAGGTCTCGGTGCGCGGCCGCTGTAGCGGCCGTCGTGCTGGCGTTCACCGGTGGCGGAACCTCCGCCGCGGACCCGGCGCCCGACCCGGTGCAACTCGCCGACGCGCTCGTCGCCGACGAGCAGGCCGTGCGCGATCCGGCGACGTCGGAGCCGGCCTTGATCGACGCCGCGCACCGGCAGCAGGTGGCCTATCGCGAGATCGCCAGGCATCCGGAGTGGGATGCGGTCATCGCGCCGCGCATCCCGCCGGCGCTGGCCGCGGCCTACGGCCACAACGTCGACGCCGGCCGTCAGTTGTTCGGGATGACACCGCCGCGCGACAACCTCCCGCCGTGGACCATCCAGCCTCCGGCGCCTGCCGACGAACTGCTCGGCTACTACCGCGAGGCACAGGCGGCATCGGGCGTCGACTGGACGTATCTGGCGGCGATCAACCTCATCGAGTCGCGGTTCGGCCGGATCAACGGTGACAGCACGGCCGGAGCGCAGGGCCCGATGCAGTTCCTGCCGTCGACGTTTGCCGCGTACGGCTCAGGTGACATCCGCTCGCCGCGGGATTCGATTCTCGCGGCCGGCCGCTACCTGGCGGCCAATGGTTTCGCCACCGACCATGACGGGGCCGTGCACCACTACAACCATTCCGGCGCGTATGTCCGTGCCGTCAACGACTATGCCGCGGTGCTGGCTGCCGATCCCGCCGCGTTCGCGGGCTACTACCAATGGCAGGTCTATTTCCGGACTACGTCGGGTGATGTACTGCTGCCTGTCGGCTATCCGGCCTAGCCCTCAGTGATGTGACACCAGGTGCGTGCTCACCTGGTCGCCGCCGGCACGTTTGGCGACATACATGGCGTGATCGGCCGACGCCAGGAGCTGATCCATGACGGGCCGGCTGCCGGCCGGCGCGTGGGCGATCCCGAAACTCGCCGTCATGTACGACGGTTTCGTGGCGATGCTCCGGCGTAGCCGTTCGGAGAATCGAAGTGCAGTGGCCTGATTGCCACGGATGGCGATGACGAACTCCTCGCCGCCGATCCGGGCTGCCACCGCACCTTTGGGCAGGGCATTCATGATGACCCCGGCGACGTTCATCAGAACCCGGTCGCCGGCGGCGTGCCCGAGGGTGTCGTTGATGCGTTTGAAGTCGTCCAGGTCCAGGAGGATGACGCTGATCTCGGATTCGGCCTGGGTGCCGGTGAGCAGCGGTCGGATCGCCTGATCGAACCCGCGGCGATTCGGCAATTGCGTCAGCGGATCGAGGTGGGCCACGGCGGAGTCGTCGCCCAGCAGCATCACCAGCACATGAATGGCGAGTGGAAGTAGCAGCGTGTTGGCGACGAGCCCGACGAACACCGCGACAGCCAGTTGCGGATCGCCCTGTGCCGCCAATCGGATCCCGCAGACCGTCGCGGTGACGACGGCGGTCAGTGCCACCGACGCCAGATACTTCGGCGTGTGGAATGACGCCACATATGCGGCCAGCAGCGCGAGTACAAAGCCGCCCAGGGCCGCCGCCTTGGGATCGCGCTGCACCAGACACACGCCGGCGATACAGAACTGAAGCAGGATCACGATCACGGTGGATTGGCGGCGCCGCGGCCAGCGAGTCAGCCAGACGATCGAGCACCCGATGGAGACGACGCCGGCGACGACCGGCACCGCGACCCAGAACACCGTCGCCGGACCGGACGGACTCCAGATTGTTGCGAGGCCGACTGCGCCGCCGCTGAACACGATCAGGCCGACGACGATGCGGGTATAGGGCTGGAGTCCGCGGTTCTCGATGTATGCGGACAACCATTCATAGTGGTCGGGCCGGTGCCACCAATGCCGAATTCGCTGCCAGGCCAACGTCCCGAACCTCCCTCACCCCCGAGAAAAGCTAGCGCATCGTTAACTGGGTTGCACGGCATAGTGGCTTAGCCGCATGAAATTCCCATCTTACTTTCGCGAAAATAATTGCTAGTGCCTTATCCCGCTCGGTGGGCCGTGGAATCGCCCGCGGTATGGGTGGTCGGCGTTGACGCCCTAGATGGCACACTGGTCACTACCGCGGCACGGCGTACGGCTGGTCCGGCTCGCTTGCCTGTTCACAGACTCAACAGAACGAAAGATTTTCGCTGTCATGGATTTGGTCGTCTTCCTGCCGCTGCTCCTGGTCATGGGTGCCTTCATGTTCTTCGCGTCGCGGCGGCAGCGGAAGCAGATGCAGGCCACGATCGACCTGCACAACTCGCTGCAGGTCGGCGACCGCGTGCACACCACGTCGGGTCTGCAGGGCACCATCGCCCGGATCGACGACGACAACGTGGATCTCGAGATCGCTCCCGGCGTCGTCACCACCTGGATGAAGCTCGCCGTGCGCGACCGCATCGAGCCCGAGACCGAGGCCGCTGACGACCTGACCTCGGCTGCCGCCGAAGAGGGCACGCCGAAGACCGAAGGCTGACATTCCCGCTCCAACACGTACCCTTTGCGGGGCTGACGTACCGATCTCAAGGAGACCCTAGAACCGTGGCATCGTCTTCGGCGCCGGTGCACCCATACCGCTATTTGTCGTTGTTCCTGGCGCTGCTGATCGGCGCCTATCTTCTGGTGTTTCTCACCGGCGACAAGCAGGCCAAGCCCAAGCTGGGCATCGACCTGCAGGGCGGTACCCGGGTCACCCTGACTGCACGTACCCCCGACGGCTCGACCCCGACGCGCGAGGCGCTGATCCAGGCGCAGGACATCATCGGTGCCCGTGTGAACGGCCTCGGTGTCTCGGGTTCCGAGGTTGTGATCGACGGTTCCAACCTGATCATCACCGTGCCCGGTCAGGACGGCAGCGAGGCCCGCAACCTGGGCCAGACCGCGCGGCTATACATCCGGCCCGTCGTGCACGTCATCCCGGCGCAGGGCGCGCAGCCCGCGAAGCCCGCCGCGCCGGCTGCTCCGGCTCCCGGTGGCGTCCCCGGCGGACCTGCCGGCGGCCTGCCCGGTCTGCCCGGCATGCCGCCGCTGATCGCCCCGGCCGAGCCCGAGGCCCCGGTCGTCCCGCCGACGCCGGGCATGCCCGCGCACCCGGCATCCACCGAGCCGGCCCCCGCGCCGGCCCCGCAGCCGCGGCCCTTCCCGGAGGAGCCGACCCCGGCGCCGTCGGACACCTCGGCCAACCCGGCGCCGCCGGCCCCCGCCGCTCCGGGTGCGCCTCAACCGGGTGCCCCCGCCGCGCCGGCCCCGGCCCCAGGTGCCCCCGCGCCTGCGCCGGGACCACACGGGCCCAAGGCCGAACTGGCCCAGCGCATCGCCGACGAGAAGGCACTGCGTCAGAGCACGCAGCCGCAGATCCAGCTGCTGGCCCTGCAGTTCCAGGCCACCCGCTGCGACCAGCAGGACGTGCTGGCCGGCAACGACGACCCGAACCTGCCGCTGGTGACCTGCTCCAAGGACCACAAAGAGGTCTACCTGCTGGACAAGTCGATCATCAGCGGTGACGAGATCAAGGACGCGTCGTCCGGTCTGAATCAGCAGCAGGGCGAGTACGTCGTCGACGTCACGTTCAAGGAGAAGGCCGCCGACGTCTGGGCCACCTTCACCGCCGCCAACATTGGCACCCAGACCGCCTTCGTGCTCGACTCGCAGGTGGTCAGCGCGCCGGCCATCCAGGAGGCGATCCCGGGCGGACGCACGCAGATCACCGGCCACTTCAACGCCTCGACGGCGAAAGACCTGGCCAACGTGCTGAAGTACGGCTCGCTGCCGCTGTCGTTCGAGTCGTCCGAGGCGGAGACGGTGTCGGCCACGCTGGGCCTGACGTCCCTGCGTGCCGGCCTGTGGGCGGGCCTCATCGGCCTCGGTCTGGTGCTGCTGTACTCGCTGGCCTACTACCGCGTCCTCGGCATCCTCACCGCGCTGTCGCTGGTCGCGTCGGGCGCCATGGTGTTCGCGATCCTCGTGCTCCTGGGCAGGTACATCAACTACACGCTGGACCTGGCGGGTATCGCGGGTCTGATCATCGGTATCGGTACGACGGCCGACTCGTTCGTGGTGTTCTTCGAACGCATCAAGGATGAGATTCGAGAGGGGCGCAGTTTCCGCTCGGCCGTGCCACGCGGTTGGGCGCGCGCTCGCAAGACCATCGTCTCGGGTAACGCGGTCACCTTCCTGGCCGCCCTGGTGCTGTACATCCTGGCCGTCGGCCAGGTGAAGGGCTTCGCGTTCACCCTGGGCCTGACCACGATCCTCGACATCGTGGTGGTGTTCCTGGTGACGTGGCCGCTGGTCTTCCTGGCGTCCAAGTCGGCGCGGATGGCCAAGCCTGCGTACAACGGTCTCGGCGCCGTGCAGCAGATTGCGCGCGAGCGGCGAGCGGCCAGCCTGACGGGACAGGGGTAACACCGACATGTCGAAGCATTCAACTGACGACACCGACCTGGAGCTGACCGAATCGGCTGCGGCCGAAGAAGATTCGGCCACCGAGATCGAGGAAACCACTGCCACCGAGCAGAGCGGCAACCTGCCGCAGCACGGATTCTTCGTCCGGCTCTACACCGGTACCGGTGCCTTCGAGGTCATCGGCAAGCGCCGCATGTGGTACGCGATCAGCGGCGTGATCATGCTGGTCATGATCGCCAGCATCCTGGTGCGTGGTTTCAACTTCGGTATCGACTTCGAGGGCGGAACCAAGATCGCGATGCCGGTGGCGGGCGTTTCCACCACCGCCACTCCGCAGGCCGTCGAGGACGTCTTCAACAAGACGCTCGGCCATGCTCCGGAGTCGGTGGTGCGCGTCGGCAACGGCGACTCGGCCACCCTCCAGATCCGCACCGAGACCCTGTCCACGGCGGACACCGACAAGGTGCGCAACGCGTTGTTCGACGCGTTCCAGCCGAAGGGCGAGGACGGCAAGGCGTCCAAGGCGGTGATCAGCGATTCGGCGGTGTCGTCGACCTGGGGTGATCAGATCACCAAGAAGGCGCTGATCGCGCTGGTGGTGTTCATCGTCATCGTCTCGATCTACATCACCATCCGCTACGAGCGCTACATGGCGCTGGCGGCGCTGGCGTCGCTGGCGTTCGACCTGATCAGCACCGCGGGCGTATACTCGCTCGTCGGGTTCGAGGTGACGCCGGCCACCGTCATCGGTCTGTTGACGATCCTCGGCTTCTCGCTCTACGACACCGTGATCGTGTTCGACAAGGTCGAGGAGAACACCCACGGCTTCGAGCACACCACCCGACGGACGTTCGCCGAGCAGGCCAACCTGGCGGTCAACCAGACCTTCATGCGGTCCATCAACACCAGCCTCATCTCGGCGCTGCCGATCATCTCGCTGATGGTGGTCGCGGTGTGGCTGCTGGGTGTGGGCACGCTCAAGGACCTGGCGCTGGTGCAGCTGGTCGGTGTCATCGTGGGCACCTACTCGTCGATCTTCTTCGCCACCCCGCTGCTGGTCTCGATGCGCGAGCGCACCGACCTGGTGAAGAACCACACCCGCCGGGTGCTCAACCGTCGCAAGTCGTCGACCGAGCGCGGTGTCACCGGGGGTGACGAGGTGGCCGTCGGTGCGGTGAACGCGCCGGAAAAGCCGGCGCCGGGGGCCAAGCCGTTGCGGCCCACCGGTAAGCCGTCGGGTAAGCGAAACACCCGGGGCTAGCCCTCGATGCCCGCCCGGTTCCGCCGAACCGCCTTGGCCGGTGCGGTGACGTTGGTGGCCGGTTTCGGCCTGTCCGGTTGTGACAGCTCGGCTGACACCGTCGACTACATCGTCGACGGTGCCCTGCCCACCTACAACACCGCGTCGGTTGTCGGCGCGGCTTCGGGTGCGCCGCAAGCGTTTTCGCGGGTGCAGACGGGGTTCAACTTTCGCGGGCCCGACGGGCAGGTGGTCGCCGACCGCGACTTCGGCACCGTTTCGGTGATGGGCCGGGCTCCGCTGACGCTCGACTACAAGATCAACGACAGCGCCGTCTACTCCGACGGCAAGCCGGTCACTTGTGACGACATGGTGCTGGCCTGGGCCGCGCAGTCGGGGCAGTTCCCGGCGTTCGACGCGGCCAGCCGCGCCGGGTACAGCGATGTCGCGGTCGTCGACTGCACCCCGGGCCAGAAGCGCGCCCGGGTGACCTTCATCCGCGACCGCGACATCACCGACTACGGCCAGTTGTTCGCCGCGACGTCGCTGCTGCCGGCGCACGTGCTCGATGACGCGCTCGGGCTCGGCGACGGCGGCGTGACGAAGGCAATCCAGAGCGGTGACGCGCCGACCATCGACAAGATCGCCGACGCCTGGAACACCACCTGGGATCTGAAGCCCGACGCGGACCTCAAGAAGTTCCCGTCGGCCGGGCCGTACAAGCTCGCGTCGGTGGCCAAGGACGGTTCGATCACGTTGGCGGCCAACGACAAATGGTGGGGTGCCAAGCCGGTGATCGGCAAGATCACCGTGTCGCCGCGGGGCGCCGACATCGCCAGCCGGATCAAGTCCGGCAAGGCCGAGGTCGTCGACATCGCCGCCGGCGTCGTCGGCAAGGACGACGTGCCGTCGAGCTATGTGCGCAGGGACAGCGCGTCCGACGACATTCAGCAGCTGATCTTCGCGGCCCAGGGTGTGCTGGCCGATCCGGCCGCGCGCCGTGCCGTCGCGCTGTGTACGCCGCGGGACGCGATCGCCGCCGCGGTCGGCGTCTATGTCAGCAACGCGCGGCTGAACACGGCGTCGGACGATTCCCTGGCGGTCGCCGAAAACGTCGACGCGACTGGACAGTTCGCGGCCGCCGACGTGGACGGGGCGCGCGCCGCCGTCAACGGCCAGCCCCTGACCGTGCGGATGGGATATCGCGGGCCGGATGCCCGACTGGCCGCGGTGGTCGCCGCGATCACCAAGTCGTGCGCCGCCGCGGGCATCACCGTGCAGGAAGTCGCCTCGCCGACGGTGGGCGCACAAAGCTTGCGCGCCAACGACATCGACGTGCTCCTGTCCGGCGGCGGGGGAGCGGCCGGCAGCGGGTCGAGCGGATCGTCGGTGGTGGATTCCTATGCGTTGCACGGCGGCAACGGCAACAACCTGTCCGGCTACGCGAACGAACGTGTCGATGGCGTCATCGCCGCACTGGCCGTGACCACCGACCCCAAGGAGCAGGCGCGCCTGCTCGGTGAGGGAGCCGGGGTGCTGTGGGGCGACGTGCCGACCTTGCCGCTGTACCGTCAGCAGCGGACCCTGCTGGTGACGAACGACCTGACGCTCGTGCGCGCCAACCCCACGCGGTGGGGCGCCGGCTGGAACATGGACCGCTGGGGGAGCAAGTGACCGATCTGAACGTCCTCTTCGCCGAACTGGTCCGTGAGGTGCCGGACTTCCCGGAGCCCGGCATCCAGTTCAAGGATCTGACGCCACTCCTCGCCGATGGCCGCGGGCTGGCGGCGGTCACGGCCGCGCTGGCCGAGGTGGCCGACGGTGTCGATCTGGTCGCCGGCATCGATGCCCGCGGGTTCCTGCTGGGCGCCGCCGTCGCGACCCGGTTGGGTACCGGGGTGCTCGCGGTCCGCAAGGGCGGCAAGTTGCCGCCGCCGGTGCACAGCCAGTCCTACGCGCTGGAGTACGGCAGTGCCACGCTGGAGATTCCCGCCGATGGGATCGATCTGACCGGCCGTCGCGTTGTCGTAATAGACGACGTACTCGCTACCGGTGGAACGGTTGCTGCGACGGTCCGGCTGCTGCAGGCCGCAGGTGCGACGGTGACCGCGGCGGCGGTCGTGTTGGAGCTGAACGGCCTCGGCGGACGCGCTGTGCTGGAACCCCTACAGGTCACCAGCCTGTACGTCGTCTGAGGGGCTATCCTCGACAAACCAGGTGTAGGAGGTGTGCGGCGTTGGCTGACGACAAGGTGACGCAGGTCCAGTCGGCGCCGCCCGAGCCGCCGCAGGCGGCGTCACTGGAAGCGGCCAAGGGCACCGTCAGCGCGTCCCGCCGTGTCCGTGCCCGGCTCGCCCGCCGCATGACCGCGCAGCGCAGCCTGGTCAACCCCGTCCTCGAGCCGTTGGTCGCGGTGCACCGCGAGTACTACCCCAAGGCCGACCTGGCGATCCTGCAGCGCGCCTATGAGATCGCCGAGGAGCGGCACGCGCCGCAGCTGCGCAAGTCCGGTGATCCGTACATCACCCATCCGCTGGCCGTCGCCAACATCCTCGCCGAGCTCGGCATGGACACCACGACGCTCGTCGCCGCGCTGCTGCACGACACCGTCGAGGACACGGGCTACACGCTCGAGGCGCTCACCGCCGAGTTCGGCACCGAGGTCGGCCACCTGGTCGACGGCGTCACCAAACTGGACAAGGTGGTGCTGGGCTCGGCGGCCGAGGCCGAGACCATCCGCAAGATGATCATCGCCATGGCGCGCGATCCCCGCGTGCTGGTGATCAAGGTCGCCGACCGGCTGCACAACATGCGCACCATGCGGTTCCTGCCGCCGGAGAAGCAGGCCCGCAAGGCCCGCGAGACGCTCGAAGTGATTGCGCCGCTTGCCCATCGGCTCGGTATGGCCACCGTCAAATGGGAGCTGGAGGACCTGTCCTTCGCGATCCTGCACCCCAAGCGGTACGAGGAGATCGTGCGCCTGGTCGCCGACCGGGCGCCGTCGCGCGACACCTATCTGGCCAAAGTGCGCGCCGAGATCGCCAATTCGCTGCTCGCCATGAAGATCAACGCGACGGTCGAAGGCCGGCCCAAGCACTACTGGTCCATCTACCAGAAGATGATCGTCAAAGGCCGCGACTTCGACGACATCCACGACCTGGTCGGCGTCCGCATCCTGTGCGACGAAATCCGGGACTGTTACGCCGCCGTCGGCGTCGTGCACTCGCTGTGGCAGCCGATGGCCGGGCGGTTCAAGGACTACATCGCCCAGCCGCGGTTCGGCGTCTACCAGTCGCTGCACACGACGGTCGTCGGCCCGGAGGGCAAGCCGCTGGAGGTGCAGATCCGCACCATCGACATGCACCGCACCGCGGAGTACGGCATCGCCGCGCACTGGCGGTACAAGGAAGCCAAGGGCCGCAACGGGTTACCGGCGGGCGGTCACGCCACCGAGATCGACGATATGGCGTGGATGCGCCAGCTGCTCGACTGGCAGCGTGAGGCCGCCGACCCCGGCGAGTTCCTCGAGTCGCTGCGGTACGACCTTGCCGTGCAGGAGATCTTCGTGTTCACGCCCAAGGGTGACGTGATCACGCTGCCGGCCGGCTCCACGCCCGTCGACTTCGCGTACGCGGTGCACACCGAGGTCGGGCATCGCTGCATCGGCGCCCGCGTCAACGGCCGCCTGGTGGCGCTCGAGCGCAAGCTCGAAAACGGTGAAGTGGTGGAGGTTTTCACCTCGAAAGCGCAGAACGCCGGGCCGTCGCGCGACTGGCAGACGTTCGTGGTGTCGCCGCGGGCCAAGGCCAAGATTCGGCAGTGGTTCGCCAAGGAACGGCGTGAAGAGGCGCTGGAAACCGGCAAGGACGCGATCGCCCGCGAGGTGCGCCGCGGCGGAATGCCGTTGCAGCGGTTGATGAACGCCGAACTGATGGCCGCACTCGCGCGCGAACTGCGCTACGCGGACGTGTCGGCGCTGTACACCGCCGTCGGTGAAGGACATGTCTCGGCGCGGCACGTCGTGCAGCGACTGGTGGCCACGCTCGGTGGTGACGACGACGCTGCCGACGAGATCGCCGAACGGTCGACGCCGGCCACCATGCCGGTGCGCCGCCGTACGAATGACGATGTGGGCGTGGCGGTTCCGGGTGCGCCCGGGGTGCTGTGCAAGCTTGCCAAGTGCTGCACGCCGGTGCCGGGCGACAACATCATGGGTTTCGTGACCCGCGGCGGTGGCGTCAGCGTGCACCGGACCGACTGCACCAACGCCGCGTCGCTGCAGCAGCAGGCCGAGCGCATCATCGACGTGAAGTGGGCGCCGTCGCCGTCGTCGGTGTTCCTGGTGGCCATTCAGGTCGAGGCATTGGACCGTCACCGTCTGCTGTCCGACGTCACCCGGGTGCTGGCCGACGAGAAGGTCAACATCCTGTCGGCGTCGGTGACCACGTCCAATGATCGAGTTGCGATCAGCCGCTTCACTTTTGAAATGGGCGACCCGAAGCACCTCGGTCACGTGCTGAACGTGGTGCGCAACGTCGAAGGTGTGTACGACGTCTACCGCGTGACTTCGGCCGCCTAGCGCGCTTTTCCGCTGTCGCTCGTGACTTGAGCAAACTCGTACTCGGCGCTGCACAAGATTGGTGCAGGACTGGGGTTGGTGGTGCGGGTAATCTCAGATGCGGGACTGTCCAGAAGTGGGGGTGGACGCGTTGAGCGAGCATTTGAGTATCGATCTCGAGACGATGTCGTGGTCGGCCGGCACGGTGAAGCCGGCAGAGAGTGCGAATATCCCCGCGGGCGCTGACCCGGTCAGCTTGATGCTTTCGTCATATATCCCAGGGCTAGTCGACGGCGCGAATGCAAAGGTTGCGGCCGCGCAGGCGGAAGATCACGCTTTCGCAGGCAAGGTCTCGTCGGCGAAGGCTGCGTACCAGAGTGGGGACGAAGCGGGCGGTCAAGCGATCCAGAAGGCCAGCGAGAGCCTCAATCCTGCGTCCGCCGCCGGCAAGGCTGGCGGTGGCGCTGACGGTGGAATGGGCCAGTTCGGCCAGATGATGGGCATGGCGATGCAGGCCTTCCAGGCCCCCGCCCAGGCCATGCAGGCGCTCGGATCGGTTCCGCAGACCGCGATGCAGGCGGCCCAGCAGATCGGGCAGCAGGTCCAGCAGCTGGCTGGCCAGGCCGGTAAAGACGGGGCCAAGCCGGGAGACGCAGGTGCCGGGGGAGTCGGTGGTGCCGCTGGTCAACAGCTCAAGCCGGAGGATCGCAAGCCGGGCGACGAGAAGGCCCGCGAGGAGAAGCGGGACGAGAAGCCCGAGGAAAAGAAGGACCGTGAGGCCGACAAGAAGCACGCTGCCGCCGGGCCGACCAGCGGCCCCTCAGTACCGGTTCCGCCTTCCACTCCTGCGCCGCGGTCGGGGCGCCACGCCGCAAATCCTGCGGTCGATGTGTAATTTTCGGTCTTGACTGTTTTGCGTTGTGAGTTTCTGAGGGAGGGCGATCTGTGACGCAACCGCCGACGTGGGGCGCGCCCCCGCCGCAGCAGCCGGGTGGCTGGCCGGGCCAGCCGGGACCGGGTGGGCAGTGGGGTCCGCAGCAGCCGTGGCCGGCTCCGGTTCCGCCGAAGAAGGGCGGCGCCGCCAAGTGGGCCATCGGAGCGGTGTCGCTGGTTGCGGTGATCGCGATAACGGCGGTAGTCGCAGTGTCGTGCACGAAGAACAATGGTGACAGCAAAGGTAGTGGCACCGAGACTTCGGCTGCGCAGTCGGACGTCGCGAGCGCGAACGACAAAGGCCCGGTTGGGATCATCACGGAGGATCCATCGTGTGCGCCGTGGACTCCGATTACTAACACGCTCGCTGATATCGAAGGCAAGGGTTGGCTGACGCGGGATCCGTCCATTCCGGCCTCATCGTGGACGCCTGAGGTTCGTGCCCAGTACGAGACCGTCGGCAAGGCGATGCGAAAGACTGCCGATCAGATAGTGCCTCTGGCCAAGATGACACCCCATCGGGTGATGCGTGAACTTTATGAGCAGTCTATTGCATATTTCCGGGCGTACGCGGACAGTCTTCCTGCTTACACATCAGCCGACGATGGCTTGGCGCGGACAGCGTCCACGGCCGGTAACGTCATTACGAATATCTGCGCCGCTATTTCCTTCGGTTCTGCGGCGGCTCGTGCATCGTTGGTCAGTGTTCCTGCATCGCCGACATCGATCGCGCCGATAGGCGATATCTCCAATCCGCGACGGATGTTCGACACACCTGACACCGTGTGCGCTGATCTGAGCCCCACGTTGGACCAGCTGCTGACTAACCCGAGTTTTATGGAATGGATAAAGAATGATCCGAGCATTGCGGTAGGTAACTGGCCGCCGGAGCGGCAATCCCTAACCGACATAGTTACTCCCGTGATGACCTCGACCGCTGATGCATTGGAGAATCTGGCGCAAAGAAGTTCGAATGCAGTCGTTCGGGATTTCATGCTTTTGGGTGTGCACTATCGGCGTACGTTTATTCAGTCGTTGCCGACCTATCAGCCAAACGACCAATATGTGTATTTAGCCGGTCAGTACGCACCCGGCATCCTGGCGGGAGCCTGCAAATCCTCCGCACGATGAGGAGTAGTGGTCGCATGGCGGACATCGATCTAGTGCAGATTGTCGTAAACGGAATTGATGTCGTCACCCAGAATGATTCTGCGGCTGACGATCGATGCGATCAAAGGCGATAAGCAATGGCGATTCCGCCCTTCCACCCCGGTGAGTTCGGTCCGTTGACGGTCGAGGGTCCTGCGTTTCCAGACGTCGATGAAACTGTGCTTAATCACATAGCTGAGCAACTCATGGCGCTGGGGGATCGCGTCGACGGCGAGGTGATTCCACATCACGCGCACCAGCGGATGGAGTTAGCTGACTGGCAGGGGGAGGCTGGCCGGCTTGCGTTGGCTGCGGCTAGCGGTGTTCTTGGTTCTTACAGCGACGCGTGTGCTGCTGTATACGCGGCGGCACGAAAGGTGTATCGCGCTGAGTCTGCGGTGGTTCAGACGAAGCATGCGGTAAACAAGAACGCCGAGATTATCGAGCACCTCTGCCGGACGTTCAAGGAGGTGTGCTTCCGGATGCTGGCGGCGGGGTATTCGGCCTATCTATCGAAGGATTTTGAAAAAGGGGACGCCTTTTTCAAGGCGGCTAGGGATTTTGCGGCGCTGATTCAGAGCACGATCGCTAATGGCCGCAAGGAAAACACTGCCGCGGTGGCGGCTTGCGCGACAGGGCTCGCGCAAGAGTTGGGCATTCCGCCGAGTACGCCTGGTGCGAACGGACTAATGCCGCCTCCGCCTCCGAAACCCCAGGCCCCTGGAATCTCTGGCGAGCCGCCAGCATCGGGGTTGCCCGGCGGCTCGCCCGGGTCTGGTGGCATTGGTGGTGGTGGCTCGGTTGATAGTGCGGGGCAAAACACTGCGCCGGCACCAGGCGCTAAGCCTGTTGTGGATAAGAATCCGGCGCCTGGCGCCGGCGGTGGGTCGATCGATAGTGCCGCCCAGAATCATGCACCGCAGCCCGGTAAACCCGTCGTCACTGAGTCGGGAAATGGCCAGGTAGTTGCGCCTCCGCCCGGCGGTGGCATCAACGCGGCAATGGGGTCACCGGGATCGCGTCCGACGCCCCCGGCGACAACGTCGACCGGTTCACCCTCGACGTCGTCTGCCTCCAGTGCAGCCGCAGGCAGCCCGTCAGGAACTCCAGGCGGCCCGGGGTCGGGGCAGCAAGGAGCCGGCCAGCAAGGCACAGGACAACAAGCCAGCCAACAGGGTCAGGGCCAAGGCCCGCAGACGCCCAAGAACCCGTTCGGCCAACTGCCAACGCAGCCGTTGGGCGCAGCAGCGACTGCCGCATCGCTCGCGACGCCCGAACCCGCTACCCAGACGGGCGCGGCGTCGGGCACCCCGGCCGCTGCCAGTGGCGCGGCGACAGGCACCGGCGGCGCGGGTGCCGCGCCGGTGACCCAGGCGGCGGGCGCGGCAAGTGCCGCCGCACCGACCGGCACACCGGCCGGTGCCGCACCGGCCGCCCCGCTGGGCCCGGCGCCGACGCCGTCACCGGCCGCGCCGGTCGCTCAACCCGGCGCAGGTGCGGGCGGCCCGGGTGGTCCGGGTGTCGCGCCGATGTCGACCAACCAGCAGCAGAACGCCGCTGCCGCGGCGCCGATCCCGGTCACGGCGGCACGCGCGGAGCGCGACGCGATGGCTGCCGCGGCGCGGGCCGGTCTCGTACGCAAGTCTGCGGGTGACGCGGACGTGCAGTTCGCCGAGCGAATCGCGGCGGCGTTGCACGCACCACCGTCGGTCCCGCCAATGGCCTGGAACTTCGTGTGGGCGGTCGGCGTGACGACCGACGGCGAGATCATCGCCGCGAATTCCTATGGGGTGTCGTTCATTCCGGACGGCATGTGCCTACCGTCGCAGGTGATCTTCGTCAGCGCTGACGAGCGCATCCCGGCCGGCCAGCGCGGCCGGTGGGTCCGCGAGCCGTTTGTTGCCCTGCAGGCGTGGTGCACTTTCCATGAGAAGACGCTCAAGGTGGTCATCGGCACCCAGCAGGAAGTGCAGCCGTTCGCCGGCAGTCTGCAGACGAAAGTCATTCCGCCCGAGGATATTCCGACGGACGGCCTGATGAAGGGTCGCACCCGCTTGGAGGTCATCGCGCCCGAGGCCGCCGCGAAGCTCGCCGAGTGGCCGGACGCGCAGCTGCATGAAGCGTTGCCGCCGCAGCCCGTTCAACTGGTCCCGCCGGACCCCGCGGCCATCGGCAAGGCGTGGATGGAATCGATCCGTCCGCTGATGCAGACGACGGGCGAGACCTACCGCACGGCGCACCTGGAGAAGCTGGCCGCCTACGGACGCCTGCAGGAGTCGGCGGCGCTGTACCGCGCCTACACCGCGCCCTATGCGGCCGACCTGCGGGCCGCGATCACCGATTGGGTGTGGTGGCAACAGTTCTCGACGATCCAGGGCGACGCCCAGCTCGTGGAGCTGGGCGCCTAACCCGGCCTACACGCCCTTGGGCAGCATCGCGAGCTGGCGGCTCTGCACGACCACCTCACCGGTGGAGTCGAGGATGACGTGGTCCTCCTCGAACCACGTCTGGCCGACCACGGTCGAACTGGCCAGCACCCGCAGCCAGCCCGGCGCCGGCCGCCGTCGCACATAGGTGGTGAGCTGCACGGTGGGAGCCCAGCCGAAGTGCCCCTGATTCATCGTGACCGGGGGAGTGATGTCGCCTGCCATCAGCGCGAACAGCAGCGCGGTGTCGGGATTGGCCTCGTCATCGGCGAAGGGCCGCAACCACATTCGGTTGACGGGATCGCCCTCCTCTCCGGAGAGGAACGGTGTCGCGGCATCGAGCAGGAACTCGCACCCCTGCGCCACGTGGACAATCGAACCAACCGGATGGCTACCGGTCACCGGTACGGCATCCGCGGGTGGCTCCACCGGCAGGTACGACACCTCGAGAGATTCCTGGTGGCGCGGCGGCTTGGCGTCCAGGGGGCCGAGGGTGACTGCACAGCTGACCGCCGCCCGGCCGTTCTGCGACAGCTGGACATCGACCAGGGCGACCTGACGCCCATGCTTGCGGACAGTGGTCGTCAGCTGCACCTCGCCGGGGTCGGGCGCATTCAGGTAGTTGGCGGTCACGGCGACGGGCGCCAGGTCGGATTCTGCACCGATGGCCTGCTGCGCGGCTGCGGCACACACCGCCATCATGCAGCCCCCATGTACCTTCGGGCCGATCGTCCACACCGGGTCGATGGTGGCGGTGAAGGTGCCGTCGCCGACCGCGGTGACGGTGACGAGGTCCGTGAAGGGGTGCGCGATCATTTCATCTCCAACGGTGGCGCGATGGTTGCTGATTCCGGAACGGGCAAAGCTCACGACCGATTCAGCCGGATTTCGATGTCACCTGCGGAAACGGTGGCAGCATTTGGATCATCGGTCACGATCACGCCAACCCGGTTGCCCGACTCCCGGTCGACGAAGCACAGCGGACCGCGGCCGCCCTTCTGTAGATGCTTGTCGCCCCACTGGCTCATCGCCAGGTACACCGGCAGCAGGTCTTCGCCGGCCTCGGTCAGCCGGTATTCGTCCCGGGCCCGTTTGCCGGGCTCCTGATAGGGCACCCGCACCATCAGCTCTGCGGCCTCGAGTTGTTTGAGTGCGCGTGACACCGCGGGCGCCGACGTTCCGATCCGCTCGACGAAGTCTTCGAATCGCGTTGTGCCGAAGAGGCTTTCGCGGACAGCGAGAAAAACCGTCTTGGTGCTGAGCAGGTCCAGCAGTTTGGCCACCGAGCAGCCGTCCTTGATCGACCACTGGCGGTCGCGCAGTCTTTCCTCGAACTCCATCACACTCTCTTTTTGGATAACGCTTGCGTTACTCAGATATCCGTGCTTCCATCTTAGTAACGTCATCGTTATTCAGCAAGGGAGCTTCAGATGGTCGCAGTGGCAGGCAAGGTGGTCGTGGTGACCGGCGGACGGCGGGGACTTGGCGCCGCACTCGTCGACGAGCTTCTGGCCAGGGGAGCGCGCAAGGTCTATTCGACGGGCCGGTCGTCGTTCACCGACGAACGCCCCGAGGTGGTTCCGGTTGAACTCGAAGTCCGCTCGGAGGCATCGGTTTCCGCGTTCGCCGCGCTCGCACCGGACGCCGAGATCATCTTCAACAACGCGGGCATCCTGCTACCCGGCTCGCTGCTGACCGGCGGCTTCGACGATATCGAGGCGACCTTCGACATCAACGTCTTCGGGCCACTGCGGGTGGCTCGAGCCTTCGCCCCGATTCTGGCCGCCAATGGCGGCGGCGCCGTGGTCAACATGCACTCCGTGCTGTCCTGGGTGGCCGGAAGCGCGGCGTATGGCGCCTCGAAGGCCGCGATCTGGTCGGTCACCAACTCGCTGCGCGGCGAGCTCGCCGGGCAAGGCACACAGGTGGTCGGCGTGCACGCTGGACTGATCGAGACCGACATGGTCGCGGACATCCCCGGCCCGAAGACGACGGCGGTGGACATCGCGACACGCATCATCGACGGACTGGAAGAGGGTGCGGTCGAGGTCCTTGCCGATGAGGTTTCGGTGGGCGTGAAGTCTGCGTTGTCGGGTCCCGTGGAGAACCTGACCTTCGCGCTGGCGGTCTGACAAGCATGCCGCTGTGGACCATCCATCACACGCCGGACTTCTTCACCGCCGAGGACAAGCGTGAGCTGGCGCGCAGCATCACCGATCACTACGAGAAGGCCGGGCTGCCGCGGTTCTACGTCGTCGTGATCTTCAACGAAACCCGTTCGGGTGACCTGTATGTCGGTGGTGAGCAGACCGACACGGCGCTGCGGGTGGTCATCGACCACATCGCCCGCCGCGCTGCAGACAAGCAGCATCGCCACCGCATTGCACACTGGATCAAGGGGATCCTCAGCCCGTATCTGGAAGCACATGACAACCCGCACTGGGAGTTCCACGTCGACGAGACCAGTGAGGACCTCTGGATGATCAACGGCTTGATTCCGCCGTCGATGGGCTCCGACGCCGAAAAGCGTTGGGTCGCAGACAACGCGGTGTCCGCGTACTGACGATCAGGATCCCAGCGGCAGCATCGCCATTTGGCGACTTTGTACGACCACCTGGCCGTTGGCGTCGACGATGAGGTGATCTTCCTCGAACCAGGTGTCGCCGATGACGGTGGAGCTCGCCATGACCCGCAGCCAGCCCGGTGCGGGCCGGCGGCGCAGGTAGGTCGTCAGCTGGACCGTCGGCGTCCACCCGAAGTGGCCGCGGTTCATCGTGACCGGCGGTGTGATGTCCCCGGCCATCAGCGCGAAGAGCAGGGCCGCATCCGGATCGGCTTCATCGGAGGCGAAGGGACGCGACCAGATCCGGGTGACGGGGTCGCCTTCGGCGCCGGTGAGGAATGGCGTGGCGGCGTCCAGACGCATGTCGCAGCCCTGCGCGACGTGGACGACCTGCCCGAGCGGATGGTCAGCGGTCACCGGTACCGCATCAGCCGGTGGCTCGACCGTCATTGCGGTCACGTCCAGCGGCACTTGATGGCGGGGCGGCTTGGCGTCGAGTCGGCCCAGCGTGACCGAGCATGTGACAGCGACCCGGCCGCGTTGCGACAGCTCCACCTCAATCAGGTTCACCTGCCGGCCGCGCTTGCGGATCGTGGTGCTCAGCTGGACCTCGCCGGGATCGGGCGCGTTGAGGTAGTTGGCGCTCAGCACGATCGGTGCCAGGTCGGCGGCGTCGGGAACACTCTGTCGAGCGGCGGCGGCGCACAGCGCCATCATGCAGCCCCCGTGCACTTTGGGGCCGATGGTCCACCTGCCGTCGATGTTGGCGCTGAATACGCCGGAATCGATCGCGGTGACGGTGGTCAGATCGGTGAAGGGACGAAGTGTCATGCCATCTCCAGTTCCGGTGTTGTGCTTGCGGTTTCCGCGGTGCGGGCGGGACGGCTCCGGACCTTCAGCGGCCACCAGAACCAGCGCCCGAGCAGCGCCGCGATCGACGGGGTGATCAGGGAGCGCACCACGAAGGTGTCGAACAGCAGACCGAGTCCGATCGTGGTGCCGATCTGGCCGACCGAACGTAGATCGCTCGCGATCATCGAGATCATGGTGAACGCGAACACCAGGCCGGCGGCGGTGACGACGCCACCGGTGGCGCCGGTGGCGCGGATCAGCCCGGTGCGCAGGCCGGCGCCGATCTCTTCCTTGAAGCGGGACACCACCAGCAGGTTGTAGTCGGAGCCGACGGCCAGCAGCACGATGACCGACATGGCGATCACCAGCCACTGCAATTCGATGCCCAGGAAGTACTGCCAGATCAGCACCGACAGCCCGAACGATGCGGCAAGGGACAGCACCACGGTGCCGACGATCACGATCGACGCGACCAGCGCCCTGGTGATCAGCAGCATCACCACGAAGATCAGGATGATGGCGGCCAGGGCGGCGATCAGCAGGTCGTAGTGCGCGCCCTGCTGGATGTCCTTGTAGGTCGCGGCGGTACCGCCCAGATAGAACTTCGCACCGGCCAGCGGCGTGCCCTTGACGGCTTCCTTGGCGGCCTGCAGCTCGGCGTCGACGTGCGAAATGCCTTCCAGGGTGGCGGGATCCACATCATGCGTGACGATGAAGCGGGCCGCCTTGCCGTCGGGGGAGAGCATCAGCTCCATGCCGCGCTGAAAGTCGGGGCTGCTGAACGCTTCTGGCGGTAGGTAGAACATGTCGTCGTTCTTCGCGTCGTCGAACGTCTGGCCCATCGCCGCGGCGGTGTCGGTCATGCGTTCCATCTGGGTGACCATGCCGTCAAACGTGCTGCGCATGGTCTGCATCAGGTTGCGGACGTCGGTCGACAGGCTGATCAGCGGTGGCAGCTGGGCAGCGATCTGCGGCGTCACCACGTCGAGCTTGCCCATCGCGTCGGACAGCGCCTTCGTGTTGTCGGCCAGCCGGTCGAAGCCGTCGGTGGCGTCGAACACCGAGCGCATGGCGTGACAGACCGGAATGTCGAAGCAGTGCGGCTCCCAGTAGAAGTAGTTCCGCAGCGGCCGGAAGAAATCGTCGAAATCGGCGATCTGGTCGCGCAACTCGGCGGTGGTGGCCGACATGTCCTGCGCGGCAACATCTCCGGCATGTGTGGCATCGGCCAGCTGCACGCTGAGGTCGTGCATGTGCCGCATGATGCCGATCATCGAGGTGAGGTGGTCGGTCATGGTCTGGATGTCGCCGAGACGGGCCTTCATGAACTGCAGGTTCTCGTTCATCGAGACGGCCTGCGCGCTGATCTGGAACGGCACCGAGCCGTGTTCCATCGGCGGGCCGAGGGGCCGCGTGATGCTCTGCACCCGGGCGATACCTGGTACGCGGAAGATGTTCTTGGCGATCCGGTCCAGCACCAGCATGTCCCGGGAGTTCCGCAGGTCGTGGTCGGCCTCGACCATCAGCATGTCCGGGTTCATGCGCGCGGAGGTGAAGTGCTCTTCGGCGGCCGCGTAGCCGATGTTGGACGGCACGTCTTTCGGTACGTAGAAGCGATTGTCGTAGTTGGTGCGGTAGCCGGGCAGCGCCAGCACTCCGACCAACGCGGCGGCGGTGGCCGCGACCAGGATGGGTCCGGGCCACCGGACCACGGCGGTACCGACTCGACGCCAGCCGCGGGTCTTGTTGGCGCGCTTGGGGTCGAGTAGTCCGAAGTGGGTGCTGACGACCATCACCGCGGGTGCGAAGGTCAGCGCCATGACCAGGATGACGGCCATCGCGGTCGCGCACGGCAGCGCCAGGGTGTTGAAGTAGTTCAGCCGGGTGAACAGCAGGCACATCATGGCGCCGGCGATGGTCAGGCCCGAGCCGAGGATCACGTGGTAGACGCTGGAAAACGTTGAATAGTAGGCGGTTTCCCGGTCCTCGCCGGCGTTGCGGGCCTCGTGATAGCGGCCGACCAGGAAGATCCAGTAGTCGGTGCCCGCGGCGATCGCGAGGGCGGTCAGCACACTCACGGCGAACGTGGACAGGCTGATCAATTGGGCGTTGCCGAGGACGGCGACCAGCCCGCGCGCCATGCTCATCTCGGTCAGCACGACCAGCAGGGCGATGAATGTCGTTGCGATGGAGCGGTATACGACCAGCAGCATCACCGCGATGACGACGAGCGTCACCACCGTCATCTTGACCATGCTCTTGTCGCCGGCCTCGTTGGTGTCGGCGACGAGAGCGGCCTGGCCGGTGACGAACGCCCTCACCCCGGCCGGCGGATGGCTGCGGTCGACGATGTGCCGCACCGCGTCGACGGATTCGACGCCCTCGGTGGACCCTTGGTCACCGCGCAGGTTGACCTGGACGTAGGCCGCTTTGTGGTCTTCGCTCTCGGAGCCCGCCGAGGTGATGCGGTCGCCCCAGAAGTCCTGCACGTGCTCGATGTGTGCGGTGTCCTGCTCGAGCTGGTGCACCAGCTCGCCGTAGTACTGCCGTGCGTTGTCGCCGAGTGCCTGATCCGACTCGATGATGATCATCAGCACGCTGTCGGAATCGAATTCACCGAACGTGGTGCCGATGTGCTTGGTCGCGATGACCGACGGCGCGTCCTGCGGGGAAAGCGACACGGCGTTGTTCGCGCCGACGACCTCGAGTTTGGGCACCAGCAGGTTGGTGGCCGCGGTGGCTGCCAGCCAGATCAGGATGATCGGCACCGACAGGATCCGGATCAGCCGGGGATAGCCGCCCCGGCTGCTGTGCTGGCCGCTCATGCCGCCTTCACCAGGCAGAACGTGGTCGCCGAGGCACCGTCGGACGACTGGTGGTCGCGCAGCTCGCCATTGACCGTGATGCGGCAGGTCAGTCGGCTGCTGTCACCTTGGGCGACGAGGTTGGCGAAGACGCTCGGGACCGTGGTGGTGAGGGTCTTCGTCCAGGGCAGGGAGGTGAAGCGCTCCCGTTGCGGCTGGGCCCGCTCATCGACGTAGCTGATCATCCCCGTGGTGTCGGAGGGTCCGTCGACTTCGTAGGTCACGTACTTCGGGATCGTCGAAACGATGTTGTCCGTGCGGGTTTCGGTGGAGTGCTGGCTGCCGAAGACGCCGTGGAAGCGGTCGATGACGAAACCGCCGACCGTGACGACCCCGACCACCGTCAGCAGCACCCAGCCGCGCTGCGCGGTCTTGAGCAACCAGTTCATGACGAGCACCATACGACTGTATATATACGCATGTATAGTTACGGTGCGGTGGCGACCATCACACCTCGTCACGACGGCTATTAGGGTGAAGGCATGGCGGGCTCGACACGGCAGCGGAATGTGCGGGGGCAAGGCGCGCTGTTGCGCGATGAAATCCTGGCCGCTGCGATCCGGGTGGTCGACTCGTCCGAGTCCACGAACGAGGTGTCGTTGCGCAGCATCGCGCGCGAGGCTGGCATCTCCAACATGTCGGTGTACGCCCACTTCGACAGTCGCGAGGACGTGCTGGCGGCCGTGGCGGAGCTGAGCTGGGATCAGGTGAACCAGGACATCGCCGAGCAGGTACCGAGCGGCAAGACGCGGCGCGAGCGTCTGCTGCTCGGCTGCCGCGCGTATGTCGCGTTCGCCCAACGCTTTCCGTTGCGTTATGTGTTGATGGTCAAGGTGGACGAGATCACCCCGTCGGCGCGCCAGGCGCTCGAGGTGGTGACGCGCGGCCTGCTGGCCGCCGGCGGTATGGATCCCGACTCCGAGCCGGGACCCGACGCGAAGCGGGTGGCCGCGGCGCTGTCGGTCGCGCTGCACGGTGTCGCGATGCTGCACCGCACCGACACGCCGCACCTGTGGATGAGCGATTTCAGCACCTGCGAAATCATCCAGACCATGGTCGACGCGGCCATCCTGCAGCTCGAGCAGGCGACCGCGGCGCCACGGCCGTAGAACCTACTTCTTCTTGGCCTCCCGCCAACCCCGTTCGAACGGCAGCCGCCAGGCGTTGGGCGCGATCAGTTGGTGGATGGCGTTGGGGCCCCAGGTGCCGGGCTGGTAGTTCTTGACTGGCGGCGGATCCGCCAGCAGCGCAGCCGAATTCGCCCACAGCGACTCGATGCCCTCGGCAGTGGTGAACAGCGTGTGGTCGCCGCGCATGGCATCGAGGATCAACCGCTCGTAGGCCTCCAGTACCTGATCGGCGCCGTCGGCCTCGGTGGCCGAGAACTGCATCGAGAGCTTCTCGAGCTTCATTCCCGGCCCGGGCCGCTTGCCGTAGAACGACAGCGACACCTTCGAGTTGTCGGCCAGGTCGAAGGTCAGGTGGTCGGGCCCTTGAGACCCGACGCCCGAACCCGACGGGAACATGGTGCGCGGTGCCTCCTTGAAGGCGATCGAGATGATGCGCATGCCCTCGGCCATCTTCTTGCCGGTGCGCAGATAGATCGGCACCCCGGCCCAACGCCAGTTGTCGATGCCGACCTTCAGGGCGATGAACGTCTCCGTATCGGAATCCCTTGCCACGCCCTCGAGTTCGCGGTAGCCGGTGAACTGCCCGCGGACGACGTCGGACACCTTCACCGGCAGCATGGACCGGAAGACCTTGTTCTTCTCCTCGCTGATGGCGCGCGGTTCCAGTGCTGTCGGCGGCTCCATCACCACGAAGGCCATCACCTGGAACAGGTGGGTGACCACCATGTCCTTGTAGGCGCCGGTGCTCTCGTAGAAGTTGGCGCGGGCGTCCAGGCCGAGCATCTCGGGAATGTCGATCTGGATGTGGTCGATGAAGTTGCGATTCCAGATCGGCTCGAACAGGCCGTTGGCGAACCGGAACGCCAGGATGTTCTGCGCGGCTTCCTTGCCCAGAAAGTGGTCGATCCGGAAAATCTGTGCCTCGTCGAAGGTTTCGTGGACGAAGTTGTTGAGTTCGACCGCACTGGCCAGGTCGGTCCCGAACGGCTTCTCCATGACGACCCGGGAGCGCTCGACGAGGCCGGCCTCGTCCAGTGTTGCGATGACGGCGCGCGCGGCCTTCGGCGGTACCGAAAGATAGTGCAGGCGGCGCACATTCGGGCCCAGCTTCTTCTCGGCAGCGGCGACCGCAGCCGCGAGCCCGGACGGCCCGGCGCTCTGCGGCACGTAGGTGAGCGTCGCGGCGAATCGTTCCCACTGCTCGTCGGTCAGGTGATGGCTGCCGAATTCATCGATCGCGGCCTTGGCGAGCTCCCGGAACTCCTCGATGCTCAGGTCCTCCAGCGAGGTCCCGACGATCTGGATGTCGGGCGCGAGTTCGGACTGGTCCAGATAGGCCAGGCCGGGCAGCAGTTTGCGTTTGGCGAGGTCGCCGGTCGCGCCGAACAGCACGATCACGTGTGGGTCGACGGCGACATCGTCGTGGCGGTTCGGCCGGGAGCCGGGCGCCGGGTACGAGATGGTCTGCGGTTTGGTGTTCGCCACGATGCGCATGATTCCACCGCTGCCGGGTCCGCGCAGGGCCTAACACGAACAAGGCCCGGTCACCGTGGTGACCGGGCCTTGTTCGTGAACTGTCAGTCCAGCTGGATGTACTTCACCGTGACCGGCTGCGCGGGCTTGCCGTCGCCGGCGCCGCCCTCGATGCCGTTCTGGGCGATCTTGTCCAGGGTGGCCAGGCCGGTGGCGTCGACGGTGCCGAACGCGGTGTAGCCCGGCGGCAGCTGCGAGTCCTGATAGACCAGGAAGAACTGGCTGCCGTTGGTGTTCGGGCCGGCGTTGGCCATCGCGAGCGTGCCGCGCGGGTAGACGACCGGCTGGCTCAGCGCCGGGCTGTCGGGCTGGTACTGGTTGGTCGGGTACTCGTTGGCGAACTGGTAGCCGGGGCCGCCCATACCGGAGCCGGTCGGGTCACCGCACTGCAGGACGTCCAGGCCGCCCTTGGTCAGCCGGTGGCACGGCGTGTCGTTGAAGTAGCCCTGCTGCGCCAGGCTGGCGAAGCTGTTGACGGTGCACGGGGCCTTGGCGTTGTCCAGCGTCAGCCCGAGGTTGCCCTGGTTGGTGCTCATGCTGGCCGTCACCGTCGGCGGGGTGGTGGGGATCTTGCCGGTGCGCGGCGGGTTGACCTTCTTGCTGGCCTGCTCCGACGACGCCGGGTACTGGCAGTTCTCGCCGAGGCCGGCGGGCGCCACGAACGGTGGCAGCTTGCCGTCAGCGGGCGGGTTCTGCGCCGGGGCGGTCGAGCTCTCGGTCGAGGCCGACGCCGTCGCCGACGAGGACTTGGAGTCCTTGTTGAGATAGATGACACCGAAGACGACGCCACCGATCACCGCGAGCACCGCGACCACCGACGCGGCGATGGTCATGATGCGCTGCTTGCGGGCCTTCTCGGCCCGGCGCTCCAACTGCCGTTCCAGCTTGCGCTTGGCGGTCTCCCGCCGTTGTTCATTCGTCGGCACCGCCGAAGCCCTCCTCGTCACGGTCGGGGCGAAGTGCCCCGACTTATGGTCGGCACCGAGTGTGCCAGGTCACCCTGAGACGGTCTTGAGCTGGTCCAGCAGCGCCTGCGGATCGGGATGCAGCAGCACGGCATCCCCGATGTCGGTGCCGTTGAGCAGAACCGTCGGCGTCGAATTGATGCCCGCGCTCTTCACCGCGTTGTTGACCATGGCGCGGTACTTGCCACCGGTGATGCAATCGGCGACGGAATCCGGTGCGCCGGCCTTCTCGGCCTGTGCGACCAGCTCGTCGTCGGACGGGAAGGTCTGCGCCGACTCGTCGGGCTGATGCGCGAACAGCGCGGCGTGGAACCGCTGGAACGCCGCGGTGTCGGCGTCGGCCACGCAGTACGCCGCCGCGCCGGCCCGGACCGAGTACGACGTCAGGTCGCCGCGGCCGAGGATCGACACCATGGTGTAGTCCACGGCGATACGGCCGTCGGTGATCAGCTTGCCGATGGTCGGGCCGTAGACCTGCTCGAACCGGCCGCAGAACGGGCACAGGAAGTCCTCGTAGACCGTCAGTGTGGCCTTCGGCTCGGAGCTGCCCGGTTTGGTGGCGACGTTGGGCGCGGCCAGCCGGATCGAGCGAAGCGGCGTCGGACCGGCGTCGGTGGACGACGTCTCGGCGGCCCCACCCACGGGCACGTTCTTGTGCCGAAGCACGATGACGGCGGCGACGCCGGCCGCGACCAGCGCGATGACGGAGATCACGGCGAACATCACCCAGCCGGTGCGGGACTTCTTCGGCGGCGGAAAGCCCGGAACGTATTGCGGCGCACCGTAGTACTGGGGCTGGTCGGGCGGCGGGGGTCCCCAGGGTCCTGGCTGCGTCATGGAGGCAGTTTCCCACGTGGGAAAATGGCTGCGTGTTGTTGACGGGGTTTCCGGCCGGGATGTTGCAGTGCAACTGCTACGTCCTCGCGGCGCGCGCCGGGTCGGACGCCATCATCGTCGACCCGGGCCAGCGGGCCATGGGCCGCATCCGCGAGATTCTGGATGAGAACCGGCTCACCCCGTCGGCGGTGCTGCTCACCCACGGCCACGTCGACCACATCTGGTCGGCGCAGAAGGTGGCGGACACCTACGGCTGTCCGGTGTACATCCACCCCGAGGACCGGTTCATGCTGACCGATCCCATCAAGGGGTTCGGTCCGCGGCTGGCCCAGCTGGCGTTCGGGGTGCTGTTCTCCGAGCCCAATCAGGTCGTCGAACTCGACCGCGACGGTGACAAGCTCTACCTGGGCGGCATCACCGTGACGGTGGACCACACTCCGGGGCACACCCGGGGCTCGGTGGTGTTCCGCGTGAGCGACGGTCCCGCCGAGCTGGCGTTCACCGGCGACACCTTGTTCAAGCAGTCGGTGGGCCGCACCGATCTCCCGGGCGGCAGCGGCCGGGACCTGCTGAACTCGATCGTGACAAAACTGTTGGTGCTCGACGACGACACCGTGGTACTACCTGGGCACGGCCCACAGACCACGATCGGCGCCGAACGCCGCACCAACCCATTCCTCGAAGGCTTATCAAGTTGAGCGATTTTCAGGCGCCCAAGGGCGTCCCGGATTACCTGCCCCCGGACTCGGCGGAATTCGTCGCGGTACGCGACGGACTGCTGAACGTCGCGCGGCTGGCCGGGTATGGCCACATCGAGCTGCCGGTGTTCGAGGACACCGCGCTGTTCGCCCGCGGTGTGGGTGAGTCCACCGATGTGGTGTCCAAGGAGATGTACACCTTCGCCGACCGCGGTGACCGCTCTGTCACGCTGCGGCCGGAAGGCACCGCCGGCGTCATGCGGGCCGTCATCGAACACGGGCTGGACCGCGGCGCGCTGCCGGCCAAGCTGCGGTACTCCGGACCGTTCTTCCGGTACGAGCGGCCGCAGGCCGGCCGCTACCGCCAGCTGCAGCAGGTGGGTGTGGAGGCCATCGGCATCGACGATCCGGCACTGGACGCCGAGGTGATCGCCGTCGCCGACGCCGGCTTCCGCTCGCTGGGCCTCGACGGTTTCCGCCTGGAGATCACGTCGCTGGGTGACGACACCTGCCGGCCCCAGTACCGGAAGCTGTTGCAGGACTTCCTGTTCAAGCTCGACCTCGACGAAGACACCCGGCGCCGCGCCGAGATCAACCCGCTGCGGGTGCTCGACGACAAGCGCCCGCACGTCAAGGAGATGACGGCCGATGCCCCGGTGATGCTCGATCACCTGTCGGAGGCCGCCAAGGAACACTTCGACACCGTGCTGGCGCACCTGGATGCGCTGGGCGTGCCGTACGTGATCAACCCGCGCATGGTCCGCGGCCTGGACTACTACACCAAGACCACGTTCGAGTTCGTGCACGACGGCCTCGGCGCCCAGTCCGGCATCGGTGGCGGCGGCCGCTACGACGGCCTGATGAAGCAGTTGGGCGGGCAGGACCTGTCCGGCATCGGCTTCGGCCTCGGCGTGGACCGCACGGTGTTGGCGCTGAAGGCCGAGGGCAAGACGGTGGCGTCTCCCGCGGCGGTCGACGTGTACGCCGTGCCGTTGGGCGCACCGGCCAAGCTGGAACTGGCGAAGATCGTTGCGGCCCTGCGTGGTTCGGGTGTCCGCACCGACATGTGCTACGGCGACCGTGGCCTCAAGGGTGCGATGAAGGCCGCCGACCGCTCGGGCGCCAAGGTGGCGCTGGTGGCCGGTGACCGCGACATCGAGGCCTGCACCGTCGGCGTCAAGGACCTGTCGAACGGCGAGCAGGTCGACGTGCCCATCGCCGACGTCGTCACCCAGGTCGCTGCCCGGCTGGGTTAGTCCCTTTGACCGCGAGCGTGCGTGTCTGCGCACGACACGCCGCGGTAGGTGAGCAGTCCGCGCACCTTCGCGGGCGGTGAGTGCGACGAAAACGTCCGCAACTCATGGCGTGTCGCGTGCAGACACGCACACTCGCGGTAGATGGGTTAGTGAGTCATGCGGCGGAGCATGCCGTCGCGCAGCGTCAGGGTGTGGAGCAGGATGGCGCTGACGTGCGCGGCGATGGCGGCCACCAACAGGTAGGCCACCACCGAATGTGCCTGCCGCAGAATGCCGTACAGGTCACCGTCGAAGGGGACGAGGCCGGGGAGCGTCAAACCGAATGCCCGCACCGGGCTGCCCGACGCCGACACCATGGCCCAGCCGACCAGTGGCTGCGCCAGCAGCATGGCGTACATGCCCAGTTCGGACGCGGCGACCAGTTTGCCCTCCAGCGGCCCCACGGTGTCGGGCCACTTCGGCGCCTTGTGGGTGAATCTGTTTGCCGCCCGGACGATCACGATGACCAGGATGCTGATGCCCAGCGTCATGTGGACGGCGACCAGGGCGCCGTGGGAGCCGATCCGGTTGGTCATGGTGAAGCCGATCAGCAGCGCGGCGAACACGGCGACCGCGGTCAGCCAGTGCAACACGCGGGTGCGGATGGGGAAGCGGTCGGTCACGGCTTGACCTCCTGAACCTGAACGGCCGGAGCGGTTTTCGGTTCGATGGTCCGGGCCCGGTATGACCCGGCGTACACCGCCGACCGGGCGCTGAGCAGCGGATCGTCGGACGGCTCGATGCCGTCGGGCAGGACCAGCGGATCGAAGTTGATGTCGCGAGCGTTGCCGGCGGCGTCGGTCTGGGCTTCGGTGAGGGTCAGGACGCCGGCGTCGATGACCTGCCGGTCGGCCGGCCAGGGCAGCGTCGGGTCGGTCGGGTCGCCGTCGCGCCCGACCGTCAGTCGCAGATTCCATTGCAGCGGAGTCTTTTTCAACTGGATGATCAGCGCGTCGAACAACGCGTTGGGATCGTCGGACTTCGGTGGCAGCGCCGTCTGCTGCGGCACGAACGACCACCGGACCGGCGTGCGGATACCGGAATGGTTCACCAGATAGAACTTGTGCAGACCCGCGAACGTACTGTCGGCGAAACCCGGTGTGGGCGGGCTCTTCTTGACCAGTGCCGTCGCCGCCGCGGTCTCGGGATGCCGGCTGAGGAAGTCGGCCATCAGCTGCGGGTCGGGCTTCCCCGTGCCGGCCACCGGCTTGGACGCCAATAGTCGGTCATAGAAGCCCTGCGGTGAATTGTCGACGAACACCGGAAGGTTCAGCATCGCGGTACGCCATTGGCCGGCGCCCGGGAAGCCGATGGCCAGCCCGAGCCCGCGCGCTGCGCCCGGGGTGTCGGCGACCGTTGGGTCCCCACCGGCCAGAGAGAAGCGACCTGCGACGGGCGTCTCACCCGGCCCGAAGACCGCGGCACGGGACAGGGCGGCCGCGTTGCCGTTGCTCATGAAGTGGCCGACCACCGAGACGCCTTTGGCATGGTTCTTCCGGAATCCGGGGTGAGCGCCGAAGACGCTCCGGAAGCCGTCCAGGAACGTCTGGCGGGTCAGCGTCCCGGCGCGGCTGGTGTACGCGACCAGTCCGAGGTCCACGGCGAGGAACGCCCCGACGGCGCCGAGGCCGGCCAGGATCGAACGCCGGGTCAGGGGAGTACCGCGCCAGGATGGGCCGTCCATGACCACCACAGGTACCACGAAACTGCTGTGGCAGCATCTGCGAATGTGCGGGTATTGGTGCAGCGGGTGACGTCGGCGCGGGTGACGGTCGACGGGCGGACCGTCGGTGAGATCACCCCGAACCCTCAGGGCCTGGTGGCGCTCGTCGGTGTCACCCACACCGACGACGCCGCGGTGGTGCGCAAGATGGCCGACAAGCTGTGGCGACTGCGCATCCTCGACGGCGAGCTGAGCGCCGCCGACGCGGGCGCCCCGATCCTCCTGGTCAGTCAGTTCACCCTCTACGCCGACACCGCCAAGGGGCGCCGGCCGTCCTGGAATGCCGCGGCGCCCGGGCCGGTTGCCGAGCCACTCGTCGACGAGTTCGCGGCGGCGCTGCGGGCACTGGGGGCCGAGGTCGCCACCGGGCAGTTCGGCGCCCACATGCACGTCGAACTGGTCAACGACGGGCCGGTGACGGTGTTGCTGGAGCTGCAGGCGGGGTGATACGGCTGATGCAGGGTGTAACGGTCCGGTACGGTCAGTCGATATGACCGGCATGCGTAAAGCGACAGTCAAGTTGTCAGTGGTGTGTGGCGCGGCAGCAGTGGCGGCCGCTGGGCTGATGGCGCCGGTGGCGTCTGCCGCCCCGGCCGGCCACGAGGTCCGGTACACGCTGTCGGTCGGCGGCCCCGCCACCTTCGACCTGCTCTACCTGGTCAATCAGCCGGCGAACAAGGCCGCGTACAACGCCGACGCCTACGCCTACCTCAAGCGCGAGACGGTCACCGTCGGTCCGGACGCCCCGTGGGTGTTCACCACGACGCTCGCCGACCCGCAGTGGGCCATCTTCACCGTCAGCAGCACCACGCACGGTGGCCAGGCCGCCCCGGACTCGACGTGCGACATCGCGGTCGACGGGCAGTCGGCAGCGCACCAGACCGCGCCGTACAACGTGCAGTGCCAGCTCGGTCAGTGGTAGTTCGCTAACGGCGGCTCGCCCGCCGGTTGGCCTTCTCGATCGCCTCGACCAGCTCGCCCTTGTTCATGGTCGACCGGCCCCGGATGTCCAGTCGGCGCGCGACGTCCATGAGGTGTTTCTTGGTGGCCTGGGTATCCACGCCCTCGGCGGACTTGCCGCGGGCGTTGGGCCCGCCGCTGCGCGCCCGCTCGTCGGACGGGCCCTTGTGGTCCTTCTTCTCCCAGTGGTCGCCGACCTTCTCATAGCTGTGCTTCAGGGCTGAGTACGCGACCCGGTGGGCACGTTCACCTTCGCCGTACTCCTCGGCGGCCGAGTCGTGCGCTTTCGCGAAAGTGCGTTGCGCCTTGGGGCTCGACTTCTGCAGCGTGCTGGGCAGCTCACTCTTCTTGGCTTGCCCCTGCTTCGTGGTCTTCGGCATGACACTCCTCCTCACGGTGGTTAATTGGTGTCCGAATCGTCGTCCACGACGGGAAAGAACGAGGCGTCCTCCTCGGTCTCCGGTGTCACCGCGGCGCCGAGCACATCCGGCTCTTCGGCCGCGAGCTTGTCGTCGAGTGATTCACCCTGCTCTGCTTCGTCTTCGAGCAGACCGAATTGATCCGCTCCATGCCAGCCCTCGGGTGGCTCGACGGTTTGATCACCGTCGCGGTTGTGCAACTCGTCGGAGTCGGTGGACTCGCTCGGGGTGAGCATGTGGTCATCATCCGGCTCGGAGTAGGGGTGGCGGGGCGTAGACATCAGGCCGGCACCGCCTCCGTCGCCCGGTTCCAGGTCCGGTGGCGCCGGATCGTGTCGATGAAGGCCTCGACGAACAGCGCGTCAAGCGCGCCGCCGTGTGAGGTCGTGGTGACAACGCCTCTGTCCGTGTGGGTTTCGGTGAGCCCGGCGGATTCGGGATTGATGCCCGCGGCGCGCAGCAGGCCGACGCCCGCACCGAACGCGGCGATGGGCTTCAGGTGCTTGTAGGCCTCGGCGACGAAATGGATCGCCGAACCGTCCTGGGCGAGCAGCTCGACGGAGTCCAGCGCCCCCGGAACCAGCACGGCATCGTAGAGCGTCGACGACGTGGTGTTGAGCCCGAGATCCACGCCGAGTTCCTGGCCGGTGTCGGTCGTGATGGTGCCGCCCCCGATGAGGCCGACGACGTCGACGGTGGCGCCCTGCTCCCTGAGCGCGGCGGCAGTCCGCTCGGTGCCGCGCAGGTCCACGCCGTCGGCGGCCAGGACGGCGATTCGGCGGCTGACAATGGAATCGGTCGCGGTATTCATCTGCGACAGTGCCGGCGACGGCGTCACGTGGTCGGGCACGGCGACCTCGTCAGGCGCAAGCAGTCCGAGCTTGGCGGCGACCCGCTCGGCGAGCTCGTGATCGATCATGTTGAGCTGTGCGATGACTCGGGGCCGGATGCCGGTCTCGGGTCCGACCTTGCCGAGTTCGAACGAGAACGCGGCGACGATGTGGTCCTTCTCGACGGTCGACATACTGAGCCAGAACATCCGGGCCTGGCTGTAGTGGTCTTTGAAACTCTCTGCGCGGCTACGGATCTTCTGACCGTCGACGCGTTCGGTGTAGTGCCGGTAGGCGTCCGCATCCGCCAGCGCCGGACAGCCACCGCCGAGGTTGTTCTTGAGGTAACTCGTGGTCCCCTGGGCAATGGTGTGCTGGCCGTAGCCATCCCGCTGATTGTTGGTGACTGCCGCGATCGGCCGGTTGACCGGCAGTTGCGCGAAATTGGGCCCACCCAAGCGGATCAGCTGGGTGTCGAGGTACGAGAAATTGCGGAGCTGCAGCAGGGGATCATTGGTGAAGTCGATACCGGGTACCAGATTGGCGGTGTGGAAGGCGACCTGTTCGGTCTCGGCGAAGAAGTTGTCGGGGTTGCGGTCGAGCACCATCCGGCCGACGGGTATCACCGGAACCCGTTCCTCGGGAACGAGTTTGGTCGCATCGAGCAGATCGAACGGGAAGGCGAACTCATCGGACTCGGGGATCAGCTGTACACCCAGCTCCCACTCGGGGAACTGGCCGGCCTCGATGGCGTCCCACAGGTCACGGCGATTGAAGTCCGGATCCTTACCGGCGATCTGCTGGCATTCCTCCCACAGCAGTGAGTGCACCCCGAGTTTCGGCGTCCAGTGGAACTTCACGAAGACGCCCTGGCCGGCGGCGTTCACCAACCGGAAGGTGTGCACACCGAAGCCCTGCATCATCCGGTAGCTGCGGGGCAGCGCTCGGTCGGACATCAGCCACATGATCGCGTGAAGCGTTTCCGGTTGCAGCGACACGAAGTCCCACAGCGTGTTGTGGGCGGACGCGGCTTGCGGAATCTCGTTGTGCGGCTCCGGCTTCACCGCGTGCACGAAGTCGGGGAACTTGATGCCGTCCTGGATGAAGAAGACGGGGAAGTTGTTGCCGACGAGGTCGTAGTTGCCTTGCTCGGTGTAGAACTTGGTGGCGAAGCCGCGTACGTCACGCACGGTGTCTGCGGAGCCGCGGGAGCCGGCGACGGTGGAGAAGCGCACGAACACCGGCGTGCGCAGGCCCGGCGTGGTCAGGAATTTCGCCGTGGTGAAGTCGGCCAGCGAGTCGTCGTAGGGCTCGAAGTAACCGTAGGCCCCTGCGCCGCGCGCGTGCACGACGCGCTCCGGAATGCGTTCGTGGTCGAAGTGTGTGATCTTCTCCCGCGCATGGAAATCCTCCAGCAGGGTCGGACCGCGCTCACCTGCGGTGAGGGCGTCGTCGGTGTGCGGAACCCGCACCCCCTGTTGGGTGGTCAGGTACCCCGCGTTGTTGTCGACCCGCGCGGCGTCGAGCTGCTCGTGCTTCGCATTCGATGTTTCGTCCACCGTGTCTGGTTACCCAAGGCGATGGCCAACAAACGCGGCGGTTGGCGGCCCTGGTTCACAGCGAGGCGGCCGACGGATATTCCGGTGTGTCGCTGTCCGCCACGGGGGTGACCTCCTTGACGAAGTCGCCGATGTAGCGGATGGCCCGGCGTCCTTCGGGCAGGACGGCGGCGGCGAGCGGAAAATCGTGAATCTGCCCGTCCCACATATGAAGTTCGCACTGCGCCCCCGCTGCGGTCAGGCGTTCGTACATCAGTTCTGCGTCAGGCCGGAGGAACTCGTCGCTGCTGACGTGGATCGACACCGGCGGCATCTGGTGCAGGTCCGCGTCGACGGGTGAGGCGATGGGTTGCCCGGACGTGCCCTTCTCACCATGCGTGGCGACGTAGCGCATGAACGACGTCATCGCGCGCGCGGTGAACATGGCGCAGCGGTCCTTGCCACCGGGGGATTTGTCGCGCGGGTTCAGCGTCGTCAGGGGAGAGATGGCCGCCACGCCGGCGGTCGAAGGGTGACCGTGCCGAAGCAGTTCCGCAGCCGTCTGCAGCGCGAGGTAGCCGCCCGCGGAGTCCCCGGCCACCACGATCTCGGACCAGCGGTAGCCGCGGTGCAGCAGCCAGTGGAGCCCGTCGGCCGCGTCGGCCAGCGCCGCAGACAGCCCGTGGTCGGGCAGCATGCGGTAGCCGACGTTGAGCACCTCGGCCTCAGCGCTGCGGGCCAGCCGCGCCACCAGGGATCGGTGCGTGTTGAGGCCGCAGGTGAGGAACGCCCCGCCGTGCAGGTAGAGAATGGCGCGACGGGCCGACGAGCCTGCGGTGCCGATCAATTCGGCCGGACAGGACGGTAGGCGGACCCGTTGCACAGTCGTCGATCTCGGCAGCGGGGCCAGCGCGGCGACCTGATCGATGGAACTGAAGGGCCAATGCAGATTCGGTTGCAGGGCCCACATCCGCACCACGTTCTTCACGAACATCCGACAGACGGCGCCGATCGCCTGAGATTGCGGACTGCATCGGCGATGGTGATGCCGTACTCCCTGGTCACGCCGGGTATTTCGCATGGTGATCAACTCCTGGACACTCGGGTACCCGTGCCAGATTTTGGTGAAACGTTGCGTCAGAGGAGGTTTCCGATGGGTACAGACCAGGTATGTCGGTAGTGCCGGAGTTCAAGAGCCGCAATACAAGGAGGAAATGCAGTGGGAGAGCACAAGAGTGGTCCCGAAGAGGGCATCAAGGGCACCGTCGAGGGTGTCAAGGGCAAGCTGAAGGAAGCCGCAGGGAGCGTCGTCGGCCGGGATGACCTGGTCCGTGAGGGACAGGCACAGCAGGACAAGGCCGACGCCGAACGCGATGCGGCCAAGCGTGAGGCGGAAGCTGAGTCGGCCCGTGCCGGCGCGGCGGCCGCTGAGAAGCGCCAGCAGCAGAACCAGTAAGCCAGAACGGCCCGGCCTCCTTCAACCGTGGGGAGGCCGGGCCGCTTCGTGTTCGAAAACTATTGTGCGCGAGCGGTATCGCTGCGTCTGCTGTTCTGCATCGCCAACGGCACCAATACCCAGAACGTGCAGAAGCCGGCCAGCCCGATGCCGCCGGCGACCCAGCCCGCCACCTGGCCCGCGACCGTGCCGAAGATCAACTCGGTCACGCCGGTCAGGGCGATCCCGAGCAACAACAGGCCGTAGAAGGCGCATCGATGTGCCGCGGCGACGATCAGCGGCATGCGCCGTTGCCGAAACAGGATGCGGTGCATGCCGACTGGGGCGATCAGCAGAATCGTCGACGCGACCGAGAAGCCGACGGTCGCGAGGTAGACGGTCTGGCTCTGGTCATCCAGTGTGCTGAACCGCTGTTGGAACGGCAGGGTCAGCAGGAAACCGGTGAGCAGCTGTACTCCGGTCTGTGCGACACGCAGTTCCTGCAACAGACTCGACCAATTGCGGTCCAGCCGTTGGGTTTCGGTCTCGTGACGGGCCATCCGGTCCCATCTCTGGTCGGACGGTCCCAGATCACCGTGCTCGTCCGTCATCGGATACATCGCTCTTGCGTCGAACCTTTTCCGTGTCGACGACGATGACGCGGTCGTCGGGCCCCGAACCGTAAAAACTGAAGACGTCTCGGTAGCGTGAGGAGTCCACCCGGATCTCACGGACGGTGAGCCACCGGCCACCGGCCGGGTCCTCGATGATGTCACCCTTCGTCACGTCCGCAGGTCGGACGGCTTCGATGTTGGTATCGATGGTCATCGGAACCCCTTGACTCTCAGGGGGTTTCGAAGGTGAAGGTGAGCACGACGAATCCGGCGATCAACAAGGCCCAGGCGACCAGCGGTACCACGATGCCGCGTCGGGTGCGTGCCGTCACGAAGGACAGCGCGATGGCCAGCACAGCGACCACTGGCGCGCCGTACTCGATGAGGCCGAACACGAACGGGCTCGGGCCCAGCTTGGCGCAGGTCTGTTCGGAACAGCCCGCGGTCGCGAGGACCTGGGCGTACTGATACAGGATGATCGCGAAGGCGCCTGGCACGGTGAGGCCGGCCAGCACCCAGTTGATGACGGTGCGTCGCCGGTGTCCGGCTTCCTGTGCGTCTGCATCGTGTTGCGCGATCGCCCCGGCCTGGACCTCAGACATCGACACCTCCCGGGTGGTAGCGGCTTCCTTCGTACTGTCCTGTTGGGGGCGTACCCGGGCGGCCGAACCGCGAAACGCCTGTTTCGTCCGGTACCTCAGGGGTACCACGCCGGGATGACGATGACTGTTGGGGATTACCTGCTCGAGCGGCTGAGGCAATGGCATGTGCGTCACGTGTTCGCCTATCCGGGCGACGGCATCAACGGGATCGTCGCCGCATTCGGCCGCAGTGACGATGAGCCGCAATTCATTCAGACCCGTCACGAAGAGATGGCAGCGTTCGGCGCCACGGGGTACGCCAAATTCGGCGGGGGTGTCGGTGTCTGTATGGCGACGTCGGGTCCGGGCGCCATCCACCTGCGCCGACGGCCCTGGTGATCCCGTCGGACCTGCAGTACATGGCGAGATACCATCGAGCACAACGTCTCTCGCTGGTGGGACACCATCGAGCGTCAGTGCATGTTGTCGGCCCGACCGGTGAACCCGATGCGGATCGCGTGGGAACTTTCGCGGCGGATACCGTCGACCGCCATCGTGACGGCCGACTCCGGTTCGTCCACCAATTGGTACGCGCGGTGTCTGAAGTTCCGTGGTGAGATTCGGGGTTCGCTATCGGGCACGCTCGCCACCATGGGACCCGGGGTGCCATACGCGATCGGTGCGAAGTTCGCGCATCCGGACCGTCCCGTGGTGGCGCTCGTCGGAGACGGCGCGATGCAGATGAATGGCATGGCTGAGCTGCTGACCATCAAGCGCTACGCCGAGCAATGGTCCGACCCGCGCCTGGTGGTGTGTGTCTTCCACAACGGTGACCTCAATCAGGTCACCTGGGAGTTGCGGGCAATGGGAGGAGCGCCCAAGTTCGTGCCGTCACAATCGCTACCGGACGTCTCGTATGCCGAAATCGCCTGTGCCATGGGGCTGGATGGCATCGCGGTTGACAACCCCGAGCGGCTCGGCGAGGCCTGGGATCGGGCGCTGGGTGCCGACCACCCCGTGGTGCTGGACGTGCGGTGCGACCCCGAAGTGCCGCCGATCCCGCCGCACGCCACCTACGAACAGATCAAAGATCTGACGGCCGCGATTCTCAAGGGCGATCCCAACGGCTGGCACCTGGTGTATCAGGGGATGAAGACCAAGGCGCAGGAATACATCGCCCGTTCTGGTGGTGGCGCCGGGTAGCCCCGTGTAGTGTGAGAAGGACGACGCTGTTGTACAGCGTGGCCGCTTAGCCAAAAGCGGCGTCGGTCGAGAGACTGCAGCTCGGCGCGTGAATCCGGTCCAGAGCGGGGCCTCCATTCTCAGGATTCGCCGGTTGCGGCCGGGCTCGACTTCGGCAGATTGCCGTTCCGCCTCCACGGCGGAAGCCAGCACGTCGCGGACCCCGTAATTGTGTATGCCGTCAATCGGTGGTGTCGTGCGTGCTGTCACACCCTGGAAGGGGTGCTGCATGTCAGTTTCTGTGTTGGAAAACGACTTTCGCGAAACGAGCGAGCCGGTTGAGGCGGGCTCGGATCAAAGTCCTGACGAATACGCGGACGTGGTCGCGATGGTCGCGGTGCTCCGTCAATTACCGCCCGACTCGGACGCCTACGCGCGTCAACTCGAACGGATCGTGCTGCGGTGCTGCCCGCTGGCGGACCGGGTGGCCCGCCACTTCGACCGCCGAGGCGAGAACCTCGAAGACCTGATCCAGGTGGCCCGGGTGGGGTTGCTGCAGGCGGTCAACCGATTCGATCCCGCGCGGGGATCACGATTCGTCGCGTTCGCCCTTCCCACGATGATGGGGGAGTTGCGCCGGTACTTCCGTGACTATGGCTGGAAAGTGCACGTACCCAGGCGAATTCGCGATCGGCAGCACGATATTGCCTGTGCTACTGCATATTTGACGAGCGACCTGAGAAGGGCGCCGAGTATCGAGGAGCTCGCCAAGGAACTGGAGATAGACCGTGACCAGGTCGTCGAGAGCATCGTGGCAGCCAAGGCGTATCAGCCCCAGTCGCTCGACGTGAACGTCAGCGACGACGATGCGCGCGCGCAGGCGCTGGGTGACTCGCTCGGTGAGATGGACGCCGGCTTCGACCGTGTGACGGATCGCGAATCGGTACGGTCCCTGCTGGCGGCGCTGCCTCGACGCGAGCAGAAGGTGCTTTATCTGCGGTACTTCGGTGCCATGACGCAGCGTCAGATCGCCGACTCGATCGGCGTTTCCCAGATGCATGTGTCACGGATACTGGACCGCACCTTGCGCGATTTGCGAGCTCAAGTGGGTTGCGCCTGATCGACGCCGGACTTTCGGCCATCGGCGGCAGAACGGTTCTGTCGCCGATGGCTGGTGTCGCACCACGGATACGTTTTGCTGCGCTGGCAGCAGCAGATGGCGACCATGAATCTGTCGGAGCAGACCCGGGTGCCGTCTTCCAGTTCGACCTCGACCGGTCCCTGGATCAACATCGGGCCGCGGGGGACGATGCGCACGGTTCTTCGGCTGGGGCTCATGGCTTCACCGCCTTGATGGCGGCCAGTTCTTCGGTGCGTCGTCCGGGCGTCAAGCGACCGGTGTCTTCCAGCCAGCGTGCCCGTGCGGTCATCACGGGCCCGAACGGGATGGTCCGGCGCGCCACCACAGCGGCCTGAAGTCCGCCGTCCCGCAAGGCGGTGACGCTGCTCGCGACACCGGCGAACTCGGACTGAACGATGAGCAGTGTGCCACCGCGCTTGAGCAGTGCGGGTGCCGCGGCGCAGAGCGGATCGAGGATGAGTCGGCCGTCGGGACCGGCATTGAACGATGTGGGCGGGCCGCCGGCGCCGACGATCACCGGCTCCCGGCTCGCGGGCTCCGGCACGTACGGCGGGTTGCACAGCACCAGGTCGAACGGCTCGAGTTCCAGTGCCGCCGACCAGGAACCGAGCCGCGCATCGATCGGGGATTGGGCGAGTCGAGCATTGGCGCGGGCCGCCGCGATGGCGGCGCGTGACGTATCGAAGGCGACGACGCTGTCTGCTCCGGCACCGGACGCAGCAATCGCTGCCACCCCGCTTCCCGTACACAGGTCCGCGACGCGCATACCCGCCGGGTGGCAGCAGTGGTGCATGGTATCGATCAGCAGTCGCGAATCATGTTGCGGTAGATATACGTTTGCGCACTCGCGGGAGATTTCGGAGCTCAGCATCGGGCTTCCTCTCTGGATTCAACCTCTCCGATATAGCCGCGAAGTTGTATCGGCAAACGCATCGAATCGGTAACGCGGCTCGAGGTGAACGGTTTTGATGCCGCCGGAACGGGTAACTACCGTCAATGCCGGGTCACGGTGACAGCCAAGGGACGGTGATCCGAGAGTTCCACCCGCGGGGTGGCATGTCGGAGCACGGTCAGCTGCCGGTCGTCGGTGAGAAGGTGGTCGAGCTGCTGAGTCGGTTCTTCGGCCGGGAAGGTGTCGGCACACGCGAGCGGGCGCATGCCCGTCCAGCGCACCGCCGGCCCTGTCGCCATGTTCAAGTCGCCGGCGATGATGTGCGGCCCCGGCAGGGCGCGAACGGTACGGGCCAGCTGCCGCAGTTGATGCCGATTCCAGCCGGGCACGAACGACAAGTGCGTACCGGCGATCGTCATGGCGCCCAACGGCGTATCGAGCCGTGCGAGCACCGCCGCGCGGGGCTCCTCGTGCACGATCATCACTTTTCCGGGGACCGGCAGATACATCGGAAAGCGGGTCGGTATCCGCGGCAGCCGCAGTACCTGCCAGCTGGTCGCCGGATAGCGCGAGAGCAGCGAGATGCCGTATGCCGCCGATTCCGGATGTTCCTCGCCGGTGGCCGCGATCCAGGTGGCGCCCGGCGTTCCGGTGATGGCGGCGACGAACCGGTGCGAGACCGCGTTCATCACTTCAGCCGCGATGGCGGTCAGATCCGCTCGGCCGGAACGCGATTGGTCGAAATCCACTTCCTGCAGCGCCAGGATGTCCGGGTCGAGAATGCTGATACTGCGGCGCAGCCTGTCGAGGTGGACGCCGTCGCCGACGGTGCGGCCGTGCAGGATGTTGAAGGTCGCGAGGCGCATCGAAGTCATGATGTCTCGATACCCGCGAATACCGGCTTTGATCGCGCGGTCCGTCATGTGTCCTGAGCGCACCCAACTGCGAGATGCACTGCGCGCCGCGGCGAGTGCCTTCAAGGCCAATGCCCAGAGCTTCGCCCTTGCCGGCAGCTACGCCCTGTGGGTCCACGGCGCCCCGGAGCCCGATCACGATGTCGACTTCGTCGTGCCTGAGGAGGACACCGAGTCGGCGGTGAAAATCCTGGGGCAGAACGGCTTCGACATCGAGCGGACACCTGAGGATTGGCTGTTCAAGGCGCACGTCGACGGCGTCCTCGTCGACGTCCTGCACCGGCTCAACGGTGTGCCGGTGGACTCCGCCCTGCTCGCCGGCGCCGTGGTGCGTGAAGTGCTGGCCATCTCGATGCCGGTGCTGACCCCCGATGCGGTGATCACTCAGAAGCTGCTGACCCTCAATGAGCACCACTGTGACTTCGCTCCGCTGCTGCCGGCGGTGCGCGCTGTCCGTGAGCAGCTCGACTGGCCGCGCATTCGAGAGCTGGTGGCCGGGAACGACTTCGCCATGGCGTTCCTCGAGCTGGCGACACGTCTTCGGCTGGACCAGTGACGGCTTTCCCGCGCGTTAGTTTGCCATCACGCGCCCATGGGTACTTCTTTTCATGAGACCAGAGAGGTCTGTGTAGGAGGAGCCATGTTGCGAGGAAGCGTGGGCGTCATCGTGGTGGTCTGGCTGCTGATCGGTGTATTGGCAGCTTGGCAGCGCGACTATTTCCGCGGCGGCGACACCAGCTGCGGCTCGGCAGGGCGTATCGCGCTGACCGTGGTCGCTGGGCCGTTGAACTACGCCGGGGTCAATCCGAAGGTCGTCGATTGCCGACTGCCACAACCAAGTGCGATGCGGTAAGCCGCGTCTGAGATAAGGAAACGATCATCATGATTGCTTTGGGAGTAGTCCTGCTCATCCTGGGCTTCGTCTTCAACGTGTATCTGCTGTGGGTCCTGGGCATCGTGCTCGTCGTGGTGGGCGCGGTCTTCTGGCTCCTCGGGGCGGCCGGTCATGCCGTCGCCGGACGCCGTTACTGGTATTGACACGACGCGAGGGGGCGAAAGCCCGGGCCTCAGGCCCGGGCTTTCGCCTTCTTCGCGGTAGTGACTGCGGTGTCGGCCAGCTCCGAAGCACGCGCGCTGGCCTTCCGGTAGGCCGATTCCGCATACGGGGCAGCCTTTTCCAAGCCGTCTCCTAGGGTGTCGGCCAATTCAGAAGCACGCGCGCTGGCTTTCCGGTAGGCCGATTCCGCATAGGGGGCAGCCTTTTCCAGTCCGTCCTCCAATTTCTCGCGCGCGACGCCGGCGAGTTCACGGCCGTGCTCGAGCGCGACTTCCGTCCGCGATGGGACGGTCGATGAGAGGGCCTCGGCTGCCCGTTGCGCGGCCCGCCGTCCCCGCCAGCCCAGCGACGGCTTTCCGGCGGTATCCGCCGAGGCGAGGATCAGACCGCCGAGCAGGCTGAGGTCGGCCAGGAAGCCGCGGCGCTTGGCGGCCTTCGCCTCGGGATCGTTCTCGGTCCAGAACATGTGGTGCCCCAGGTTTGCCGGAATCACCGTCGCGGCGAGTACCGCCGAGGCCACGCGTGGGATGCGTCCGGTGGCCAGCAGCAGCCCACCGGCGACCTGGGCGGCCGCGGTCGCCTGCGCCACGGCGACGGCGTTGGACGGCACGTTGCGTGCCACGGGATCCGGCATGTCCTTCAGGCCGTCGAGCGCCGGCTGTACGGCCTCGGCGCCGGAGTCGGTGTTCAACAGGGTTTCGACGCCCTGTCCGATGAACGCGGTGGCAAGAAGCGGGCGGGCGATCCTACGAATGATCATGGAGCAGGGATTTCCCGTGCGGCTTGCGCCCAAACATCATCCTGGCGCGGGATAGGCGAGCGGCGTGTCCATCTCAGGCGTCGCGTCCGAAATCGTCTTCATCGGCGTCTATTTCGACGTCCGTGGTCTGCTCCACCCAATCGTGCGGGGCGGCCTCCGTCGGTGGGTTGTCGCTGCCGGTGACCGCTGCTTCATCGTCGAGGACCTGTTCGTGGACGTCACGCGACTGCTCGACGGCGTCCGCGTCGGGAACTGCGTCCGGGAACTGTTGTGGTGTCATGACAGAGCAGATACCCGGCCCGCCCGCCGGAAAACACTTCGTGTTCAAGGGGCCGGGCGAGATCGACTGCGCGGCAAGGGAGATATCCCGGCTCCGAGTCAGCTCGTCGGCGGCGTCCGCGGCTCACCAGGATGCGAGTGGAGATAGTCGAGCTCACGGCGCCGGATGCGGCGGTGCCGCGTGAAGAGCCACGCGCCACCCACCACAGCCAGCACGGCCGCGATTGCCAGCGTCACTCCACCTGTGTCCGGTTGAGCCTCGGCGAAGAAGTACAGGCTCACGACCAGGGTGGCAACTGCGAGGGCAAGAGCCACCAGACCCGGAGCATTCGTGCCGTCCTTGAAGGATTCGCCGGCATGCGGCCGGGTGGTGCGAGCATGGTCGACGGGGTCTTTCATGGGATGCCTCCTGGGGATAAGTCCTCGACGTTCTAATGCCCGGCGCAGCGCGGTTCTACACCCGCCGTGCCGACGCCTACACCCCGTGAGCCGCAGTGCCAGCGGGTTTAGCTGCCCGTGCCTGCGGGTATCGGGGAGGTCTCATGTGCACAGAAGAACTTGTTCAGCCTTTGCTGCCGGATCCGCGCGGTCCATTGTCGAGTGTGGTGACCGGACTGCTGGGGGAGCGACTGCCCACGCAGTATTTGGCGCGGATACAGCTACCACTACTCGCGAACACCGATCCCTTCGGACTCGACCTGCAGTTGGCGCTCTACGTCTGCTACGAGCTGCATTACCGGGGCTTCACCGGCACCGACGAGAAGTGGGAATGGAACCCCGCGCTCCTCGATGTTCGCCATCGTCTCGAGGAGCGATTCCTCGCCGCCGTCCGGGAGCTCGTCGGTGACATCAGCCCCGACAGTACGGCGCACGCCGAGCTGAATCGCTGTGACACCGAACTTGTCGATGACTCGAGTCTGTCTGTGTACCTGCAAGATCAGGCGACGTGGCCGCAGATGCAGGAGTACTTCGTCCACCGGTCGCTGTACCACCTGAAGGAAGCCGACCCGCAGTCGTGGATCATTCCGCGGTTGACCGGACGCGCGAAAGCCGCGCTGGTGGCAGTGGAATACGACGAATACGGCGGTCGGGGCGGCTACGCGACCATGCACCAGCGCCTGTTCGCCGATCTGCTCGACGCCGCGGATCTGCGCAGCGACTACCTGCACTACCTCGGCAACGCGACGGGCAGCACGCTGGCCGCGGTGAACCTCATGTCGATGTTCGGTCTGCATCGTCACCTGCGCGGCGCGGCCGTCGGCCATTTCGCCGCGACCGAACTGACCTCGTCGCCGGCATCGCAGCGAATAGTCAAGGGCCTCAGGCGACTTGGCGCCCCGCGGCCGTGCGTCGACTTCTATCGCGAGCATGTCGAGGCCGACGCGGTTCACGAACAGGTGGTCCGCAAGGACGTCGTGGCAGACCTGCTGTCGCGTGAGCCGGGCCTGGAACTGGACATCGTGTTCGGCATCCGGGCCTTCGACGCGATCGAGGGACGGCTCGCCGATCACATGCTGTCCAGCTGGGCGGCGGGGTGCCCGTCGCTGCACCACTGGCCCGTTTGACCTCCGGCGCACCGGGTAACCGGTGGGGGACGCGCTCACAGCCCGGGCGCGTAAGACGTTCCCACAGGAGGAAATATGGCTTCGCATGCCCTCAAAACCCCGTCTGATGTGATCGATCTCCTCACTGATCAGCACGAGCAGATCAAGTCACTGTTCACGGAGACCCTGGTGCTGACCGGCGACGAGAGAGCGAGGTCGTTCCGGGATCTGCGCCGGCTCCTCGCGGTGCACGAAACGGCCGAGGAAGAGATCGTCCATCCGCGCGCGAAGCAGAAGCTGCCCGGTGGCGCGAAGGTTGTCGACGCCAGGCTCGAAGAGGAGCACGAGGCGAAAAAGCTTCTCGCCGAAGTGGAATCGCTCGATGTCGATAGCAAGGAGTTCACCACCAAGCTGACGAAACTCCGCGACGCGGTGATCGCGCACGCCGAGCATGAGGAGGCCGAGGAGTTCGCCAAGCTCGGAACCGAGCTGTCGCAGACGGAACTCCAGCGCATGGGTGAAATCGCCAAACTCGCCGAAGCGGTCGCACCGACCAGGCCACACCCCGGTGTGGAGTCCCCGGTCGCGAACCTCATCGTCGGGCCGTTCGCAGCCATGCTGGACCGGGTACGGGACGTGATCTCGAGCGCCCGCTGACCGACGATCGCTGGGTGTATTCGAATCCGATGCGTCCCATGCCAAGTCGAACGGCCATGTTGGTGGAGTTCCTGGTGAGTTTGTCTCCGAACCTTCCGGGGTAAACAACGGTGCTCAGGAAAGGACGCGCCATGACCGCCTCCGATAATGCCGTCGCTGACGTGATGCCGTCCGGTGTCACCGGCAAGGTGTCCCCGTTCGACCGATTCGCCACCAGCACGGCCGAAATCGTTTCCCGGGCCTGGTTCTTCCTGGCCTGCGTGCTGCTGGTGATCGTCTGGGCGCCGACGTTCGCCCTCATGACCGTCGACACCTGGCAGCTGGTCATCAACACGATCACGACGATCATCACGTTCCTGTTGGTCGCCCTGCTGCAGAACACCCAGCGGCGTTCGGATGACGCGATTCAGCACAAGCTCAACGCCGTCGCCGACGCCCTGGCAGATTTGATGCACCACCTGGGCGACGAGAACGACAGCATTCGCGACGACGAGAAAGAACTGCGGGAGGCCGTCGGTCTCGAAGAACGCGAAAGCACCGGCTGACGGTGACCGTCACCGGCCGACGTGCGACTCGTTACGCATCCGTTCTGTCATGTGGGGGTAGTGCAGCTCGAAAGCCGGCCGCTCCGAACGGATTCGGGGCAGCTCGGTGAAGTTGTGCCGCGGCGGCGGGCAGGTCGTGGCCCACTCGAGCGAGTTGCCGTGGCCCCACGGGTCGTCGACGACGACGGGCTCGCCGTAGCGCCAGCTCTTGAACACGTTCCAGACGAACGGCAGCACCGACAGCGCAAGGATGAAGGACCCGATGGTGGAGACCAGGTTGAGGGCGTCGAAGCCGTCGCCGGGCAGGTAGTCCGCATAGCGGCGGGGCATGCCCGCATCGCCCAGCCAGTGCTGCACGAGGAACGTGGTGTGGAAGCCGATGAAGGTCAACCAGAAGTGCAGCTTGCCGAGGCGCTCGTCGAGCAGCCGTCCGCACATCTTCGGGAACCAGAAGTAGATGCCGGCATAGGTGGCGAACACGATGGTGCCGAACAGCACGTAATGGAAGTGCGCCACAACGAAATACGAGTCCGTGACGTGGAAGTCGAGCGGCGGGCTGGCCAGCAGCACGCCGGAGAGTCCGCCCAACAGGAAGGTGACGAGGAAGCCGACCGAGAACAGCATCGGCGTCTCGAAGGTCAACTGCCCCTTCCACATGGTGCCGATCCAATTCCAGAATTTGATGCCGGTGGGGACCGCGATCAGGAACGTCATGAACGAGAAGAACGGCAGCAGCACGGCACCCGTGGCGAACATGTGGTGCGCCCACACCGCGACCGACAGCACGGTGATGGCCCACGTAGCGTAAATCAGTGTGGTGTAACCGAATATCGGTTTGCGCGAGAACACCGGAATGATCTCGGTGACGATGCCGAAGAACGGCAGCGCGACGATGTACACCTCAGGGTGCCCGAAGAACCAGAACAGGTGTTGCCACAGGATCGTGCCGCCATTGGCCGCGTCGTAGATGTGCGCCCCCAGGTGACGCTGCGCGAGCAGACCGAACAGCGCCGCGGTCAGGATCGGGAAGGCGAGGAGGATCAGCACGCCGGTGGCCACGATGTTCCAGGTGAAGATGGGCATGCGGAACATGGTCATGCCGGGGCAGCGCATGCAGACCACGGTGGTGATCATGTTGACCGCACCGAGGATGGTGCCGAGTCCGGACACGATCAGGCCCACGGCCCACAGGTCCCCACCGGACCCCGGCGAATGGGCAGCGTCGGACAACGGGGTGTACCCCGTCCACCCGAAATCCGCTGCGCCGCCGGGCACGACGAATCCGGCCAGCACCATCAGCCCACCGAACAGGAACAGCCAGAACGACAGCGCGTTGAGGCGGGGGAAGGCGACGTCCGGTGCGCCGATCTGCAGGGGCAGCACGAGATTCGCGAAACCGAACACGACGGGGGTCGCGTACAGCAGCAGCATCAAGGTGCCGTGCACGGTGAACAGCTGGTTGTACTGCTCGTTGGACAAGAACTGCAGACCGGGCGTGGCGAGCTCGGTGCGCATCAGCAATGCCATGATCCCGGCGCTGAAGAAGAACGCGAACGACGCCGCCAGGTACATCTGGCCGATCAGCTTGTGATCGGTCGTGCTGACGAGTCCGTACAGGACAGCGCCCAAACTCTTGCGGCGCGCCGGGAACGGCCGCTGCGGCGTCAACGGCACTTCGACAGCAGTCACCCCGGGGCGGTACCCGGGTCGCCCTGGTACTAAACGGTGTTTGCCCCCGATGCCGTAGGGGTAGAGGCAACCAATGAGCGAATTCACCATTCCAGGGCTTTCCGAAGAGCAGAGCAGCCGGATCCGAGAACTGCTGCAAATCCAACTGAGCACGTACAACGACCTGCATCTCACGCTCAAGCACGTGCATTGGAATGTTGTGGGCCCCAATTTCATTGGCGTGCACGAGATGATCGATCCGCAGGTCGAGCTGGTGCGGGGTTACGCCGATCAGACAGCCGAACGCGTCGCGGCGCTCGGCGCGTCGCCCGACGGTACGCCGGGGGCGATTCTCAAACATCGCACCTGGGACGACTACTCGATCGGCCGTGACACCGCGCAAGCGCACCTCGCGGCGCTCGACCTGGTCTACGACGGCGTCATCAAGGACGCGCGTAAGTCGATCGAAGAACTGGACGAGCTCGATCTGGTCACGCAGGACATGCTGATCGGTCAGGTCGCCGAACTGGAGAAGTTCCAGTGGTTCGTCCGCGCCCACCTGGAATCCGCCGGCGGCGAGCTGGCCACCGGCGGTGCTCACACCGAGCGCCAGGCCGCGGCTCAGGCGTAAGCCGACTCCTGGAATTCCGGTAGTACATCGCGCCCCCAGGCGTCGAAGAAGCCGTCCATGTCCGGGCCGATCTGTTGGACGTAGATTTCGTCGACGCCGGCGTCGACGTACTTGCGCAACTGGGCGACATGGGCGTCGATGTCGGGTCCGCAGACGATCGCGTCGGTGACGGCCTCGCGCGTCACCAGGCTCGCGGCGGACGCGAAATCCGTTGGCCTGGGCAGAATCTGGTTGAGTTGTCCCGGTAGCTGCTCGGTGGCCCACAAACGGTGCGCCGTGTCGGCCGCGAATTCCGGGTCCAGGTCCCAGCAGACCTTCATCCCGGCCTGCACCGGCTTGCGGCCGCCGCCGGCCTCGCGGAACAGCGCAACGCGATCGGCGTCGGGCATGGTGATGCAGTAGCCGTCACCGATCCGCCCTGCCAGCCGGGTTGCCTGCGGGCCGAAACCCGAAATATAGATCGGTATGCGGTGGTCCGGCAGCGTGTAGATGCGCGCGTCCTGGACGTGGAAGTAGCGGCCGTCGTGGTTCAGTTCTTCGCCGCGGTGCAGAGCCCTGATGAGCGAGACCGCTTCGGCGAGTCGGTCCAGCCGTTCACCGGCCGAGGGCCACGGGTCGCCGAGGATGTGCTCGTTCAGCGCCTCTCCGCTGCCGACTCCGAGCCGGAAGCCGCCGCGCAGCTGCACGGCGGCTGTCGCGGCGGCCTGCGCGATGATTGCGGGATGTATCCGGAACGTCGGGCACGTGACGGCGGTCGTCACGGGTAGTGCCGTCACCTCGGACAGCGCGCCCAGAATGCCCCAGACGAAGGGGCTTTGGCCCTATTCGTCGTTCCACGGGTGGAAGTGGTCTGATACCCACAGCGCGTGGAATCCGGCTTCCTCGGCTCGTCTGGCCTGAGCGATCAGGTCGTGGGGATTGAACTGTTCACAGCAGAGGAAGTAACCGATATGCGTCATGTGGGCCGCGTACCCGGCAAGTGAGGCGGACAATCCCGCTAGGGAGTTACGATGATTACGGCCACCTGCCACCACATAACGACATGAGTGAAACCGACGGCGAAATCGCCGAGTCCGAGTCCTGGGACGTCGCCGCCGTGTTCAGCGGCGGCGCTGAGCAGCATGTCGGCAGCTTTCAGTTCAATCTCGCCGAACAACGGTGGGTGTGGTCTGAAGAGGTGGCCCGCATGCACGGCTACGCGCTGGGGGAAGTGGAGCCCACCACCGAATTGCTGTTGAGTCACAAGCATCCAGACGACCGGGCCAAGGTCGCCGAGATTCTCGAGCGGGTGCAGACGGGTGGGTTGTTCAGCAGCCGGCACCGCATCGTCGACGCCGACGGGAGGATCCACTGGGTGGTGGTGGTCAGTGACCGGATGACCGACGACGACGGTGAGGTCACCGGCACGCACGGCTACTACATCGATGTCACCGCCGGCATCCAGTCCGACCTCACCACGGCCATGGCCTCGGTGGTGGAGTCGCGCGCCGTGATCGACCAGGCCAAGGGCGTCCTCATGGCGGCGTACGGCATCGACGCCGACCGTGCCTTCGAGATTCTGAAATGGCGCTCGCAAGCCACCCAGGTGAAGCTCAGGACGGTCGCTGCCCGGTTGTTGGACGCCGTCATTCGCGAAGGACTCGCCCCTGACACCGTCAGCGCGATCGACCATCTGTTGCTCGTCGACGGACCCAGCGAGACTTGACAAAGCATCGAACAATTGTTCGAATGAAGTGTGCGGTGGGACGGGCAGACGGTGGCGCGGGCCGAGGCGGACGGCGCGCTACCCGGCCTGGAACGGCTCGGTCTGGTGCGCAGCGTCCGGGTTCCCAAATTCGACGGCATCACGTTCCATGAGGTGCTCTGCAAGTCGGCGCTGAACAAAGTGCCGGAAGCGTCGAATCTGCCGTTCCGGTACACCGTCAACGCCTACCGTGGCTGCTCGCACGCGTGCCGGTACTGCTTCGCCAGGCCCACGCACGAGTATCTGGACTTCGACTCCGGAAATGACTTCGACCGGGAACTCATCGTGAAGACGAATGTCGCGGAAGTGTTGCGGCGGGAGCTCTTTCGGCGGTCGTGGACGCGTGACGCCGTCGCACTCGGTACCAATACCGATCCCTATCAACGCGCCGAGGGCCGGTACGCGCTGATGCCGGGAATCATCGCGGCGCTGACGGATTCGGGAACGCCGTTCTCGATCCTGACCAAGGGCACGCTGCTGCGCCGCGACCTGCCACTGATCGTCGACGCGGGCACCCGCGTGGGGGTCAGCGTCTCGGTGTCGCTGGCGATGCTCGACCCCGATCTGCACCGGTCGGTCGAACCCGGGACCCCCACGCCGGGCGCACGATTGGAGCTCATCTCGGCCATTACGGCGGCCGGGCTCGACTGCCACGTGATGGTGGCGCCGGTGCTGCCGTACCTGACCGACTCGGAGGCGCATCTGGAGGCGTTGCTGTCGCGCATCGCGGCGGCCGGTGCCACGGGTGTGACGGTCTTCGGACTGCATCTTCGCGGCGCGACGCGTGGCTGGTTCCTGGCGTGGCTGGGCTCGACGTATCCCGAACTGCTGCCCAAGTATCGCGAATTGTACGGGCGCGGTGCGTATCTCGGACCGGAGTACCGCGAACGGTTGCGTAATCGGGCCGCGCCACTGGTCGCGCGATACGGCCTGGGCGGCCGGGCGAACAGACTTGACACCGTGCGTACCGCCCCGGCGGCAGTGTCCGCCGGGGCGGTGCAGCCTGCGTTGTTCTGAGTCAGCCGACGTGGAGGACCGCGGCGCCCGAGATACGTCCGGCGGCCAGATCGCCCAGGGCACGGTCTGCCTGGTCGAGAGGGTAGATCGGGGCCGTGACATCGATGTGGTGGGTGCCGGCGAAGGCGAGGAATTCCCGGGCATCGGCGCGCGTGTTCGATGCCACCGACCGCACCTGGCGTTCCTGGAACAGATGGCGCTGGTAATTCAGTTCGGGGATGTCACTGAGATGAATGCCGGCAATCGCCAGGGTGCCGCCACGATCGAGGGCTTCGAGCGCCGGCAACACCAGATCACCCACGGGCGCGAACAGGATCGCGGCGTCCAAGGCGACCGGTGGCCGCGCCGTGGCGCCCTGGGCCGAGGCGGCACCGAGGTCGAGCGCGAGTTGCTGGGCAGCCTCGCCGCGGGTCATGACGTGCACCTCGGCGCCCTGGGCGAGCGCCACCTGCGCGGTGATGTGGGCACTGCCGCCGAAGCCATAGATTCCGAGCCGGCCACCGGCGGGTAGGTCGGCCCGAAGCAGCGACCGATAGCCGATGATGCCGGCACACAGCAGCGGTGCCAGTTCGGCGTCGGTGTATCCCGTGGGCAGCCGGTGGACGTAATCGGCTGGTGCCGTGATGAATTCGGCGTAGCCGCCGTCGGCGTCCCAGCCGGTGTAGCGGGAATGCGGGCACAGGTTCTCGGCGCCGCGGAGGCAGAATCGGCAGCTGCCGCAGGTGTGCCGGAGCCAGGCCACCCCGACCCGATCACCGACGGCGAGCTGCGGGTGGGCGTGTTCGCCGACCGCCACCACCTCGCCCACCACTTCGTGGCCCGGGATGACGAGCGGTCGGTGCACCGGCAGGTCACCCTCGGCGATGTGTAAGTCGGTGCGACACACACCGCACGCCCGCACGGCGATGAGCACTTCACCGTCACCGGGCGCGGGGACATCGACGGAGCCGAATTCGAGTGGACCGCGCGCTATCGGCGCGGGCTCACGCACTCGCCATGCGCGCATGAACCCAGCCTACGTCGGGGTCAACCGGCCCGGACGTGAAAGACGTCCGACAAGGGGCGGCGCGGTGTCGGCGGTGGCACATCGTCGAATTCGGGCGCGACGCCGATCCGGACCAGCGCCTGCGGTAGTGGATGGCCCGTGAGCGTACCGATGATGTCGCGGGTGGCAGGGTGCTCGGTCACATGGGTCAGGGTGCAACTCGCCAGCCCGGCGGCGGTGGCTTCGATGAGCACCGCCGACAACGTCTCGCCACAGGCCAGGATGCTCTGCGGGGTGTCGTCGAACGCCGAGATCACCACGATGGTGGCCTGATCGTCGCCGCTGTGCTGCCGTCTTTCTTTGGTATGCGTCACCGGGAAAGTCCGTCCGACCTCGACCCGATCCGATTCCGCGGCCGAAACCAGTGCGCTGTGCGGAATTCCGGTGGTTGCCCCGAAAGGAGCTGTCCACCAAGCCAATTCAGCATGGTATGACGTGTCGTACATGCGCAGCGCCTCGGCGAGATGGGAGGCCTCGGCTACTTTGTCCCGCTGCTGCGGCGTGATCAGGTCGACGTGAGTGGGTCGGTCCTCGACGGCCAGTCGCAGGAGCATCTCGAACGCCGCCAGGTTCTCGACGGGGTCGTAGGGCAGCCGGTCCGAACGTCGACGCGCGATGGCGTCGGCGTCCCGGCGCTGGGCAGTTGTGACGCCGGCCGACTGGCGGAACTCGATATCTGCCAGGTGGTGGCGGTTGTTCGGATTGGGAAAACGGTCCACCAGGATCTCCCAGCCGCGCGCGGCCATGACCACGCGCAGATGGTCCAGGGCCGCGCCGCAGCTCAGCAAGGCCTGGCGGCCGGAGCTGTCGGTGTCCACCAACTGATCGGGATCGAGGAAAAGCCGCAAGGTTGTCGATTCGAGCACCCAGATCCACGGCTGGCTGTTGTGGAACGACGGTGCCCGGCAGGCCGAATGAACTGCGTCCTCGATCTCCCCAAGCGCAACGGCGGTTTTCATCATGTGCCCACATTGCCCCGCCGCGAAGCGGCTCAGACAGGGCCAGAAGTCATCAGTTTTCCAACGCGCGCAGGCAGAACGCGTAGATGCGCTCGCTGCCGATCGGCGTGAGGTCCAGGCCCGGCCCCAGTGCACGCAGTCGCAGGGCGCCGAAGATGGTCTGCATGACCAGCGCCGCCGTGGCTTCGACGTCGAGGCCGGAAGCAAAGGTGCCATCGGTCATTCCGCGTTCGACGATGTCGACGATGAGCGCGTGCAACGGTGTGAGCACCCGGCCGTAGTCGTCCGGCATCGTTTCGGCCAGGCGGTCGTGGTAGAAGGTCAGCCCACGATTGATGCGGTCCTGGGTGCTCGACGCGGGCGGCACGCAGATGCGGTCGACCAGCTCACGCAGCGCGTCCCCGGGGCTCAGCTCGGCCGCCTCGGCCTGCCACGTCGTGGTGAACTCGGTCAGCATCGCGTCGATCAGCGCCAGCACCAGCTCGTCCTTGGTGGCGAAGTGCTGATAGAAGGCCCGCAACGACGTCTTCGAGCGCTCCACGACCTGGAGCACCGTGAACTCCGTGCGGCCGGTCTCACCGAGGATGTCGAGGGCCGAGCGCATGAACTGTGTGGCGCGCGCCTGCGCGTCGAGACTGTTGTTTGCCACCTCGGCGTTCGACTTCGCCATGGCGACTGAGGTTACCCGGTCAGATCTTGAGATAACCCTTGTCTGCCGGGATTTGCGCCGCCGTCACCAACGATGATGCGTCGCTCGCCAACCACACCACGATGTCCGAGATCTGGTCCGGCTTGATGAGTGAGTCCGTCGGCAGCGCGCCGGGGGAGAAGCTGTGGATGTACTGCGGATGATCCTGCAGGACCTGGTACATCGACACGTCGTTGCCCATCGGGGTGTCGGTGCCGTACGGGTGTACCGAATTCACGCGGATGCCGAACTCGCCCAACTCGACGGCCAGCGCGTTGATCATGCCCACGACGCCGAACTTGCTGGCGCAGTAGTGCCCGCAACCCGGCACCGCCTTGATGCCGGCCGCCGAGCTGGTGGCGATGATCGACCCACCGTTGCCGGCCTCGATCATCGCCGGCACCACAGCCCGGATGGTGTGCCACACGCCGGTCAGGTTGATGTCCAGGGTGTCCTGCCACTGCTGTGGGGAAATCTCCCAGAGCCGTCCCCAGTTGAGCACGCCCGCGTTGGCCACCACGATGTCCAGCCGCCCGAACTGCTCGATGGTCTCGGCGACCACGCGCTGCTGGCCTTCGGCATCCCGGACGTCGACCTGTTTGGCGTAGATTTTGCGACCTTCGCCTTCGACGAGGTTCACCGTCTCGGCCAGATCCGCGGGCGTCGCCGGCTCGTACCCGTTGGACTCGGCCACCGGCGCGCAGGCGTCGATGGCGACGATGTCGGCTCCGGCTCGCGCCAGCCGCACACAGTGCGAACGGCCCTGTCCACGCGCCGCTCCGGTGACGAACGCGACCTTGCCGGCCAGTGGTTGATCGATCATGCGCTGAGCTCCTCACTCATCGTGGCGGCCTGGACGTCGCTGAACTCATAGTCGGTGAGCGGCGATCGACGCGCGAAAATCCGCGCGGCGGTGATGGTTTGCGGCCGGTAGTAGGGCGTTTCGTGCTGAGAGTTGACGAAGTACGTCCGCAGCTCGGGGTTGCGGGTGTAGTACGTGTGGGCGGTCCGGCCGCGGCGGTCCATCAGGGCGTTCCACTTGTGGAACGCGTCGTTGCTCACCGCCACGACAGGTGCGTCCGACCGGCGGCGGGCTTCAGTGATCATCCGAACCGCATGGGCGGCAACGGTTTCGACATAGTCCATCCACGCGAACCCGACATATCCCAGCGGGCCGACGATCTCCCAGCGGTTGGGCAGCCGGGGGTGCGCCGTGCCGGCGTAGGCGTGCAGTCCGTGGGCGCGGTAGTACTCGGCAAGGTCGAAACCGTTGGAGCCTAAGATGGTTCCGGGCCGGTACGTCTCCGGATCGGTCCACAGCTCGTAGCCCGTGGCGGTGACCAGCAGGTCGGCCGGGTGGTCCACGCCGTCGACGGTGCGGACGCCGTCGCGGGTGATCCGCTCGATGGGCGTGGTGATCAGGTGGGTGTCCGGGTGGTTGAGCGCCGGCAGGAACGAGCTTGAGATCACCGGGCGTTTGGCCATGATGCCGTACCGGGGGAGCAGCGCCTTGCGGGTCGCCGGGTCCCGCACGGTCGACCGCAGCAGCAACCGGTAGAGGTTGCGGCTGTTGCCGTCGTAGAGGGGCATGAGCCTGGTCAGCACCTTGCGGGGCAGCCGGGAGAAGACGTGCACGATCGGCACGACCATGGTCACATCCATCAGCAGGCGACCGAATGCGTTGGCGGCGCTGACCATACCGGGCACCTTGAGCAGCCGCTGCATCCACTGCGGGATGTCGAAGTCGATCTTGGGCAGTACCCAGGCCGGAGTGCGTTGGTACACATCGAGATTGGCGGCGACCCCGGACAGTGCCCCGGTGATCTGCACGCCGCTGGAGCCGGTACCGATCACCGCGACGCGCTTGCCGCGGACGTCATAGTCGTCGTCCCAGTCGTTGGGGCGCAGGATGGTGCCTTGGAAGTCTTCGATGCCGTCGATGTCGATGACGTTCTTGGCGTTGACATATCCGCCGACCGAGCTGATCAGGAACCGGGCCGTCACATCCGGCTGGTTGCGGATGGACAGCCGCCACAGGCCGGCGTCGTCGTCCCACTGTTGGCGCAGCACCTCGGAGTTCGCGCGCAGGTGCGGCCGCAGGCCGAGCTTGTCGGCGGTGTCGCGCAGGTAGGCGTAGATCTCCGGGCCGGGCGCGAAGAATCGGGACCAGTGGGGGTTGGGCGCGAACGACAGCTGGTACCACAGCGAGGGGATGTCGACGGCGAGCCCGGGGTAGTGGTTGTCGCGCCAGGTGCCACCGAAGTCGTCGCCGCGGTCGACGATGGCGAAGTCGTGAATCCCTTTCTGCTGCAACAGGTGAGCCGAGGCGATGCCGCCGGGCCCAGCGCCGATGATGACCACTTCGTGGTCGGGTGCGGTCATGGTGCCTCTCCGTTGAGTCCATTGATGATGTGGTCGGTGACGAAGCGCCGGATGGCGCGGGGATTGTCTAGATTGACGCCGATGGGCGGGAGCAGTTCGAAACTCAGCAGCACGCGGACGATCCACTCGCCGGCGCGCGCCGGGTCGACGCCTGGGCCGATCTCACCGTCGCGTTGCGCGGCCTTGACGCGTGGCTTCCAGAGCTCGACGGCGCGCTTCATCAGGTCTTCACCGATGTTGCGCAGCAGCAGGACGACGATGCCCTCGTTGATGCCCTTCTGTGGCGCTGAGGGCGAGCTCTGCCGGTGCGCGCAGATCAGGACGGCCGCGGCGGCGACCTGGTCGGCCAGTGTGGACTGCTTGTCGATCTCGGCGGCCATGCCGTCGACGAACGTCGAGGCCAGATGGTCCAGCGCGACGCTGATGGCGTGGTCACGACCGCCGAGCGCGTTGTAGACGGTGCCGCGGGAGACGCCGGCGGCCTCGGCCACGGCCGTGAGACTGAATTGCCTTGGGCCCAAACGGTGGAGCGTCTCCGCGGTGGCTTCCAGTAGTGCCGGCGAGATGGTGCGCGGTGTCGGCGGCTTTGCGGGCATTTGCACACATTAACGAAATTTGTTCAATGTGGTCAACGATTCGGGAAACCGATCGTGGCGGTGGCACTTGTCGGGGGTGCGGTGTACATTCGAACGTATGAGCGAAAGCCTGATGCTGGCCCCCGACGCTGATGAGGCGGCGTTGTTGGGTCGCATGACCGAGCTCGAGCAGGTCAAGGCTGCCGCGGCGGCGGAGCAGGCCCGGTTGGCGGCCGCGTTGGAGGCGCGGCGGGTCGCCGCCGCGAGAGCGGGTGGGCCGCGGGTCTCGCGGGCCGCGTTGGGCTCGGAGGTGGGGCTGGCTCGGCGGGAGTCTCCGCATCGGGGTGAGCGGTTGATGGCGATGGCCCGCACACTGGTGGGCGATATGCCGTGCACGCTGGCCGCTTTGGAATCCGGGGTGCTGTCGGAGCATCGGGCCGAACTGATCACCAAGGAAGCGGCGTACCTGTCGGCGTTGGATCGCCGGCTTCTGGATGTCGAGCTGTGCGGGGACCCGGCCCCGTTGGCGGGGCTGGGGAACGCCGAGGTGTCGGCGGAGGCCGCGCGGATCGCGTATGAGTTGGATCAGCAGACCGTGGCGGAGAAGATGACGCGGGCACGGGCCTCGCGGCATGTGCGGTTCCGGGTGGCCGGTGACGGGATGATGTCGATGACGGTGCTGCTGCCGGCCGCCCAGGGGCAGTTGGTGCGCCAGGCGCTCTCCCGCGAGGCGGCGTCGGTGGTGGCGGCGGGCTCGGAGCGCAGCCGTGCGCAGGTGATGGCCGATGTGGTGGTGGAGCGGGTCACGGGGCGCGATCCGGTGCAGTCGCCGGTGCCGGTGGCCGTGAATCTGGTGCTTTCGGATGCGACGCTGCTGACCGGGGGTGAGGCGCCCGCGCAGTTGGACGGGTACGGGCCCATTCCGGCGGCCCTGGCTCGCGACATGGTGCTGGCCGCGGCCGCCGATGCGAAAGCGGTGTTGCGTCGTCTGTATGCCCAGCCGGGCACCAACAAGCTGGTGGCGATGGAGTCGAGGGCGCGGGCGTTCCCGAAGGCGCTCGCGACGTTCATCGGCTTGCGGGACCAGATCTGCCGGACCCCGTACTGCAATGCGCGGATCCGGCACACCGACCACGTCACGCCGCATGACAAGGGCGGGCCGACGAGTGCGCACAACGGGGATGGGTTGTGCGAGCACTGCAACTACGTCAAAGAAGAACCGGGCTGGCAGGCCGCGGCCAGTTATGACCGGTACGGCCGGCACACCATCGCGCTGACCACCCCGACCGGCGCGGTCTACACCTCAACCGCGCCACCGACACCAGATGGGTTGCGCATCTTCACCCGCGACGTCCACATCGCGCGGATCAACTCTGCGGCCTAGCCCAGATTCTGTGCGTTGTACGTGTCGCACTGCTTGGGGTCACCGGTCTGGTAACCGGTGGTGAACCACTTCTGCCGTTCGGCCGACGAGCCGTGCGTCCACGACTCCGGGTTGACACGTCCGGTGGCCTGCTTCTGGATGTGATCGTCACCGACCGACGAGGCCGCCGACAGCGCGTCGGCAATGTCCTTGTCGCTCAACGGCTGCAGGAACGGCACGCCGGTGCTCTTCTGCTTGACCGTCGACGCGTAGTGCGCCCACACGCCGGCGTAGCAGTCGGCCTGCAGCTCGGTGCGCACGCTGTTGCCCTCGGCGCCCTTCGGCCCGCGTTGCGCCTTGCCGATGTCGCCGAGCAGGTTCTGCACATGGTGGCCGTACTCGTGGGCCACCACGTATTCCTGTGCCAAAGGTCCACCGCTGGAACCGAATTCGTCGACCAGGGTCTGGAAGAAGCTGGTGTCGAAGTAGGCGACCTTGTCGCCGGGGCAGTAGAAGGGGCCCACAGAGGTGTCGGCCGGGCCGCACGCGGTGTTGACCTGCCCACGGAACAGCCGGATCTTCGGCGGCGTGTAGCCCTTCAGCAGCTGCGACCACACGCCGTCCACGGAGTTGCCGGTGGCCACGATGCGGCACTCCAGGTACTTGTTGGCGTCCGCGCCGGTCTTGCACTTGCTCAGGTCGTAGGCGCTCGATCCCTGGCTGGACTGGGGCGCCTGGCTCTGGTGACCGAGAATCGAACTGGGATCCACGCCGAGGAACATGGCGACGACCACGATCACCAAGCCACCCATCCCGCCGCCGATCGCGAGACCCCGGCCGCCGAAGCCACCGCCCCCGCTGGTCGACGTGTTGCTCGTGTCGATCTGCATACCTTCGTTGAAGGACATCACCGCTCCGTCCGGGCCTCGAATACGACTGGATGCCAGCTTTCCACACTAGGATTTGCGGTGTGGCCGTCCAGCCCGAAACCATCGACCGTTCGACCATCGTTCACACCCGCGCCGGCGCCCTCAGGGGCACCACGGAAGGCAGTGTGTACGTCTGGCGGGGTGTCGGCTACGCCGAACAGCCCGTCGGGCCGTTGCGGTTCCGCGCCCCGCAACCACTGATCCCGTGGTCCGGCATTCGTGACGCCATCGATCACGGACCCATCCCGCCGCAGGGCAAGTCGTTCGTCGGCGGCGGGCGCGACGACCCCAAGATGCGTGACGAGGCCTGCCTGACCGTGACGGTCTGGTCACCCGACGTGACAGGCACACTGCCGGTGATGGTGTGGATTCCCGGCGGCGCGTTCGTGTTCGGGGCCGGCCAGCTGCAGCTCTATAACGGCTCCCGGCTGGCGGCCAACGGCAACGTGGTGGTCGTCAACGTCACCTATCGGCTCGGCGTGTTCGGCGGCTTCGAGCTCGGCGATCTGGGCCCCGGATTCGATGACAACCTGTGTCTGCGGGACCAGATCGCGGCCCTGCAATGGGTGCGGGACAACATCGCCGCGTTCGGCGGCGACCCCGACCAGGTCACCGTCTTCGGCGAATCCGCGGGTGCCACATCGGTGCTGGCGCTGCTGGCCAGCCCCGCCGCCGACGGGCTGTTCGGCCGGGCCATCGCGCAGAGCCCGGCGCTGCCGCTCATCGCCGACCGCGAGACCCGGGCCCGCCAGGCGCACGAGTTCGTCCGCCGGTTGGACGTCCCCGTCGACGAGATCGCCGCGCTGCCGCAGCGCCAGCTGCGCCGCGCCGCCGGCCAACTGCAGGGGGAGAGCGCGGCCAACAGTCCCAAGCTGGCCTACGGACTGACCTACGGCGTCGACCTGCTGCCCGCGCATCCGGTGCTCGCCGCCCGGGCCGGGGCCGTGGCCAAGGTCCCGCTGATCGTGGGTACCAACAGCCGTGAGGCATCGATGTTCGCCTGGGGCCGACCACCGATGCTGCCCACCACGGTGCCCATGGTCGACGACTACTTCAGGCGAGTCGCGCCCGACGCCAAAGATGCTGTGCTGCAGGCCTATCCGAGCTACCCGCGGCGCCGGGCGCTGATCGCGATCGGCTCTGACGTCATGTTCGGCGCTCCGACATGGGCGTTCGCGGACGCCTACAGCGGGCACGCGCCGACGCACGCCTACCGGTTCGACCACACCACCTGGACCCTGAAAGTGCTGGGGCTCGGCGCCACGCACGGCAGTGAGATCGTGCACATCCAGCACAGCTACGGCTCGTACCTCGGCCGCATGCTGCATCCGCTCGGGCGACAGGTACAGCCGTCCGTCGGCCGGCGCATGCAGCGCACCTGGCTGGATTTCGCGACGGCGGCACTGGCGAATTGGCCGACCTACGACACCGACCGCCGGGCCACGCGGGTCATCGGCTCGATGCGCGACGAGACCATCGACGACCCGGACCGGGCGCGCCGCGAGGTCTGGGAAGGGCTCTACGCGCCGTAGCGCTCGTCCGTGTAGCGGCGCAGGTTGTGCAGGAACCGCTGGAAAAGCCATGCCATCATGGGGCGGCCGGCCCGCATACCCAGCTCACCGGCGAGGCCCTTGGGCTTCATCGCCATTACCCACGTCAGGTGACAACCATCGGCGGTTTCCTCGACGGTGTAGCCCTCGGCGAACGCCGACAGCATGTTCGAGGTACTGGTGTTGAATCGGAATGCCATGTAGGAGAACGGTTCCCAGGCGATGAACTCCTCGTCGCCGATGATGTGGCCGCGCATGGTCACCGTGCGGGTGGTGCCCACGCCGTACGGCTTCGGGCTGGTCCACTCGACGTTGGTGATCAGCGTCGCCCAGCGCGGCCAGGACGTCTCATCCGAGAAGACCTCGAACAACTGCTCCGGCTTGATCGCCAGATCGACTTTGCTGACGAAGCGGAACGGTGCGCTGTCGATGAAGTCGACGCCTACGGGCTCGCACTGGTAGGTCTTCATGAGTAGACACCCTAGAACAGGGTGTCTACTGATTCACGGAGTCCAGACCATCAGGTCTTCCATGCCGTTGTTCATCGTCACCGTCGTGGGAGCGGGGCCGGTGACGTCGAAGTGGATCTTTCCCGTCGATTGGCCGCCTTGCGGAATGGTCGCGCCGCTGATGTTGATCGGGCTCGCGACCATCCACAGCACGCGGTAGGCCGCCTGGTTCGGCGCGACGGCGTTGAACTGCGAAATGCCAGGTGTCACCGGGCCGCTCAGCGCGCGAACGGTGGCGGTGGCCTCCCAGAGCTTTCCCGCGACCCGGTAGCCCGGCATCACATCAGAGCTGGGCTTGAGGTCCGAGACCTGCCAGCTCAGCTGGACCTGACCGACGCTGTCCGTCATCGTCATGGCGCTGCCGAGCTTGCCGACGAGTGGATAGCCGGCCGACGCGATCGGCGCACTGGCGATGCCGATGACCGAGAAAACCGCAACAGCTGTTCCGGTGACCTTCACTTCTGCCTCCTCGAACGGTTTTTGTATGGCCCTGTCAATTACGGATTACCACTGAAAAGCGCTGATGGGAATAGGATCGGAGGTACGCGAAACCATGATTCGAGGCGCGTCTTTCGTGATCGTGCAGAAGCGGGGCGCGTAGTGGCCGGTCTGCTGACGGCGTACCGCGGCAGGCGTGATGTCGTCGTGCTCGGTCTGGCCCGTGGCGGTGTTCCCGTCGCCCGGGAAATCGCCGCCGCCCTCGACGCGCCGCTGGACGCGCTGATCATCCGCAAGCTGGGTGTCCCCGGCCACGAGGAGTACGCGATGGGTGCGATCGGCGGCGGCGGTCACGTCGTCGTCAATCAGGATGTCGTTGGGCCACTAAAGATTTCGCAGCAGACCCTGTGCGAGGTCGCGGAAGCCGAGGGCCGTGAGTTGCAACGGCGGGAAACCGATTACCGCCAGGGTCGGCCACCGCCGAACGTCAAGGGGCGCACCGTGATCCTCGCCGACGACGGCATGGCCACCGGCGCCAGCATGCGCGTCGCCGCCGAAGTGCTGCGGGAGAGCGGGCCGCGGACCCTGGTGGTCGCGGTGCCCGTCGGTACGGAAGCGGCGTGCCGCCAGCTCATGGGAATCGCGGACGACGTGGTGTGCGCCGACATGCCGACGCCCTTTGCGGCTGTGGGGGAGTCCTACCGCGATTTCGATCAGGTCAGCGACGACGAGGTGCGGCGGCTGCTGAGCTAGGGATTGACGACGGTTTCGCCCGGCCCGGACTCGACATCGTGGCCGGAACCGATGGCGACGGCGTGGCTGTCTGGACCTTGAGCACTGACCGTGTTGGAGGTGCCGACAGCCACGGCGGTGCTGTCATTGCCGAGTATGTCGACATCGTTGTACGAACCGTATCCGGCCTCTGCCGCGCTGTTGTTCCCGTTCACCTGCACGCTGTTTCCGAAATCTGTCGATGTCAAGCCGGCCTGGGCGGAGCTCCCGTCGCCGTAGACCTGTGCGCTGCTGTAGTTGCCGAGGGCGTCGGCCGTGCTGTGATCTCCCTCGACCCAGGCGGTGGTGTGGTCGCCGATGGCGCTTGCCGTGTTGCTGTCGCCGACCACGTAGGCAGAGCTGTGGGGGCCAACGGTCGCCACATCGTTACTGTCGCCGCTGACCGAGGCGCCGCTGTCGACGCCGTCGGTGGATACGTCGTTGTGGTCGCCGGTGACTCGCACGGTGACGGTGCCGGTGTTCGTACTGCCGCTGCTGGTGACGTCGTTGTCCGAACCCCGCACGACGACGACATTGCGGGCCCCGGTCGCGGCCACGCTGTTGTCGGATCCGATCAATGAGACGGTGCTGTCCAGACCCGTGGCGTCGACGGTGTTGCGGGAGCCGCTGACGGTCGCCTCGCTGTCGATACCGGAGGCGCGCACGGTGTTGTCGGACCCGCTGACGGTGGCCTCGCTGCCGGAACCGGAGGCCGTGACCGTGTTGTCAACACCGGTGGCGGTGGCCGTACTGCCGGCGCCGGAGGCAAGGACGCGGTTCCCCGTTCCGCTTGCGGTGGCCGTGGCTCCGGTGCCGCTGGCGGTGACCTTGTTTCCTCCGCCGGCCAGGCAGGTTTCGCATGCGCGGACGTTGGCGAGGGCGGTGGCGCCGTCGCCGCGTGCGATCGCGGTGGAGCCGTTCGATGCGACCGCTGTCGCGTCCACACCGCGGGCGATGGCTTTCGAACCCTTGCCGTCGGAAATCGCGATGGCGTCGCCCTTCTGCACCCGCGTTACGCCGTTGGTGGCGACGGCCATGTTCTGACCGGGAGCGGTGGGCGCGGTGGTGCCCGGGCCGTCCGATGTCGGCGAAGACGGAGCCGGTTTGGCCGAGGCCACTCCGGGCGCGACGACCAGTCCTATGCCCAATGCCACCGCCAGCGCCCCGATTCGCCCGATGTGGTTGGCATGACCCATGGTTCGCCCCTTCCGCCTCCGCCCACCGCCGGCAATTGCGCCGGTGATTGGACGGTAAGGCGGCCGACCGCACGGGACTGGGGTAAGGCCCTACCCCAATCATCTAGCGCAGCTATTGTTTGCCCTCGGCGAACCTGGCAGCATCTGGTGCAAATGATGTGAGTTTGCTGGGGCTGGGGCGCGCCGGAGGTGATCCGTCAGTGATCCACGAATGGCCCCTGCATGGACGAGCCGAGGAACTGCGGGCTATCGAGACCGCGATCAGGCGCCCGGACCGGGCCCGCGGCATCGTCTTGTCGGGCGCCGCGGGCGTCGGCAAGACCCGCCTTGCGCGCGAAGTCGTCACGGCCTGCCGGCCACCGGGGCGCTCGCGGTGGATTGCCGGCACCGCGTCGGCCCGCAGCATCCCGCTGGGTGCGTTCGCCGACATCGCCAGTGACTTCGGCCCCGATCCGTTGCGGCGGGTCCGTGAGGTGATCGACGGGGTGATCGGCACCGCGCCGTCGGGTGCGGTGGTCGTCGGTGTCGACGACGCGCACCTGCTCGACGATCTGTCGGCTTTCGCCGTGCATCAACTCGTCTCGCGGAAGCTGGCCACCGTGGTGCTGACGCTGCGATCGGGTGAACCGGCTCCCGACGCCATCACCGCGATCTGGAAAGACGATGTACTGGAACGCATTGAGCTGCAACCACTTTCCGCGACGGCCATCGCGAAACTGGTCGAGCGCATCCTGGGCGGGCCGGTGCATTCGCGGTGTGTGCAACAGCTGTGGCAGTACACGCAGGGCAACGTCCTGTATCTGCGCCACCTGCTGGACACCGAGGTCAGCGCCGGCCGGTTGACGCAGCAATCCGGGGTGTGGATGTGGCAGGGCCAGCCGCGGCTGACACCCACGCTCGCCGAACTGCTCACCACCCGGATCGGCCAGATCCCGGCCGCGGCGCGCCATGTGCTCGACGCCCTCGCCGTGACCGAACCACTCGACATCGAGACCCTGACAGCGGTCACGGATGCCGATGCCATCACCGAGACCGAAGCGCTCGGGTTGATCCGCATCGACAGCAGCACGACGCCTGCCTCGGTGCGGCTGGCCCATCCGATGCTCGGTGAAGTGCGCCGCACCGACTCGCTGCGGATGCGTCGCCTGCACGGGCGGATCGCCGCGGCGCTGATGGCGCGTCCCGCCACCGATCCGCGTGATCTGGTCCGCCGCGCGGTGCTGACGCTGAACTCCGATCGCGCCCCCGACCCGGCGATCCTGAACGCGGCCACATCGGCGGCGATCCAGCTGACCGACATGCGGCTCGCGGAGTCACTGGCCGAGCGCGCGGTGGCGGCAGGTGGCGGCGTGGAAGCCGACATCGCGCTGTCGCTGGCGTTGATCTGGCAGGAACGTGGCGAGGAGGCCGAGGTCATCTTCGCCCGGCTCGCCGCCGACACCTCGGGCCCGCTGCGGGTGCAGGTGGCCCTGCTGCGCGCCCTGAACTTCGCGGTGATCCTCGGCCACACGGCCCGCGCCGAAGCCGAACTCGACAGCGAGATACCGCCCGGCGATGCCACGGTCGCGGCGACGGCACTGGCGTTACGTGCGTCGATCGACGTGGCGCGCGGCCGGTCCGCTGCGGCCATCGAGCAGGCGCGCAGAGTGGTCGACGATGCGGCCGCCGAACCCGTCGCGCGGATGCTCTCGACGTGGGCGCTGGTGAGCAGTCTGGGGGAGCTGGGCCGCATCGACGAGGTCGAGGCTGTCGCGGAGGCCGGCTACCGGCTGGCCGACACCAGTCCCGAGGTGTCGCACCTGCGGCTACCGCTGGCATTTCTGCACCTGCACATGCATCGGCTGGCCGGCACTCTTGACCAGGCCGACATGACCATCGCGCGCATCCGCCGCGACACCGTCGACGTCCCTATCGAGGGCTCGTGGCAGGTCGCCGAATCGTGGCACGCCTTCGTTGCGGGACTGTCGGCCATCAGCCGGGGCGCGCTGGCCGACGCGCACCGGCTGTGCCTGGAATCGCTCGCCGATTTCAGCGCGCGGGACGGCGGCAGCATGCGCAAGATGCTGGCCCGGCTGTGGCTCGTCAGTGCCGACGCCATGTCGGGCCGTGCCGAGGACGCGCGCCGCGAATTCACCGCCACGCCGTGGTGGCGGGCCGACCCGGACGCCTGTGCCCGTGATCCTGACCGCACCCTGGCCCGCGCGTGGGTGTGCGCCGCCGAAGGTGCTGTGTCCGAAGCCATTTCGATAGCCCGCACGGCCGCGGCGCGCGAGCGTCAGCTCGGCCGGCTGGGCTGGGAGGTCATGCTGCTGCAGACGGCGACGCAATTCGGCGACCGCACCACCGCATCCCGGCTCGCCGAGCTCGCGCTGACGGTACGGGGACCGCGTGCGGCCGCCGCCGCGGCGCACGCCGTCGCGCTGGCCGCGGCCGACGGCGACGGCCTGGTGGCGGCGGCCAAGCTCTACGAGTACTTCGGTGACCGGGTGGCGGCCGCCGATGCGGCCGCGCAGGCCGCTGCCGTCTATCAGCAGGCGGGACTACGTGGATCGGGACTCGGCGCGGCGAGCACCGCCGCGCGGCTGGCGGCCGAGTGCGGTGGCGCCGACACCCCGGCCCTACGGGCCGCGGCCACTCCGCCGGCGATCACCGCCCGGCAACGCGAGATCGTCGGGTTGGCGGCAAAGGGGCTGAGCAACACCGCCATCGCCGAGCGGCTCGGGATGTCCCGTCGCTCGGTGGAAGGGCACATCTTCCGGGCGTGTCAGCGCGTCGGCGTCAACAGCCGCGACCAGCTGGTCGCGCTGGTTTTCGGTGAGCGCTAACCCGGTCCGTCACTGGCCGCGGCGAGCAGCGGCACCAGTACGTCACTGATCGGGGTGGGGATGCCGTGCGCGGCACCCTTGCGCTGGATGACGCCGTTGCGGATGTCCCACTCGAGCGGACGGCGGGCCTCCCGGTCGATCAGCATCGAGGTCGCCATGTCCGTGGGCGCTTGTTTGAGCATGTCGGCGATCTCGTCGACGACACCGTCGGGCAGCGTCGCGCCGTCGGCTCGGGCGACCGCGAGGCACTCGGTCAGGTACCTGCGGGCCACGGCGGCGACATCGTCGCGCCGGAACATGCCGGAACGCCGGCCGGACAGCACCATGAACCCCACCACGGCATTGACCAGCAGCTTGCGCCACGCCGCGCTGAGGAAGTCCGCGTCCAGCTCGACGGCGATCCCGCTGCCCTCCAGATCGGCCGCCAGGCGGGCCGCGGCCGCGTCATCGGGCAGCACCAGTCGAGGGGCGCTCAGCACCTGCACCCAGCCCTCGGGCCGGGTCTCGGCGGCGATCCAGATCGCCGCAGGTACGACGGTGGATTCGGGGCAGTAGGGCCGCAGCCGGTCGGTTTGTTCGACACCGTTCTGCAGCGCGCAGACCACGGTGTCCGGACCGCACAAGCGAGCCAGCCACTCGGCGGAGGCGGCGTACTGGGTGTCCTTGACCGCCAGCAGCACCACGTCGACCGGTCCGGTGACGGTGTCTGGATCGGTGTGCACCGGGCCGGGTACGACGATGGGCGCGCTGCCGTCCAGCCGCACCTCGATCTGTGCACGCGCAGTTCGGCCGCACAACACGATGTCGCGGCCCGCCGCGTACAGCAGCGCGGCGATGGTCGATCCGATAGCGCCTGGTCCCACGAGGGCGAAGCTCACTGTCGCCAAAATACCGGTCGAGGCTCCCCTCTAGACTTAGCGGTCGATTCAGACGTCAGAGGAGATTTTCGTGTTGCGCAGCCACGCCGCCGGTTCGTTGCGGTCCACCGATGCCGGTCAGACGGTGACCCTCGCCGGATGGGTGGCGCGCCGGCGCGACCACGGCGGCGTCATCTTCATCGACCTGCGTGACGCCTCCGGGGTCTCCCAGGTGGTGTTCCGCGACGCCGCCGTTCTGGAGCAGGCCCACCGGCTGCGCGCCGAGTTCTGCGTCCTGGTCACGGGCATCGTCGAGGTGCGGCCGGAAGGCAACGCCAACAAGGACATCGCCACCGGTGACATCGAGGTCAACGCGACGACGCTCGAGGTGCTCTCCGAGAGCGCGCCGCTGCCGTTCCAGCTCGACGAGACCCCGGGCGAGGAAGCGCGCCTGAAGTACCGCTATCTGGACCTGCGCCGCGAAGGCCCGGGCAACGCAATCCGGTTGCGCTCCAAGGTCAACGCCGCGGCTCGTGCCGTGCTCGACAAGCACGACTTCGTCGAGATCGAGACGCCGACCATGACCCGGTCGACCCCCGAAGGCGCCCGCGACTTCGTGATCCCCGCGCGTCTGCAGCCGGGCTCGTTCTATGCACTGCCGCAGAGCCCACAGCTGTTCAAGCAGCTGCTCATGGTGGCGGGCATGGAGCGGTACTACCAGATCGCCCGCTGCTACCGCGATGAGGATTTCCGCGCCGACCGCCAGCCCGAGTTCACCCAGCTGGACCTCGAGATGAGCTTCGTCAACGCCGACGACGTGATCGGCGTGGCCGAAGAGGTGGTGGCGGCGCTGTGGAAGCTGATCGGCGTCGACCTGCCGCTGCCGCTGCCGCGCATCAGCTACGAGGAGGCCATGCGCCGCTTCGGTTCGGACAAGCCGGACCTGCGCTTCGCCGTCGAGCTCGTCGAGTGCACCGACTACTTCAAGGACACCCCGTTCCGGGTCTTCCAGGCGCCGTACGTGGGTGCGGTTGTCATGCCGGGCGGGGCGTCGCAGCCGCGACGCACGCTGGACGGCTGGCAGGAGTTCGCCAAGCAGCGCGGCCACAAGGGCCTGGCCTACGTGCTCGTCGGCGAGGACGGCGAGCTGGGTGGCCCGGTGGCCAAGAACCTCACCGACGCCGAGCGGGCCGGTCTGGCCGAGCACGTCGGCGCGAAGGTGGGGGACTGCATCTTCTTCGCGGCCGGCCCGGCCAAGGGCGCCCGCGCCTTGCTGGGCGCGACGCGCATCGAGATCGCCAAGCGCCTCGACCTGATCGATCCGAACGCGTGGGCGTTCACCTGGGTGGTCGACTGGCCGCTGTTCGAGTCCGCCGACGCCGCCACCGCATCGGGTGACGTCGCCGTCGGTTCGGGTGCCTGGACCGCGGTGCACCACGCGTTCACCGCGCCGCAGCCCGACTCGATCGCGACCTTCGACACCGATCCCGGCGCGGCCATGGCCGACGCCTACGACATCGTGTGCAACGGCAACGAGATCGGCGGCGGCTCGATCCGTATCCACCGTCGCGATGTCCAGGAGCGGGTGTTCGCGATGATGGGCATCGACGAGGCCGAGGCGCAGGACAAGTTCGGATTCCTGTTGGATGCCTTCACCTTTGGCGCGCCGCCCCACGGCGGCCTGGCCTTCGGCTGGGACCGCATCACCGCGCTGCTGGCCGGGGTCGACTCCATCCGCGACGTCATCGCGTTCCCGAAGTCGGGCGGCGGCGTCGACCCGTTGACCGACGCCCCGGCGCCCATCACCGCGCAGCAGCGCAAGGAGTCAGGGATCGACTTCAAGCCTGAGAAAAGCGCGTAAGGCTTCGGCCATCTGCGCCCGGATCGGCGCGCCGGACACGACGAGGTCGACCATCGTCGTCGACAGGTGCGTGTGGCCGCGGGCCTGGACGTGCTCGGTGGGCACGCCGGCCGCGGCCAGCGCGGCGGCGTAGGCGTTGCCTTCGTCGCGCAGCGGGTCGAACTCGCAGGTCACCACCATCGCCGGTGGTAGGCCGGCCAGGTTGCCGCGCAACGGTGACCGCCGCGGATCGTCGGCGGGACCGTCGTACAGCTCGGCGAACCACTGCATGAGCGGTGTGGTGAGCCCGTAGCCATCGGCGTTCTCCTCGTACGACGGGTACGGCTGCGCGTCGGTCACCGGCGTCAGCAGGAGCTGGCCGCTGAGGTGTGGGCCGCCGTGGTCGCGCGCCCATTGGCACACGGCCGCGGCGATGTTCCCGCCGGCGCTCCACCCGGCCACCGCGAGCCGGTCGGGGAGCCCGCCGAGGGCTGCGGCATTGGCGGCCGCCCACCGCAGCGCGGCGATGCCGTCATCGATGGCCGCGGGGAACGGGTGTTCCGGGGCGTGCCGGTAGTTCATCGACAAGACGAGCGCATCGGCCCGCACGCACAGATCGCGGCACAGCGGGTCGTCGGATGCCGCGTCACCCAGTACCCAGCCGCCGCCGTGGAAGTAGACGACCACCGGGTGCGGCCGCGGCGTCGCGGGCCGGTACAGCCGGAAGTCGAGTTCGCCTGCGGCACCCGGGAATCGGCCGTCGACAATCTCACCGACGTCCGGGCCCGGCGGCCGGGCGGCATTCGCCTCGACCATGGCGGCGCGTGCCACGTCGACCGGAAGTGATTCCAGTGGAGGCGGATTCATCGCCGCCACCATGTCCAGCACCATCTGAACGTCGGGTTGCAGCCGCCGTACCACACCGTCATGACACTGCGAACCTGCCGGCCCGGTCAGCTCGAACCCGAGGTAGTCCCGTCCGACGACGTCGGCGCAGGCGGCGGCGTAGAAGTCGACACCCGCGGCGTAGGGCATGAAGACCCGGGTCTTGCCGGGGATGTTGGCGCCGACGTACCACGAATTGGCTTGCGGGAACATGGTGATGGCGCCGGCGTCGGCGACGTGCTGCATCCAGCCGGCTTCGGCGGTCGGCGTCGGTTCGATGGTGTCGAAGCCGTGTTCACGCAGATATGCCACCGTCTCGGCGACGAGTTCGACGTGCTGCTCGATGGACACCGCCATGTTGGACAGCACCGACGGACTGCCCGGTCCGGTGATCAGGAACAGGTTCGGGAACCCGGTGGTGGTGAGACCGAGATAGGTCGACGGGCCTTGCGCCCATTTGGTTTTCAGTGTGAGTCCGTCGCGCCCGACGATGTCGATGGCCGTCACCGCACCGGTGATGGCGTCGAATCCGGTCGCGAACACCAGCGCGTCGAAGTCGAACGATTCGCCCACGGTCTCGACGCCGCTTTCGGTGACGCCGACCAATGGCTGCGTTCGTAGATCGACCAGCCGTACGTGTGGCTGGTTGAACGTGGCGTAGTAGTCGGTGTCGAGGCACAGCCGTTTCGCGCCGACCGGATAATCATTGGGACACAACAGTTCCGCGATCTGCGGATCATGGACCGCGCTGCGGATTTTGTCACGGACGAAATCGGCGAACGACGCGTTGGCGGCCGGGTTGCTCATCAGGTCCGAGAACATGTTGAGCGTTTCGAGGAGCTCGCCGATCTGCCAGGCGCGCTCGTACCGCTGCTGGCGATAGGCCTCGGGCACCGCGAACGTCGGAATCAGCGTGCGCTCCTGCGGCACCCCGCCGAACGACGCCCGCGCCGCCGCCCGGTAGGCGGGCTCGTCGGCCAGCGCGGCCTGCTTCTCCGCCGACACCGGCCCGTTGTGCGCCGGAATCGAAAAACACGGCGTGCGCTGGAAGACGGTCAGCTGCGCGGCCTGCGCGGCGATCAGCGGAATCGACTGGATGCCCGACGACCCCGTACCGATCACCCCGACGCGTTTGCCGGTGAAGTCGACGGGTTCGTGCGGCCAGCGGTTGGTGTAAAACGTCTCACCCGTGAAGGTTTCGATGCCCTTGATGTCGGGCTCCTTGGGGATCGACAGGCAGCCGGTGGCCAGCACCAGATGCCGGCACACGACGTCGTCGCCCCGGTCGGTGCGCACGCGCCACGTGCCGTCGGCCCAGTGCGCGCTGGTGACCCGGGTACCGAACGTGATGTCGCGGCGCAGATCGAACTTGCCGGCGACGTGGTTCAGGTACCGCAGGATTTCCGGCTGGGTTGCGTACTTCTCCGACCATTGCCAGTCGCGGTGCCAGTCCGGGTCGAAGCTGAACATGTAGTCGAGGCTGGGGATGTCGACGCGCGCGCCAGGGTAGCGGTTCCAGTACCAGGTGCCGCCGATGTCGTCGGCCGCTTCGAAGACGCTCACCGAGAAGCCGCGCTCGCGCAATTTGTGGATCAGGTACAGGCCGGCGAACCCGGCCCCGACTACGACGGCGTCGACTTCGGACGTCATTGGCACCTCCGTCAATTCCCACGCAAGTATCGCGCCGCGACGGGAACATTTGGGCCGGTTCGCGAGGTTGGGTCAGGCATGACCGAATTCACGGATGCCGCGTCCTTCCATGCCTTCAACGCCGCGATCGTCGACGAGTTCCGCGCCAACGGCGGCAAGGTCGGAGGCCAGTTCGAGGGTGGCAATCTGCTGCTGTTGCACACCACGGGCGCCAAGTCGGGTCAGCCGCGCATGTCGCCGCTGGCGTACCTGCCGGTCGACGGCAAGATCCTCATCGTCGGCTCGAAGGCGGGCGCCCCGACCCACCCGGACTGGGTCCACAATCTGCGGGCCAACCCGAATGCTCATATCGAGATCGGGACGGACGCTTACGACGTCGTCGCCCGCGAACTGCCCGATGACGAGCGCGAGGCCACGTATCCGCTCATCACGGCCGTGGCCCCCGTCTTCGCGGACTACCAGGCGAAGACGTCGCGCGTCATCCCGCTGTTCGAGCTCGTACGCGCCTGAGCGTGGCCGCAGCCCCGGCAGGACAGGGGGACGGACTGCCGGGGCTGCGTCATTCAGGAGGTCTTACAGCCGCTCGATGATGGTGGCGTTCGCCATGCCGCCGCCTTCGCACATCACCTGCAGGCCGTAGCGTCCGCCGCGCTGGTCGAGTGCATTGACCAGCGTGCTCATGATGCGGGCGCCGCTGGCACCGAGCGGGTGGCCGATGGCGATGGCGCCGCCGTTGACGTTGGTCTTGGCGAGGTCGGCTCCGGTGTCGGCCGCCCAGGCCAGTACGACGGGCGCGAACGCCTCGTTCACCTCGAACAGGTCGATGTCGGACAGCGACAGGCCGGACCGGGCCAGCACCTTCTCGGTTGCCGGGATGACACCGGTCAGCATGTACAGCGGATCCGATCCGACCGCGGTCATGGTGTGGATGCGGGCCAGCGGCGTGAGCCCGTGGCTGCGGGCGAAGGCGCCACTGGTGATCATGACCGCCGCGCTGCCGTCGGACAGCGGCGACGAGTTGCCGGGCGTGATCTCCCAACGGATTTGGGGGAAGCGCGCGGCGTAGGCGTCGCTGTAGAACGCGGGCTTCAGCCCGGACAGGGTCTCGACAGAGGTGCCCGGCCGGATGATCTCGTCGGCGGCCAGGCCGGCCACCGGCACGAGTTCGTTGTCGAACAGCCCGTCCTTGGCGGCGCGGGCCGCCTTCTCGTGGCTGGCCGCGGAGAACTCGTCGAGCTGGGTGCGGGAGAAGTTCCAGCGCGCCGCGATCAGTTCGGCGCTGATGCCCTGGGGGACAAGGCCGTCGGGATAGCGTTCGGCCAGGCCCACCCCGAACGGGTTGCTGCCCGGCAGGACGGCGGCGCCCATCGGCACGCGGGACATCGACTCGACGCCCGCTGCGATCACCGCGTCGTACGACCCGGCCAGCACACCCTGCGCGGCGAACGAGATGGCCTGCTGCGAACTGCCGCACTGGCGGTCGACGGTGGTGCCGGGCACGCTCTCGGGAAAACCGGCGCCCAGCAAGGCGTTTCGGGCCACATTTGCTGCTTGATCACCGGCTTGCGTGACGGCGCCGGCGATGACGTCGTCCACCAGGACCGGGTCGACGCCCGTGCGTTCCACCACGGACCGCAGGCTGTGGGCGAGCAGGTCGGCGGGAAGGACGTCGTGCAGCGCGCCGTTCGCCTTGCCCTTGCCGACCGGCGTGCGTACCGCCGCGACGATCACGGCATCGCGGTCTGTGTATCCCGACATGAGAATCCTCCTGTAACTCCACGCTGAGTACTGCTTCCTATACCCAGATCTAACACCTGGGTATGGCAAGAGCAACCCAGCGGTAGAGTGATCCGCATGACAGCGCTACAGGGTGTGCTCGCCGAACGCGACAACTGGTCGGCGGTCGGCCAGTGCGCCATCGAGAAGACGATGTCGTTGGTCGGCACCAAATCGGCCATGCTGCTCATGCGTGAGGCCTACTACGGCACAACGCGTTTCGACGACTTCGCCAGACGGGTCGGCATCACCAAGGCGGCCACGTCGGCGCGGCTCGCCGAACTGGTGGAGGCCGGCCTGCTGACCAAACAGCCCTACCAGGAGCCGGGTCAGCGCAGCCGCGACGAGTACGTGCTGACGCAGGCGGGCACGGACTTCATGCCGGTGGTGTGGGCGATGTTCGAGTGGGGCCGGAAACACCTGGGCGACACCGGCCTGCGCCTGACCCACCTGGGCTGCGGCGCCGACGCCACCGTCGAGATCCGGTGTGCGGAGGGACACGAGGTGCCGCCGGACGAGCTCGGGATGAAGCTGGCGCGCCGCCGCGGTCGGTAATCTTCGGCCGTGCTGCATCTACGCGTGATCACCCCGCCGGAACTCGCCGATTCGGTACTCGAGCTCTACCGGCACCACGGCGGCATCGCCAACGTGGTGGCCCACCCGGGCGCGGCGATCGATCCGCGCGGCGACGTGATCACCGCCGACATCGCCCGCGACGCCGCCGACGGACTGATCCGCGGGCTGCGGGCGCTCGGCATCGACCAGGACGGCGCCATCACGATGGAGGTGCTCGACACCGTGCTGTCGACGGCCGCCTACCGCGCCGAGGACGAGATCGACGGTGACGGCGAAGACGCGGTGGTCTGGGACGAACTGGTGCTGCGCACCCGCGAGCAGAGCAGCCTCGGCATCTCCTACATGGCGTTCCTGTGCATCGCGTGTCTGCTGGCCGCCGTCGGCGTGCTGACCGATTCGGCGATCACCGTCGTCGGCGCCATGGTCGTCGGCCCCGAGTTCGGGCCGCTGGCCGCACTGGCGGTGGCGGTGGTGCGGCGCAAGGGCTATCTGGCGAAGCGCGCGGCGCTGGCCCTGCTCGTCGGCTTCCCGGCGGCGATGCTCGTCACAGCGGTGGCCACGCTCGCCTTCGAGGCACTGGGCTGGGTGGCGTTGCGCAGCATCCACGAACTGCAGAACGTCGACTTCATCTTCCAGGTCGGGCCGTTCTCATTCGTGGTGGCACTGTTGGCCGGTGCCGCCGGGATGCTGTCCCTGGTGACATCGAAATCGGCTGCGCTGGTTGGGGTCTTCATCTCGGTGACGACGGTCCCCGCGGCCGGGATGTCGGTGGTCGCGGCCACCACGCGCGACTGGGATGTGGCCCTGGCCTCGGCGGGACAGCTGGCCGTCAACATGGTCGGCATCGTGGCGGCGGGGGTGCTGGTCCTGGCCGGGTACAACAGGGCCCGCCGCCGCTAGTTTTCTCCACTCTGCGACCTACCCGTTCTTGTGGTGGGATCGATCGCTATGGCAATCAAGGTGGCGCTGGAGCACCGGACCAGCTACACGTTCGACCGGCTGGTCAAGGTGTACCCGCACGTGGTTCGGCTGCGCCCCGCACCACACTCGCGCACGCCGATCGAGGCTTACTCGCTGCAGGTCGAGCCCGCCGACCACTTCATCAACTGGCAGCAGGACGCCTTCGGTAACTTCGTGGGCCGCTTGGTCTTTCCGAACCGCGCCACCAAGTTGAGCATCACCGTCGGACTGATCGCCGACCTCAAGGTCATCAACCCGTTCGACTTCTTCATCGAGGAATGGGCCGAAACCGTCCCGTTCGCGTACCCGGACAACCTGCTCGAAGACCTCAAGCCCTACCTGCGCCCCGTCGACGACGCCGACGACCTGACGGCGGACTGGGTGCGGAACTTCGACGTGGTGCCGGGCACCGGCACCATCGACTTCCTGGTGGCGCTGAACCGGGCGGTCAATGCCGACGTCGGGTACAGCGTCCGTCTCGAACCCGGCGTCCAGGCGCCGGACTACACCCTGCGCACCGGCATCGGCTCCTGCCGGGACTCCGCCTGGCTGCTGGTCGCGATCCTGCGGAAGATGGGCTTCGCGGCGCGCTTCGTGTCCGGTTATCTCGTGCAGCTGAGCGCCGACATCGAAGCATTGGACGGGCCGTCGGGTCCCGCTGCCGACTTCACCGACCTGCACGCCTGGACCGAGGTGTACATCCCGGGCGCCGGCTGGGTCGGCCTCGACGCGACCTCGGGCCTGCTGGCCGGGGAAGGCCACATCCCGCTGTCGGCGACGCCGCACCCCGAATCGGCGGCCCCGATCACCGGTGCCGTCGAACCGTGCGAATCCACCCTCGACTTCGTCAACGTGGTGACGCGGATTCACGAAGACCCGCGCGTCACCCTGCCGTACACCGAGCAGGCGTGGGAGTCGATCCAGGCTCTCGGTGCCGTCATCGACGAGCGGATGACCGAGTGCGACGTACGGCTGACCGTTGGCGGCGAACCCACCTTCGTCTCGATCGACAACCAGACCGACGAGGAATGGACCACGGCCGCCGACGGACCGCACAAGCGCACGCTCGCCTCCGCCCTCACCGCCCAGCTGAAAGCCGCCTGGGCGCCGGACGGGCTGGTGCAGCGCAGCCAGGGCAAGTGGTATCCGGGCGAGCCGTTGCCGCGCTGGCAGATCGGTCTGATGTGGCGCACCGACGGAACGCCGCTGTGGACCGATGCGGCGCTGCTGGCCGATCCGTGGTCCGGTGAATCCCCGGCGGTCGCGCCGGATGCGGCACAGCGGTTGCTCACCGAGATCGCCGACGGGCTCGGCCTGCCGGACAGCCAGGTGCGTCCGGCCTACGAGGACGCCCTCGCCCGGTTGGCCGATGCCGTCCGCCGGCCCGACGGGGACCCGGTCACCGACGATCTGGCGGACGACGGTGCCGCACAGCGGAAAGCCCTGGCGGACAGGCTCGATGCCGCGGTCACCGAACCCGCGGCCCACGTCCTGCCGCTGCACCGCAGCGACGACGACACCGGGTGGGTCTCCGCCGACTGGAAACTGCGCCGCGGGCGATTGGTGCTCATCGGCGGCGATTCGCCTGCGGGCCTGCGATTGCCGCTGAACTCGATCAGCTGGCAGCCGCCGCGACCGGTGCCCGACACCGACCCGCTTGCGCCCGAGCGCGCTGACACCCCCGCCAGGCCGGCGACCGTCGTCAGCGCCGACGGCGCACCTCCCACCGCCCTGGTCGCCGAGGTGCGCGACGGTCTGCTGTACGTATTCCTGCCGCCCACAACGGCATTCGACGACTTCGCCGATCTGGTCAGCCGCATCGAGAAGGCCGCCGCGAACATCGGCGTCCCCGTCGTGATCGAGGGCTACGGACCGCCGCCGGACGCCCGGCTCCAGCAGATGACCGTCACACCCGACCCCGGCGTCATCGAGGTCAACGTGGCGCCGACGGCCGGCTTCGCCGAGCAGGCCGCACAACTGGAGACCTTGTACGAGGCGGCCCGGCAGGCCCGGCTCGGCACGGAGTCCTTCGATGTCGACGGCACCCACGGCGGCACGGGCGGTGGCAACCACATCACCCTCGGCGGCGTCACGCCCGCCGACTCACCGCTGCTGCGCCGGCCCGACCTGCTGGTGTCGATGCTGACGTACTGGCAACGGCATCCGGCGCTGTCATACCTGTTCTCCGGCCGGTTCGTCGGGACGACGTCGCAGGCCCCGCGCGTCGACGAGGGGCGCCTCGAGGCGCTGTACGAGCTGGAGATCGCGTTCGCCGAGATCGACCGCGTGGCGGAGGGCGCTCCGTGGGCGATCGACCGCGCGCTGCGCCACCTCCTCACCGACATCACCGGCAACACGCACCGCGCCGAGTTCTGCATCGACAAGCTCTACAGCCCCGACAGTGCCCGCGGCCGACTCGGCCTGCTGGAGCTGCGCGGGTTCGAGATGCCGCCGCATTTCCAGATGGCCATGGTGCAGTCGCTGCTGGTGCGGTCGCTGGTCGCGTGGTTCTGGGACGAGCCGCTGCGGGCCCCGCTGATCCGCCACGGGGAGAACCTGCACGGCCGATACCTGTTGCCGCACTTCATCATTCAAGACATCGCCGAGGTCGCTGCCGACCTGCGGGCGCACGGCATCGCATTCGACACCAGTTGGCTGGACCCGTTCACCGAGTTCCGCTTTCCCCGGATCGGCAGCGTCATCCTGGACGGCGCCGAGTTGGAGCTGCGCGGCGCCATCGAGCCGTGGAACACCCTGGGCGAGGAGTCCACCGGCACCGGCACCGCCCGCTACGTCGACTCCTCGGTGGAGCGGCTGCAGGTCCGGCTCATCGGCGCCGACCGGAACCGGTACCTCGTCACCGTGAACGGCCATCCCATCCCGCTGCTGGCGACCGACTCACCCGACGTCCAGGTCGGCGGCGTGCGGTACCGGGCCTGGCAACCACCGAGCGCGCTGCATCCCACGATCACCGTCGACGGGCCGCTGCGGTTCGAACTCGTCGATGGATTCACCGGCTTTTCGAAAGGCGGCTGTACCTACCACGTCTCGCATCCCGGCGGCCGTGCATACGACACCCCGCCGGTCAACGCCGTCGAGGCCGAGTCGCGCCGGGGCCGCCGTTTCGAGGCCATCGGCTTCACCCCGGGCGCGGTCGATCTGGCCGATCTCCGGGAGAAGCGGGCCCGTCAATCCACCGATGGCGGAGCGTCGGGCATCCTCGATCTGCGCCGGGTGCGTACCGTTCTGCGGTAATGGTTCTCCGTACACACAGATCCCAAGAGCTGGCCGAGGAGGCGGCGCCCGTCGGCGACCCACTGGCCGGGTACCGGGCCGACCGGGCCCAGGAGCCGTTGTTCGACGTCCGCGAGGTGGCCGGCGCCGGTTACGACGAACTGGTCGATGACGCGGGCGCGGTCCGGCCGGCCTGGCAGGAGCTGACCGACTGCGTCCGCGACCGTGGCCGGACCGGCCTGGACCAGCTCCGTGGTGTCGTTCGCGAGCTCGTCGACAACGACGGCATCAGCTACGTGCAGGTCGACCGGGACGGCACGACCGTCACCGATGTCGACGGCACGCCGGTGGTCGACACCTGGCAGCTCGACGCCCTGCCCCTGGTGCTGTCCGCGGCGGACTGGCGCACCCTCGAATCCGGACTGGTACAGCGCTCCCGGCTGCTCGACGCGGTGCTCACCGACCTGTACGGGGCGCGCCGCGCCATCACCTCCGGGGTGCTGCCGCCCGAGTTGCTGTACGCCCATCCCGGTTACGTCCGCGCGGCCCGCGGCATCACGGTGCCGGGTCGCCACCAGCTGTTCCTGCACGGCTGCGACGTCAGCCGTCACCGCGACGGTGGCTTCGCGGTGAACGCGGACTGGACGCAGGCGCCCTCGGGCGCCGGGTACGCGCTCGCCGACCGGCGGGTCGTCGCGCACGCGGTGCCCGAGCTGTACGAGAAGGTGGCGCCGCGCCCGGCGTCGCCCTGGGCGCAGGCCCTGCGGCTGGCGCTCATCGACGCGGCGCCGGAAGCCGCGCGCGAACCGGTGGTCGTCGTGCTCAGCCCCGGCAGCCACTCCGAGACCGCCTTCGACCAGGCCTACCTGGCCGGTGTGTTGGGCTTCCCACTGGTGGAGAGCGCCGACCTCGTGGTGCGCGACGGCAACCTCTTGATGCGCTCGCTCGGCACCCTCAAGCGGGTCGACGTCGTACTGCGCCGCGTGGACGCCGAGTATGCCGATCCGCTGGACCTGCGGCCGGACTCCCGGCTCGGCGTGGTCGGACTCGTCGAGGTGCTGCGGCGCGGGGCGGTGACGGTGGTGAACACGCTGGGCAGCGGCATCCTCGAAAGCCCAGGCATCACCCGATTCCTGCCGGAGTTGGCCGAGCTGCTCACCGGGGAGACCCCGGAACTGCCGAGCGCCCGATGTTTCTGGGGCGGAATCGACGCCGAGCGCTCGCATCTGTTGACCAAACTGTCCACCCTGCTGATCAGGCCGGTGACGGGCGGCCCGGCGATCGTCGGTCCCGCCCTGTCCACCACCCAGCGGGCCGAGCTGGCGGCCCGCATCGACGCCGCCCCGTGGCAATGGATGGGCCAGGAACTGCCCGAGTTCTCCACGGCCCCGATGGACCTGCTCCCCAGCGGATTGTCCGCGGGCAGCGTCGGGATGCGGCTGTTCACCGTCGCCCAGCGCGGGGGTTACGCGCCGATGATCGGCGGGCTGGGTTACATCCTGGCGCGGGGGCACGCCGCCTACGGCATGGAAACCGTTGCGGCCAAGGATGTCTGGGTGCGATCGCCCGACCGGGCCGCGGTCGTGCAGGCGCAGCCGGTCGAGCTGCCGGCCATGACGCCGAGCCCGACCCGCGCGGTGAGCTCGCCGCGTGTGCTCTCCGACCTGTTCTGGCTGGGCCGGTACGCCGAACGTGCCGAGTTCACCGCCCGGCTGCTCACCGTCACCCGCGAGCGCTACCACGAATTCCGTTACCGGCGGGACCTCGGCGGCAGTGACTGCGTGCCGGTACTGCTGACCGCACTGGGCCGGATCACCGGCACCGACACCGGTGCCGACGGCGACTACGCCGAACAGCTGGCCATCACGCCGACGACGTTGTGGGCGCTCACCGCCGACCGGCACCGGCCGGGTTCGCTGGCGCAATCCGTCGAACGGCTGGGGCTGGCCGCGCGCGCGGTCCGCGACCAGATGTCGAACGACACCTGGATGGTGCTGGCCGCCGTCGAACGTGCGGTGCTGCAGCCGTCAGACCGCGCCCGGCAGCGCCAGGGCACGGCGCTGTCGCCGCCGGATTCGAAGACCAAGGGGGAGGCGTACCTGTCCACCGCCCCCAGCCAGACCCTGGCCGGGATGCTGGCACTGTCCGGTGTGGCGGCCGAGTCCATGGTGCGCGACGTCGGCTGGACGATGATGGACATCGGCAAGCGCATCGAGCGTGGTCTGGGCCTGACCGCACTGCTGCGGGCCACCCTCACCACCGCCCACAGCGCCGAGACCGAACGGACCGTCAGCGAGTCCGTGCTCGTGGTGTGTGAGTCGGCGGTGATGTACCGCAGGCGCATGCTGGGACAGGTGAGCGTGGCGGCCATCGCCGACCTCGTGCTGTTCGACGAGGAGAACCCGCGGTCGCTGGCCTTCCAGTTCGAGCGTCTGCGCGCCGACCTGCGGGCCCTGCCGTCGTCGACGGGGTCGACCCGCCCGGAACGGATGATCGACGAGATCGCCGCCCGACTGCGACGTCAGGACCCCGCCGACCTCGAGCACGTCACCGGCGAAGGGCAGCGCGACGAACTCGCCGAGCTGCTCGACGGTATGCACGCCGATCTGCGGGAGTTGTCCGAGCTGATCCGGGCCACGCATCTGGCCCTCCCGAGTGGCATGCAGCCGCTGTGGGGTCCCGACGAACGGCGGCAGATGCCATGACCCGCGAGTACCAGATCACCCATCGCACGCGGTATCGCTACTCCGACGTCGTCACCAGCTCGTACGGCCGCGGGTTCCTCACCCCGCGCGACAGCGGTCAGCAGCGCTGCCAGTCGTATCGGCTCAACATCGACCCCGAACCCGCCGACCGCTCCACGAGCCGGGACGCCTACGGCAACATCAGCTCGTATTTCCATGTGACACAACCCCATCGCGAACTCGTCGTGACGGGGCGCAGTATCGTGGAGGTCGATCCGCCGCCCGCCGAGTGGTACGGGGCAGGAGCCGCGCTGGCACCGTGGGAGCAGTCTCGGCCGTCCGGGCCGGACGGTGCGCTGGCCGCCGAATTCGTGCTGGATCTGCAATCCGCGGAGATCACCGACGAGGTGCGGGATTACGCCGCACCGAGTTTCGTGCCCGGCCGGCCGCTGATCGAGGTGCTGCGCGACCTCAACTCGCGCATCTTCGCCGACTTCACCTACCGGTCCGGGTCGACGACGGTGTCCACCCGGGTCGCGGAGGTCCTGACAGCCCGCGAAGGAGTGTGCCAGGACTTCGCCCGCCTGGCCATCGCCTGCCTGCGTGCGAACGGCCTTGCCGCCAGCTATGTGTCGGGATATCTGGCCACCGACCCGCCGCCGGGCAAGGAACGTATGGTGGGGATTGACGCCACCCATGCCTGGGCGTCGGTGTGGACGCCGGAGAACAACTGGCTGGGGCTGGACCCGACCAACGACCAGATGGTGGACGAACGCTACATCGTGGTGGGGTTCGGCCGTGACTACGCCGACGTGCCGCCGCTGCGGGGCATCATCTACACCGACTCCGAGAGCAGCATCATCGACGTCTCCGTCGATGTCGCACCTATTGCGGGAGGCCCACTGCATGCGTGATTTCAACTGCCCGAACTGCGGTCAGCGGTTGGCGTTCGACAACTCGGTGTGCCTGGGCTGCGGTAGCGCCCTGGGCTTCTCGCTGGACGACATGGCGCTGCTGGTGATCGCCCCACCGGACGGTAACGGCGACAACGATCATGCCGGTGCGGTCGCCTCGACCGACTACCAGCTGTGCGCGAATCTGCATCTGGCCGAATGCAATTGGCTGGTGCGGATCGAGCCGGTGCGGCAGCTGTGCCCATCATGCGCGTTGACCCGGACCCGGCCCGCCGACGACGACACCAAAGCCATGGCGAACTTCGCCGCCGCCGAGCAGGCCAAGCGCCGGCTGATCGTCGAACTGGCGGAGCTGGGCCTGCCGATCATCGGCCGCGACCGCGACCCGGAGCAGGGCCTCGCTTTCGATCTGCTGTCCAGCGAGCATCACCAGGTCTTCACCGGCCATGAGGACGGTGTCATCACCCTGGATCTCGCCGAAGGCGACGACGTGCACCGCGAACAGCTGCGGATCGCCATGGCCGAGCCGTACCGGACGCTGCTGGGCCACTTCCGCCATGAGATCGGGCACTACTACTTCTATCGCCTGATTCAGCCGTCGCCCGAGGCCGTCGCGGACTTCACCGCCCTGTTCGGGGACCCCGACGCCGACTATCAGGCCGCGCTGGACCGGCACTACCGCGACGGTGCGCCCGCCGGCTGGGAACAGCAGTACGTGTCGTCCTACGCCACCATGCATCCGGCGGAGGACTGGGCCGAGACGTTCGCGCACTACCTGCACATCCGGGACACTCTCGACACCGCGGCAGCCTTCGGTTTCGCGCCCGCGGGCGCCACCTTCGAGCGGCGGGTGCTGGGCCCCAGCGGTTTTGACACGCTCATCGAGCTCTGGCTGCCGCTGGCCTGGGCGTTGAACATGGTCAACCGGTCGATGGGCAAAGAGGATCTGTACCCGTTCGTGCTGCCGGCCGCGGTCCTCGAGAAGATGCGGTTCATCCATACGGCCGTGGACGAGGTCAATGCCTCCCGCGCGGCGCGTTGACGCGGCCCACGGCGATAGAGCACGATCGCGCCCATGATTCGCGTACGGGTGGGGGCAGCGGTGCTACTGGGTCTGGTGGCCCTTTCACCGGCCGGGTGTAGCTCGAAAACCACGGTCAAGGCGGATGACGCCGCCAAGCAGGTCGTCAAGCTGGTCTCGGATCAGAACAAGTTCACCCCCACCGACGTGAAGTGTCCGTCCGACGTGGAGGCCACCAAGGGTGCCCAGTTCGACTGCCATTTCACCGGGCCGCGCAAGGTCCAGTACGTCGCGCACATGAAGATCGTGAAGGTCGACGGTGAGCGCATCACCTGTGACATCAAGGTCGAGAAGGCCCCGTAACCGGTCTGTGACGAAAACACGGGTGGCGCAACCGGATCTGGCTCGCGATCGTTCCTAGGATCGGTGCCGTGAGCGACCGATACGGATCCGATGTACTGGCCCGCAACCCGAACGCCAGGAAGCGTTCGACCGAGCAAGCCGCCGAGAAGGGGCTCGTGGTCGAGTGCGCCACGACCGGCTTCGTGGGCGCCGTGGTCTCGGTCGAGTACGGCCGCATGGTCCTCGAGGACTTCGACGGCTACCGCAAGCCGTTCCCCATCGGCCCCGGCTATCTGATCGACGGCAACCCCGTCATCCTCACCGCACCCAAGCGCACCGCGCCGGCCGCGCCCACCCGCACGGCCTCGGGTTCGGTTGCCGTGCAAGGACATCGGGCCCGCACCGCGCTGGCCAGCCGCATCTACGTGGAAGGCCGCCACGACGCCGAACTGGTCGAGCAGGTGTGGGGACACGACCTGCGGGTCGAGGGCGTGGTCGTCGAGTACCTCGGCGGTGTCGACGACCTGGCCGCCATCGTCCGCGAGTTCCAGCCCGGGCCGGGCCGCCGGCTCGGCGTCCTCGTCGACCACCTGGTGTCGGGCTCGAAGGAGGCGCGCATCGCCGAGCAGGTGCGGCGCGGTCCGGGAGGCGAGCACACGCTGGTGGTGGGCCACCCGTTCATCGACATCTGGGAGGCCGTCAAACCCGCCCGCATCGGGCGTGAGGCGTGGCCCGTCATCCCGCGCGGTATCGAGTGGAAGCACGGCGTCTGCGAGGCGCTCGGCTGGCCGCACGCCGACCAGGCCGACATCGCCCAGGCATGGCAGCGCATCCGCGGCCGCGTGCGGGACTGGAACGACCTTGAACCCGCGCTGATCGGGCGGGTCGAGGAACTCATCGACTTCGTGACCGCACCTGCCGACTGAATCGCCGGTCGGTGCGGCGTGGTAAGCCTGAGGCGTGTCTGACGGGTTGTTCGACGTAGGGGGCGGCGATGAGCCGGCGTCCGGCTCCGTCGTGGCCGCACCCCTGGCGGTGCGGATGCGCCCGGCCGGCCTCGACGAGGTCGTCGGCCAGGACCACCTGCTCAAGCCGGGTTCGCCGCTGCGCCGCCTGGTCGAGGGCTCGGGCGCGGCCAGCGTCATCCTCTACGGGCCGCCCGGCACCGGCAAGACCACCCTGGCGTCGCTGATCTCGGGGGCCACCGGCCGCCGGTTCGAGGCGCTGTCGGCGCTGTCGGCCGGCGTCAAGGACGTGCGCGCGGTGATCGACGAGGCCCGGCGCAGCGCCATCCACGGCCGTCAGACCGTGCTGTTCATCGACGAGGTGCACCGGTTCTCCAAGACGCAGCAGGATGCCCTGCTGGCCGCCGTGGAGAACCGGGTGGTGTTGCTCGTGGCGGCGACCACGGAGAACCCGTCGTTCTCGGTGGTCGCGCCGCTGCTGTCGCGGTCGCTGATCCTGCAGCTGCAACCGCTGACGGCCGACGCCGTGCGGACCGTCGTGCAGCGCGCGATCACCGATCCGCGCGGCCTGGGCGGTGCCGTCGAGGTAGACGACGACGCCGTCGCGCTGCTCGTGACGCTGTCGGCGGGCGATGCCCGGCGGGCGCTGACGGCGCTGGAGGTCGCCGCCGAAGCCGGCGAACGCGTGACGGTCGAGGTCATCGAACAGTCGCTCGACAAGGCCGCCGTGCGCTACGACCGCGACGGTGACCAGCACTACGACGTCGTCAGCGCGTTCATCAAATCGGTGCGCGGCTCGGACGTCGACGCGGCACTGCACTACCTGGCCCGGATGCTGACCGCGGGGGAGGACCCGCGGTTCATCGCGCGCCGGCTGATGATCCTGGCCAGCGAGGACATCGGCATCGCCGACCCGACCGCGCTGCCGACGGCGGTGGCCGCCGCGCAGACCGTGCAGCTCATCGGGCTACCGGAGGCCCAGCTGACCCTGGCCCACGCGACGGTGCACCTGGCGACGGCGCCGAAATCCAACGCGGTGACCGTCGCCCTCGGGGCGGCGATGGCCGACATCAGGGCCGGCAAGGCCGGCATGGTGCCCGCGCATCTGCGAGACGGGCACTACGCCGGCGCCGCCGCGCTCGGCCACGCGCAGGGCTACAAGTACGCGCACGACCACCCGGGTGGTGTTGCGGCGCAACAGTATCCACCCGATGAGCTGGTCGGGGTCGACTACTACCGGCCCACGGCGTACGGGGCCGAACGCGAGATCGGCGGCCGGCTGGAGAAGCTGCGCGCCATCATCCGGCGCAAGCGCTAGACCAGTTCGGGCACTCGCAGGTGGGCGATGGCGAGATCGAAGGCGCAATCGTCGATCTCCGACGCCCCGGCGGCCTGCACCGATTCGACCTTCAACGCCGTGGCCTGCTCCCAGTAGTCCTCCATCAGTTCGCGGGTGCGGAAGGACGCCGACGACACCGCACGGCCCGAGCCGCGGTCGACGAGCAGGCTGGCGCTGCAGAACCCCGGCAGATGCTCGATCTGCCGCAGCACGGTGTCGCGGTAGTAGTCGATGCCGGCCTCCATGAGATCCGGCGGCACGGTGAGCCAGGTCGCCCGCACACACGCGCCGTTGCCGCGCTCGCGGTGCAGAACGGCGATCTCCCACTCCTCGACCAGTGGGGCGCCGCCGCCGAAGCGTTCGGCGGCCAGATTGCGGAGCCGGCGGCCCTCGCCGGCGCTGTAATGCAGGGCGTCCTCGGACTCCCATGCGCTGGTGGCGATGCACCGGCCGGTTGCCCGGTCGACCATCAGGGACAGGCCGACAGAACCGGGAAGTTCCTGCAGCACAGGCATGACCTCGTCGCGGATATAGGCGACGCCGGCATCGATCTGATCAGGGCTCGCCATCATCGTGGTAGAACGTGCGAACACGGTCCACCCCCTCTTTATTCAGGGCGGCGCTCCGGTGGCGCCACCGGATAGAGACAACTGTCCGCCGCGGCGGCGCTGGGCACAAGGCCGACCGGTACTGTTATTCGGGCAACTACCCGGTCGATGAAGGACATCAGCACGTGCAGACACACGAGATCAGGAAACGATTCCTCGATCATTTCGTGAAAGCGGGCCACACCGAGGTGCCGAGCGCATCGGTGATCCTGGACGATCCGAACCTGTTGTTCGTCAACGCCGGCATGGTCCAGTTCGTGCCGTACTTCCTGGGCGACCGCACCCCGCCGTATGACAAGGCGACGAGCGTCCAGAAGTGCATCCGCACGCCGGACATCGACGAGGTCGGCATCACGACCCGGCACAACACGTTCTTCCAGATGGCCGGCAACTTCTCGTTCGGCGACTACTTCAAGCGCGGCGCCATCGCGCTCGCCTGGGACCTGCTGACCAACCCGGTGTCCGAGGGTGGCTACGGCTTCGATCCCGAAAGGCTCTGGGCCACCGTCTATCTCGATGACGACGAGGCCATCGGGCTCTGGGAGGAGATCGCCGGCCTGCCGCCGGAGCGCATCCAGCGCCGCGGCAAGGCCGACAACTACTGGTCCATGGGCATTCCGGGACCCTGCGGTCCGTGTTCGGAGATCTACTACGACCGCGGCCCCGAGTACGGCATCGACGGTGGCCCCGAGGCCAACGAGGACCGCTACATCGAGATCTGGAACCTCGTGTTCATGGAGAACGAGCGCGGCGAGGGCACCAGCAAGACCGACTTCGAAATCCTCGGCCCGCTGCCGCGCCAGAACATCGACACCGGCATGGGTGTCGAGCGCATCGCGTGCCTGCTGCAGGGCGTCGACAACGTCTACGAGACCGACCTGGTCCGTCCCGTCATCGACATGGTCGCCTCGGTGGCGCCGCGGCACTACGGCGCGGGCAACCACGCCGACGATGTGCGCTACCGCGTCATCGCCGACCACAGCCGCACCGCCGCGATCATCATCGGCGACGGCGTCACCCCGGGTAACGAAGGCCGCGGCTACGTGCTGCGCCGCCTGCTGCGCCGCATCATCCGCGCCGCCAAGCTGCTCGGTGTCGAGCAGCCGATCATGTCCGACCTGATGGCCACCGTGCGCGACACGATGGGTCCGTCGTACCCGGAGCTGGTCACCGACTTCGAGCGCATCAACCGCATCGCGGTCGCCGAGGAGACCGCCTTCAACCGCACCCTCGCTTCGGGTTCGCGGCTGTTCGAGGACGCCGCGGCCGCCACGAAGGCCGCCGGCAAGACCGTCGTCTCCGGTACTGACGCCTTCACGCTGCACGACACCTACGGTTTCCCCGTCGAGCTGACGCTGGAGATGGCGGCCGAAGCCGGCCTGACCGTCGACGAAGAGGGCTTCCGCGGCCTGATGGCCGAGCAGCGCGCCCGCGCCAAGGCCGACGCCGCCGCCCGCAAGCACGCGCACGCCGACCTGTCGGCCTACCGCGACCTGGTCGACGCCGGTCCCACCGAGTTCACCGGTTTCGACGAATTGACTTCCGAGGCAAGGATTCTCGGCATCTTCGTCGACGGCAAGCGGGTGCCGGTGGTGACGCACGGCACCGAGGGCTCGGACCGTGTCGAGCTGGTGCTGGACCGGACGCCGCTGTACGCCGAGTCCGGTGGCCAGATCGCCGACACCGGAACGATCACCGGCACCGGTTCCTCGGCCACCGCCAAGGCCGCGGTCACCGATGTGCAGAAGATCGCCAAGTCGCTGTGGGTGCACACCATCAACGTCGAGTCCGGTGAGTTCGTCGAGGGCGACACCGTGACCGCCGCGGTCGATCCCACGTGGCGCCGCGGCGCCACCCAGGGCCACTCGGGTACCCACATGGTGCACGCTGCGCTGCGACAGGTGTTGGGCCCCAACGCTGTTCAGGCCGGCTCGCTGAACCGTCCGGGCTACCTGCGGTTCGACTTCAACTACCAGGGCGCACTCAGTGACGAGCAGCGCACGCAGGTCGAGGAAGTCACCAACGAGGCCGTGCAGGCCGACTTCGAGGTGCACACCTTCAACGAGAAGCTCGAGAAGGCCAAGGCGATGGGCGCCATGGCGATGTTCGGCGAGTCCTACCCGGACGAGGTCCGCGTCGTCGAGATCGGCGGACCGTTCTCCATGGAGCTGTGCGGTGGTACGCACGTCCAGCGCTCGGCGCAGATCGGCCCCGTCACCATCCTCGGCGAGTCGTCGGTGGGTTCGGGTGTGCGTCGCGTCGAGGCCTACGTCGGTCTGGACTCGTTCCGGCACCTGGCCAAGGAACGCGCGCTGATGGCCGGTCTGGCCGCGTCGCTGAAGGTGCCGTCGGAAGAGGTGCCTGCCCGCGTGGCCACCCTGGTGGACAAGCTCAAGGCCGCCGAGAAGGAACTCGACAAGGTCCGGCTGGCCGGCGCCAAGGCCGCTGCCGCCAACGCCGCGGCCGGTGCCGAGGTCATCGGCAAGGTCCGCGTCGTCGCACAGCGGATGGCCGGCGGCATCTCCGGTGGTGACCTGCGCACCCTGGTCGGTGACATCAAGGGCAAGCTCGGCTCGGAGCCGGCGGTGATCGCGCTGATCGCCGACTCGGGTGAGTCGGTGCCGTACGTGGTGGCCGTCAACGCCGCCGCGCAGGACCTCGGGTTCAAGGCCAACGAACTGGTGCAGCAGCTGGGCACCGCGGTCGGTGGCCGTGGTGGTGGAAAGGCCGATCTGGCACAGGGTTCCGGTAAGGGGGCAGCGGGTATCGACGCGGGTCTGGCCGCGCTACGCGCTGAACTGGGCCGGAGCTAGCTTTGGCCGATACCGACCGCATGCCCGACCGCCCCGGGGCCGACGACCCTGGTCGCGGCCGCCGGCTCGGCATCGACGTCGGCACGGTGCGGATCGGTGTCGCGGTGTGTGACCCCGACGGCATCCTCGCGACGCCGCTCGAGACGGTGCGTCGTGACAAGACCGACAAGCACCTGGGCCGGCTCGTGAAGCTGGCCGGTGAGCAGGAGGCGGTCGAGATCGTCGTCGGGTTGCCGCGCACACTGAAGGACCGGGCGAGCAGCTCGGCGCGGGACGCGATCGCGGTGGCCGACGCCCTGGCGGTGCGGGTGGCTCCGACTCCGGTACGGATGGCCGACGAACGGCTGACGACGGTCACCGCGCAGCGCTCGCTGCGGGAGGCCGGGGTGCGTGCGAAGGGGCAACGTCAGATGATCGATCAGGTGGCCGCCGTCGGCATCCTGCAGAACTGGCTGGACATGCGCCGTTCGGTGCTGGCCGCCCGCGAGCGGTCCGAGGAGGCCGATCTGTGACGCCGGCCGAGGACATGCGCCCCGACGCCCCGGGGGATGACGACGAGTGGGGCAGCAGCACCCGCATCAAGCCCGAGTCGGTGGGCCGGCCCCGCCGGGGCATGAGCCGGGCCGAGCGGGTCCGCGCCGAGCGCAACCGCAAGCGCCGCCGGCGCCGCAGCATGGTGGCGCTGACGGTGTTCATCGTCGTCGTGGTCAGCGCGGTGTTCCTCGGGTCCCGGCTGTGGCACGGCATCTTCGGGTCGGGCAACGACTACTCCGGTGACGGTGGCAGCGACCTCGTCGTCGAGGTGCACAACGGTGACTCGACCACCGCGATCGGGCAGACCCTGTTCGATCACGGCGTCGTGGCGAACGTGAAGACGTTCGTCCTGGCCGCCGAGGGCAACAAGGCGATGACCGAGATTCAGCCGGGCTTCTACAAGCTGCGGACCGAGATCTCGGCCGCCAACGCGGTGTCCAGGCTCACCGAGAAGAACAATCGGGTCGGCCGCCTGGTGATCCCGGAAGGCCGCCAGCTCGACGACACCACCGACGTCAAGACCAACAAGATCAATCAGGGCATCTTCAGCCTGATCTCAGCGGCCTCCTGCGTCGACCTGGACGGCAAGCGCAAGTGCGTGTCGGCCGACGAGCTGAAGAAGGCCGCCGGTGCCGCCGATGTCTCGGCGTTGCTGGTGCCCAGCTGGGCGGCGGGGCCGGTGAAGGCGCTGGGCGCCGATCACCGCAGGCTCGAGGGGCTCATCGCGCCCGGCACCTGGAACGTCGACCCGGCCGGTACCCCGACGTCGATCCTGTCGGGTCTGATCAGCGCGAGCAGCCGCCAGTACGAACAGGGCGGGCTGCTCGACGCCGGCGCCGCCGCCAACCTGAACCCGTACCAGATCCTGATCGTGGCGTCGCTGGTGCAGCGGGAGTCCAACCCGCAGGACTTCGCCAAGGTGGCCCGCGTCATCTACAACCGGCTGGCAACCCCCGACCACCGCCGGCTGCAGTTCGACTCGACGGTGAACTACCCGCTGGACCGGCAGGAAGTGGCCACCACCGACGCCGACCGCGAGCAGCCGACCCCCTGGAACACCTATGTGCGCGAAGGACTTCCGGTCACGCCGATCTGTTCGCCCGGCCAGCCCGCCGTCGTCGCGGCGCAGGACCCGGCGCCGGGGGACTGGCTGTACTTCGTGACCATCGACCTGCAGGGCACGACGGTGTTCACCCGCGACTACCAGCAGCACCTCGCCAGCATCGAGCTCGCCAAACGCAACGGCGTGCTCGACAGTGCCCGATGAGGGCTGCGGTCCTGGGCTCGCCGATCGCGCATTCGCGGTCGCCGCAGCTGCATCTGGCGGCCTACCGGGAGCTCGGGCTGACCGACTGGACCTACGACCGCATCGAGTGCACCGCGGAGCAATTGCCGGCTCTGGTGGGCGGTTTCGGCCCGGAATGGGTCGGCGTCTCGGTCACGATGCCCGGCAAGTTCGCGGCGCTGCGGTTCGCCACCGAACGCACGGCCCGCGCTGAGCTGGTCGGTTCGGCCAACACCCTGGTGCGGATCGACGGCGGCTGGCGGGCCGACAACACCGACGTCGACGGTGTCGCCGGCGCACTGGGTGAGGTGTCGGGCACCGCAGCGGTGCTGGGCTCCGGTGGCACCGCGCCGGCGGCCGTCGTGGCCTTGGCCGAACTCGGTGTGCGGGACCTGGCGATCGTCGCCCGCAATGCCGACAAGGCCGCGTCGTTGGTGGCGTTGGGGGAACGGCTGGGCGTCGCGAGCCGGTGGGTCGCGCTCGGCGAACCGCTCAATTCCCTTGGCGTGGTGGTCAACACGCTGCCCGCCGCCGTTGCCGGCGAGTTCTCCGGGACCGTCGCCGACACGGCCGTGCTGCTCGACGCCATCTACGACCCGTGGCCGACGCCGCTGGCCGCCGCGGTTGCCGCGGCCGGTGGCCGGGTGGTCAGCGGCCTGCAGATGCTGCTGAACCAGGCCTACGCGCAGGTGGAGCAATTCACCGGGATGCCCGCGCCCCGCGAGGTGATGGCGGCGGCGCTGGCTGCGAGCTGAGCGTAGGGGCGCATGCTGGGCACTCGACAAGCAATCGGCTCATGAGCGTTGACCCTGCGCTGACGGCCACAAAGGTCGAGTAGCGACGACCCTGGGTGCAGGGTGAACGCGAGGTCGGCATTGACTCCGCGGCTATGGCGTAAAAGTCCGAGTAGATGGTGCCCTCGTGTGAGGGTCAACGCGTGTTTGGCTGTGGTGGTGGTTGAGCCTGCAGCTGTGGCGCAATCTTGTGTCAGGACGCCCTGCACAACGCCCTTAGCCTCGAAAGATGGGGGCGGGCTTGGCTATTGGTTTGTGGATGATCGCGCTGTGTGCCTATGACCTACGCGAGCGACGGCTACCGAACTGGCTCACGCTGCCCGGCGCTGCGGTGATTCTGCTCGCGGCTGTCATCCTCGGCCGCGGACTCCCCGCGTTGGCTGGCGCGGCTGCGCTGTGCGCGCTCTACCTGCTGATCCATCTCGTGAGCCCCGACGCGATGGGTGGGGGCGACGTCAAACTCGCCCTCGGGCTGGGCGCACTGACCGGGATGTGCGGCGCCGACGTGTGGGTGCTCGCCGCGATCGGGGCGCCGCTGCTGACCGCGGGATACGCGGTGCTGGTCCTGCTTCGACGCAACGGGCGGACCGTGCCGCACGGCCCGTCGATGTGCCTGGCGAGCGCCGCGGCCGTCGCGCTAGGTACCTTTGCCTCACCATGACCACCCGCACCGCCACCACCGCTGACCTGCCCGCCATTGCCGACATCTACGCGCATTACGTGTTGAACAGCGTGGCGTCGTTCGAGCTGGAGTCGCCCGCGGCCGAGGAGTGGCAGGCGCGGTTCGCCAGGGTCTTCGCCGCCGGACTGCCGTTCCTGGTCGTCGAGCGCGAAGGCAAGGTCGCGGGGTACGCGTACTGCCTGCCCTGGAAATCCCGGCCGGCCTATCAGGGCACGGTGGAGGACTCGATCTACCTGGCGCCGTGGGCCACCGGACAGGGCGCCGGCAAGGAACTGCTCGGCGCACTGCTGGACGCTGCCCGCGCCGCCGGCGTGCGTGAGGTCATCGCGGTGATCGCCGACAGCGGCGACCCGTCGTCCATCGCGCTGCACAAGAAGCTGGGTTTCGACGAGGCCGGCCGACTGCGGCAGGTCGGGCACAAGCACGGCCGTGACATCGACACCGTGCTGCTGCAATGCAGCCTGGGCTGACGGATTTCAGCCGGTAAACCCCCTCATGGGACAATGGGACACGTGTTGCGATGGACCACAGCAGGTGAATCCCATGGTCGTGCCCTGGTGGCCATGCTCGAAGGCATGGTGGCCGGTCTTTCGGTGACCTCGGACGACATCGCCACGCAGTTGCAGCGGCGTCGTCTCGGCTACGGCCGCGGTGCCCGGATGAAGTTCGAAAAGGACGAAGTCACACTGCTCGGCGGCGTTCGGCACGGCCTGACGCTCGGCGGCCCGATCGCCATCCAGATCGGCAACACCGAGTGGCCCAAGTGGGAGACCGTCATGGCTTCCGACCCGGTCGACCCGGAGGCGCTGGCCAACACCGCGCGTAACGAGCCGCTCACCCGGCCCCGGCCCGGGCACGCCGACTACGCCGGCATGCTCAAATACGGCTTCGACGACGCCCGCCCGGTGCTCGAGCGCGCCAGTGCCCGCGAGACCGCGGCCCGCGTCGCGGCCGGCACCGTCGCCCGTGCGTTCCTGAAGCAGGCCCTCGGTGTGGACGTCGTCTCGCACGTCATCTCCATCGGCGCCTCCAAGCCCTACGACGGCCCGGTCCCGGGCCCGCAGGATCTCGAGGCCATCGACGACAGCCCGGTGCGTGCCTTCGACAAGACCGCCGAGGAAGCCATGATCGCCGAGATCGAGGCCGCCAAGAAGGACGGCGACACGCTCGGCGGCGTCGTCGAGGTGGTGGTCAGCGGACTGCCCGTCGGCCTCGGCTCGTTCATCAGCGGCGACAACCGGCTGGACAGCCAGCTGGCCGCCGCCGTCATGGGCATCCAGGCCATCAAGGGCGTCGAGATCGGTGACGGCTTCGAGACCGCGCGGCGCCGCGGCAGCGTCGCGCACGACGAGATCTACCCGGGCGCGGACGGCATCACCCGCTCCACCAACCGCGCCGGCGGCCTGGAAGGCGGCATGACCAACGGTCAGCCGCTGCGGGTCCGTGCCGCGATGAAGCCGATCTCGACGGTGCCGCGCGCGCTGGCGACCGTCGACATGGCCACCGGCGAAGAGGCCGTCGCCATCCACCAGCGTTCCGACGTGTGTGCGGTGCCCGCGGCCGGTGTGGTCGTCGAGGCCATGGTGGCGCTGGTGCTGGCTCGGGCCGCGCTGGACAAGTTCGGCGGCGACTCGCTGGCCGAGACCCGCGCCAACGTCGAGAACTACCTGCGTGCGGTGCATGAGCGCGAACCGCAGATGTCCGGATAGCTCGATGGCGCCCAAGGCTGTACTGGTCGGCATGCCCGGTTCGGGCAAGTCGACGATCGGTCGACGGTTGGCGAAGGCGCTGCAGGTGCCGATGCTCGACACCGACGCCAAGATCGTCGAGACCACCGGTCGCAGCATCGCCGACATCTTCGCCGAAGGCGAGCCGGTGTTCCGCAAGATCGAAGCCGACGTGATCCGCGACGCGCTGGCCGAACACGACGGCGTCGTGTCGCTCGGCGGCGGCGCGGTGACGACTCCGGAGGTGCGGGAAGCGCTCGTCGGCCACACCGTCGTCTACCTGGAAATCAGTGCGGCAGAAGGTGTTCGGCGTACCGCGGGCGGCGGACGTCCGCTGCTCGCCGGTGACGATCCGGGCGCCAAGTACCGCGAGCTGATGGCGCAGCGCGTGCCGCTGTTCCGGCAGGTCGCGACACTCCGGGTGAACACCAACCGACGCAATCCCGGTGCCGTGGTCCGCCACATCGTGCACCGGCTCGAGCAGCCACGCTGCGACGAGCACTCCCGGCGCCGCCGCCGCTCGGCGTGGCGCCGGCTGCCGACGGTCCTGAACCCCGGACCGACCACCGAGGCCCCGCCGAGCCCTGCGGCACTGGCGAAACGATTGAAAGGCTCGCAATGACTGAACCCGTCGTCGTTGAGGTTAACGTCGACCGGCCGTACCCGGTGATCATCGGGACGGGCCTGCTCGGTGACCTCGGCCGCGTCTTGCAGGGCCGGCACCGCGTCGCGATCCTGCACCAGCCGGTGCTGAACGAGACCGCCGAGGCGATCCGTAGTTACTTGGCGGACAACGGAATCGACGCGCACCGCATCGAAATCCCGGACGCCGAGGCGGGCAAGGAACTGCCCGTCGTCGGCTTCATCTGGGAAGTGTTGGGGCGCATCGGGATCGACCGCAAGGACGCCATCGTCAGCCTCGGCGGCGGCGCGGCCACCGACGTCGCCGGGTTCGCCGCCGCCACCTGGCTGCGCGGCGTGGACATCGTGCACGTGCCCACGACGCTGCTCGGCATGGTCGACGCCGCCGTCGGCGGCAAGACCGGCATCAACACCGACGCCGGCAAGAACCTCGTCGGCGCCTTCCACCAGCCGCTGGCCGTGCTCGTCGACCTCGCGACGCTGGAATCGTTGCCGCGCAACGAGATCATCGCCGGCATGGCCGAGATCGTGAAGGCCGGCTTCATCGCCGACCCGGTGATCCTGGACCTCATCGAGGCCGACCCGGAGGCCGCGCTGGACCCCGCCGGAACCGTGCTGCCCGAACTCATCCGCCGCGCCATCGCCGTCAAGGCCGAGGTGGTCGCCGCCGACGAGAAGGAATCGGCACTGCGCGAAATCCTCAACTACGGACACACTTTGGCGCACGCCATCGAGCGCCGCGAGCGCTACCAGTGGCGGCACGGCGCCGCCGTGTCGGTGGGCCTGGTGTTCGCCGCCGAGCTCGGCCGGCTTGCCGGCCGCCTCGACGACGACACCGCGGACCGCCACCGCCGGGTGCTCACCGCGCTGGGCCTGCCGGTCAGCTACGACGCCGACGCCTTCCCGCAGCTGCTGGAGTCGATGGCGGGGGACAAGAAGACCCGTTCGGGCGTGCTGCGCTTCGTGGTGCTCGACGGCCTGGCCAAGCCGGGCCGCCTCGAAGGCCCGGACCCCTCGCTGCTGGCGGCCGCCTACTCGGTGGTGGCGAAAGACTGAGCTGCGCTCAGTAGACGGGGTTGAAATAGTCGGTGCCGCCGACAGGGCATTCGACCTTGGCTTTCCACGTCGTGCCGGTCTGGATGCCCGGGAACCACAGATTGTGGCTCTGGTTTGCCTGCAGCTGGAACGGGACCTTGTACACCGGCAGGGGCTTGACCGACTTCCAGCCGAACCACGGCTCCGCGGAGTAGAAGCACAGGCCTTCGCTCCCGGTCGAGTTGATGTGGACGGTGACGCCCGCGGCGTCGCTTGTCGTATCGATCGACGACGCGGCCTGCGCGGTTCCTGATCCGAGGCAGATCATCGCCAGGGCAGCTGCGGCGGTGACGAACTTCGTGCGGTTCATGATGTGCTCCTGTTTGGGATTTGCGGCTCCGGTTGAGCCGCTCTCACAGGTAGGAGCAGTTACGCCGCGGAAGTCTTACAACTTTTCGGCAAAAAAGATCGCGGCCCGTCTGATGACGGGGCCGCGATCTTTTTTGCGTGGCTGCTCAGGACTCGGGGTTGGTCTTGGGCCTGGTCTCAATGACCTCGGTGTTGCCCTCGGAACCTTCGACGGGGACGGCGACGGCGACCGCGGCGAAGACGTCGGTGTCGGCGCGCTCGCTCTCACCGGCGTGGTCGTGCCTCGGCGGCGGCGGGGCCTTGCGGTCGACGAGGTACCGGCCGAGTGACACGCCGCAGACGCCGCCCACGAAGACGATCAGCGCGGTGAACGCGGCGAACGTGGTGACCTCGGCGGCCAGGGCGTCGACATAGATGTTGTCGTAGAACTGGCCGATCAGCCATGCGAAGAAGCCGCTGACGATGCCGGCAAACAGACCGCCGACCAGCCAGGCCATCGCCAGGTCCTCGCGGCGGTCGGGGTCGGGCTGCGCCTTCGCATCGCTCTGGCCGTCGAGAACGCCCCAGGCAAAGGCGGCGAGGATGTACAGCACGACGAGCGTGACACTGATGATCAGCGACTGTTTTTCCCAGGCACCGATCATCGCGCCCTGCAGCAATCGGACGATCACCATCAACGCCGCAAAGACGATTCCGCGCAGCAACCACTTACTCATGAGCAGACAGCGTAGCGAGTAGCGTCACATATCGTGACAATTTCCCACCGGCGCCACATTCTGCGTCGCCAGCTGGCGGCCGCCGAGCTGGATGCGATCCTGGTAACCGACCTGGTCAACGTGCGTTATCTGTCCGGGTTCACCGGGTCCAACGCGGCCCTGCTCATTCCCACTGAAGGGGACACTCCCGTCCTGGCCACCGACGGGCGGTACCGGACGCAGGCCGCGCAGCAGGCGCCCGACGCGCAGATCCTCATCGAGCGGGCGTGTGCTCCCCAGCTGGTGCGCGCCGCGGAAGCCGCCGGAGTCAAGCGGCTGGGCTTCGAGAGCCATGTCATGACCGTCGACGCCCACGCGGCGCTGCAGCGGGTCAGCGGGAACCTCGAACTGGTCCGGGCGCCCGGCATGGTCGAGACGCTGCGTGAGGTCAAGGACGCCGGCGAGATCGCGATCCTGCGGCTGGCCTGCGAGGCCGCCGACGCCGCGCTCAAAGACCTCATCGAATCGGGCGGGCTGCGGGCCGGCCGCACCGAGAAGGAGGTCGGCCGCGAACTGGAGGCGCGGATGCTGGACCACGGCGCCGACGGCCCGTCGTTCGAGACCATCGTCGCGACCGGTGCCAACTCGGCGATACCGCACCACCGGCCCACCGACGCTGTGCTGGCGGTCGGTGACTTCGTCAAGATCGACTTCGGCGCGCTCGTCGAGGGTTACCACTCCGACATGACCCGCACCTTCGTCCTGTCGCCGGTGGCGCAGTGGCAGCGTGACATCTACGACCTGGTCGCGACGTCGCAGCGAGCCGGTCGGGAAGCGCTGGTGCCGGGCACGACGCTGGCGGCCGTCGACCGGGCGTCGCGGCAGGTCATCGCCGATGCCGGGTACGGCGAGCAGTTCTCCCACGGGCTCGGGCACGGGGTCGGTCTGCAGATTCACGAAGCGCCGGGAATCAACTCCGCCGCCGCCGGTACACTGCTTGCTGGCTCCGTGGTAACCGTGGAGCCCGGTGTCTACCTGCCCGGCCGGGGCGGTGTCCGGATCGAGGACACGCTCGTCGTCAGCGGCGATACGACACACACACCTGAGTTGCTTACCCGGTTCCCCAAGGAACTGGCCATCCTCTGATGACAGAGAGCTAGGAGCAGTACCGACCGTGGCATCTACCGCCGACTTCAAGAATGGTCTTGTCCTCAACATCGAGGGCCAGCTGTGGCAGATCACCGAGTTCCAGCACGTCAAGCCCGGCAAGGGCCCGGCCTTCGTGCGCACGAAGCTCAAGAACGTGCTGTCGGGCAAGGTCGTCGACAAGACCTTCAACGCCGGTGTGAAGGTGGAGACCGCGACCGTCGACCGTCGTGACGCCACCTACCTGTACCGCGACGGCGCGGACTTCGTCTTCATGGACGCCGAGGACTTCGAGCAGCACCCGCTGTCCGAGGCCCTCGTCGGCGACGCCGCCGGCTTCCTGCTGGAGAACCTGCAGGTGCAGATCGCGTTCCACAACGGCGCCCCGCTCTACCTGGAGCTGCCCGTCAGCATCGAGGTCGTCGTCTCGCACACCGAGCCGGGCCTGCAGGGCGACCGCTCGAACGCCGGCACCAAGCCGGCCACCCTGGAGACCGGCGCCGAGATCCAGGTGCCGCTGTTCATCAACGTCGGGGACAAGCTCAAGGTGGACACCCGCGACAGCAGCTACATCAGTCGGGTCAATGCCTGACCGTCGCTCTGACAAGGGCCGGCACCAGGCGCGCAAGCGCGCCGTCGACCTGCTGTTCGAGGCCGAGGCCCGCGGGATCACCGCGGCCGAGGGCGCGAAGCTGCGCAATACCCTCGCCGACAGCGACCCCGAGGTGTCGGCGCTGAACCCGTACACGGTGACCGTCGCAAACGGCGTCACCGAGCACGCGGCGCACATCGACGACCTGATCTCGGCGCACCTGCAGGGCTGGACGCTGGAGCGGCTGCCCGCCGTGGACCGCGCGATCCTGCGCGTCGCGGTGTGGGAGTTGCTGCATGCGACGGACGTGCCGGAGCCGGTCGCCGTCGACGAGGCGGTCGAGCTGGCGAAGTCGCTGTCCACCGATGAATCGCCCGGCTTCGTCAACGGCGTCCTCGGCCAGGTGATGCTGGTGACGCCGCAGATCCGGGCGGCTGCGGCGGCGGTCCGGGGCGAGTAGCGGTGGACGAACCGCAGGACTGGGCGCCGTACTCGAGTGTCGAGGACGCGGCGAAGGTCTATCTGCGCGATCCGGAGCTGGCGCTTGAGCAGCTGCGGTCGGTGGTCGACTTCCGGTCCATCAAGTCCTTCATCATGTCGCGCGGCGCGTCCGAGGAGTCCTGGGGCGACGCCGTGTGGCAGGAGGTCGTCCTCACCGACGGTGAGCGGCTGATCATGTGGCGCGCCGACGACGACGCCAATGGCGAGGACGAGCACCTGCGCCGGACTCTGGACACCTCGGTGCGGACCATCCTGCTGTCCACGATCACCGACCACATCCTGACCACGCAGTTCGAGGTACTGGGCGACGGCACGCGGCGCCTGGCGGAGGTGCGGCTGCGGATGTACACGCAGCTGATCACCCGCAGCCGGCAGAAGTCGGCCATCGACACCGATTTCTTCTGCGAGTCGTTCCGGTACACCAAATCCGTCGACGACGGTGGCCTGGCCCAGATGCAGCGGCTGCTGCAGTTCGGCCGGGAGCTTTCGCACGCGTTGTAGCGCGCGTCGATCCCGTCTCCCGGCCACCGGGAATTGTGGCTTCTGCCACACCCTGTAACGGCGTTACGGTGGGTCGATGGGAACCGAGCCACGAGTGATCGCCGAAGTCGGTGAAGACGGACTGCACCTGCACGCCTGTTGCCTGTGCGAGGCCATGTGCGGCTTGGAGATTCAGGTCTCGGACGGCAAGGTCGCCGGCATCCGGCCCAACAAGGCCGACGAGTGGAGCGCGGGCCACATCTGCCCGAAAGGCGCCTCCCTGGGCGCGTTGCACGAGGACCCCGACCGCATCCGCCGGCCGATGATCAAGGTCGACGGGCAGTGGCACGAGGTCGACTGGGACACCGCGTTCCGCCGCTGCACCGAGCTGCTGGCACCCGTCATCGCGAAGCACGGCATCGGCGCCGTCGCCGCGTACACCGGAAACCCACTGGCGCATTCGTTTTCGCTGTCGCGGTACGCGGCGATCCTGCTCGGCCTGTCCGGCATGCCCATCACGTACTCGCCGGGCACCATCGATCAGTGGCCGAAGAACCTGTCGTCGCACCTGATGTACGGCAGCTGGTGGGCCTTCCCGACACCGGACCTGCAGCGCACCGACCTGCTCGTGGTGATGGGGGCCAACCCCGCGGCGTCGCAGGGCTCGCTGCTGGCCGCCCCCGACATCATGGGCATCATCGGCGGAATCCGTAAGCGCGGCAAGGTCATCGTGATCGACCCGGTGCGCACCCAGACCGCCGCCAAGGCCGACGAGTGGCTGCCCATCACGCCCGGCACCGACGCGGCGCTTCTGCTGGGCGTCATCCACGCGGTGTTCGACGAAGGTCTGGTGAACCTCGGCCAACTGGAGCAGCACCTCGACGGCATAGCCGAGCTGTGCCGGGCCGTCGCCGACTGGTCGCCCGAAAGGGTCAGCGCCGCAACAGGAATCGATGCGGAGCGCATCAGGGAACTGGCCCGCGAACTGGCCGGCACGCCCCGCGCCGTCGTGTACGGCCGCATCGGCACCTGCAACCAGGAATTCGGCAGCCTCGCGAGCTGGCTGATCGACGTCGTCAACATCGTCACCGGCCACTTCGACGTTCCCGGCGGCGCGATGTTCGCCACCCCGACCGCCTGGACCGTCACCAGCCAGACCATTCCGGGGCTGGAGGACGGAGCGCCCAACTTCGGCCGCTACCAGACCCGGGTCCGCGGCGCCAAGGAAGTGCTGGGCCAGGTCCCGGTCTCCTGCATGCTCGAAGAGATCACCACCCCGGGCGAGGGTCAGCTCAAGGCCCTCATCACCGTCGCGGGGAACCCCGTGCTGTCGACGCCGGGCGGCGACAAACTCGACGAGGCGCTGCCGCAGCTGGACGCGATGATCTCGGTGGACCTGTGGCTCAACGAGACGACCCGGCACGCCGACGTCATCCTGCCCGGCCCCTCGGCCCTCGAACAGGCGCACTCCGCGGACCTGCTGCTCGGCGCGGCGATCAACAGCTTCGCCCGGTACTCGCCACCGGTGTTCCACCGCGAGGACCCCGACGCGCCGGAGGAGTGGGAGATCCTGATCCGGCTCACCGGACTGTGCACCGGCACCCCGGCCGAGGACGTCGACGTCGCCGCGCTCGACGACGGCTGGTTCGACTACCTGTGCTTCACGCAGGGTCTCGACGGCGCCGAGATCCGCAAGAAGTACGACCACGGTGGCCCCGAGCGCATGCTCGATCTGACGCTGCGGACCGCCGCGTTCGGCGACCGATACGGCGAGAATCCCGACGGGCTGACGCTCGAGAAACTCAAGGCCCATCCAGACGGCATCAACTACGGGCCCATGGTGCCGCGCGTACCCGAGGTGCTGGGCACCGCCGACAAGAAGATCCGCGTGGCGCCGCAGTACCTGCTCGACGACCTGCCCCGGCTCGCCGCACGGCTGGAGCGTCCGGCCGACGAACTCGTGCTGGTCAGCCGGCGGCATCTGCGGTCCAACAACTCCTGGCTGCACAACGTCGGCGCGCTGATGAAGGGCCGCGACCGCTGCACGCTGCTGATGCACAGCCGCGACGCCGCCGCGCGCGGCATCGTGGACGGCGACAACGCCGAAGTCGCCTCGGGCGCAGGGAAGATCGTCGTCCCCGTTGAGGTGACCGACGCGATCAAGCCGGGTGTGGTGTCCATGCCGCACGGCTGGGGGCACGGACAGCCCGGCACCCGGCTGGGGATCGCCAACGCGGCGCCCGGGGTGAACACCAACATCCTGTCGCTGCCGGACTTCCTCGACGAGCCGTCCGGCAACGGCGCGCTCAACGGGATTCCGGTGACGGTGTCGGCCGCGGGGAGTTAGCGGCCGCGTTCTACGTGTTGACTGTGCGTCTACACAGACCGCTACTCGAACTCTCGCGGCGTCAGTGCAATCTCAACTGCTGCAAGGGATTTGCTAGTCGCATGCCCAGCGCATGCGGCCCGTCGAGTGCGCGGAGAGGTCCTTGGTTTCAATCACAAGACACTGTTGGACGTTCTGATTGAAGCCAGGTACTTCTTCGGGGCTCAGACTCAAGCGGTCGCTGAGTTCAATCACCACGGCAGATTTTCGCGGAGCTCGAAGGTTTGGCCACGGCGTGACGCGGTTCGATTCATCGAGATTCGAACTATCTGGCGTTTCCGAGGTGGCGCAATGGTGGTTGAAATGGGTATCTGCGCAGGTCAAGCCTGGGGCAAGGCGGCGCAATGCGGGTACCGTCGAGACACCCGATTCGGGGGTGCAGACCTGATCGCCGCAGGTCCCTACGGTCAACCGCATGCCCACGACCGATCCGACCCCGCTGCGGCGGCGCGCCGACCGCGCCCGCCAGGTGGCCGATGTGCTGCGCCATCAGGTGCGCGACGGGGTCTACGCGGCGGGCCTGCCCGGTGAGGCCGAGCTGGTCGCCGAGTTCTCGGTATCGCGCAACACCGTGCGCGAGGCGCTGGCGATCCTCAAGGCCGAGGGGCTGATCGACCGGGGACCACGCGTCGGCACCCACGTGGCGCAGCGCAAATACGATCACGGACTGCACGCTCTGGTCGGGCTGAAGGAGACGTTCAAGGACTTCGGCGAGGTCCGTAACGAGGTCCGCGCTGCCACGCACCTGCCCGCCCCGGCGGCCGTCGCCCGCCGGCTGCAGCTGACTCCCGGTGAGCCCGTCGTGTTCATCGAACGGCTGCGCTACCTGGGTGACCTGCCGCTGAGTCTGGATCTGACGTACCTGGTGCCCGACATCGGCGCCGCGGTCCTCGAGCACTCGCTGGAGACCAACGACGTGTTCGCGTTGATCGAGCAGGTCACCGAACAGCGGCTGGGCTCGGCGGACATTGCGCTGGAGGCGGTTTCGGCTGACCCGCACACTGCGGCCACGCTGGACATCCCGGCGGGCGGCGCGATCCTGATGCTCGAACGGCTCACGACTCTCGACGACGGGCGTCCCGTCGACCTCGAATACATCCGACTGCGTGGTGACCGAATCACCATGCGCGGCAACCTGTTACGGAGTGAATCATGACGCTGGTCAACAACCAACGAGTCGATGTCCCGGTCACGATCGACGAGTCGCTGTGTATCGAGGGCTGCACCCTGTGCGTCGACGTCTGTCCGCTCGACTCGCTGGCCATCAACCCCGACAACGGCAAGGCGTACATGCACGTCGATGAGTGCTGGTACTGCGGTCCGTGTGCTGCGCGCTGCCCAACCGGCGCCGTCTCCGTCAACATGCCCTACCTCATCCGCTAAGGACCCCCATGAAACGCTTTACCGCCCTGGCCGCCACCGTCGTCCTCGCCGCCACCGGCTGCTCGGTCGATTCGGCCGGAAAGGACGACAACGCCGTCAACGTCGTGATCGGCTACCAGTCCAAGACCATCAACACCGTCACCGCGGGAACGTTGTTGCGCGCCCAGGGATACCTGGAACATCGCCTCGACGAGATCGGCGCCAAGACCGGCAAGAAGTACCACGTCGAATGGCAGGACTACGACACCGGTGCGCCGATCACCGCACAGATGGTCGCCGAGAAGATCGACATCGGCTCGATGGGTGACTATCCGCTGCTGATCAACGGATCGAAGACCCAGAGCAACGAACGCGCCAAGACCGAACTGGTGGCGGCCACCGGGTCGAGCCCGACCGGAGCGCTGAACATGGTTGTGGTGTCGCCGGATTCACCGATCCAGTCGCTCAAGGAGCTGGCCGGGCAGAAGGTCTCCGCCAGTGTCGGTTCGGCCGGTCACGGCACCCTGGTCCGGGCGCTGTCGAAGAACGGCATCGATCCGAAGACCGGCGTCGAGGTGCTCAATCAGCAGCCGCAGATCGGCGCGTCGGCGCTGGAATCCGGTCAGGTGAAGGCGCTTTCGCAGTTCGTCGCGTGGCCGGGGCTGCTCGTCTTCCAGAACAAGGCCCGGCTGCTGTACGACGGAGCCGAGCTGAACTACCCGACGTGGCACGGCGTCGTCGTGCGACGGGCGTACGCCGCAGCACATCCCGAGGTGCTCGACGCGTTCCTGCAGGCACAGCTCGACGCCACCGATTTCCTCAACACCAAGCCACTGGAGGCGGCGAAGATCGTCGCGCAGGGCAGCGGACTGCCGCAGGAGGTCGTGTACCTGTACAACGGCCCCGGCGGCACCCGGTTCGACGCCACGCTGAAGCCGTCGCTCGTGGACGCGCTGAAAGGTGATGTGCCGTACCTGAAGTCGATCGGTGACTTCGCGGACCTGGACGTCGCCAAGTTCGTCGAGGACGGTCCGCTGCGCAAGGCGCTGTCGGAGCGCGGCCGCGACTACAACGCCGAGGTCGCCCGCACCGCGAATCCGTCGCTGGTGCACGGTACCGACCCGGTGTGCAACGTCCCCGTCGACAACCCCGCGCTGGCCGGTGAGCTGTGGCTGGACGGTTCCGACACCACGCAGCCGGCGGCCAACCCGACGTGCCTGCTGAAGGCGATCCGCGCCGCGGAGGCCAAGGGCACCAAGGTCCGGGCCGCCTACGTGCCCGATGCCGAGCTCGGAACCCGTTGGCTGGCAGACAAATCCGTGTGGGTGCAGCAAGGTACCGACTTCGTGCCCTTCGACACCGACGCAGGCGCCCGCCGCTACCAGGCCGCCCATCCCGGTTCGTCGGTGGTGACCTACCAGCAGGCTCTGGTGGGTGTGGCATGACAGCGATCGCCGCGGTGTCGGCGGCGCCGGCGTTGCCGGTCGAGGCTGACCTGCCGCGGCAGCGCGGATCCGCGAAGTGGCGCAGTTACCTCGTCAAGACGCTGTCGGTCATTGCGGCCGTGGGTATCTGGCAGTTGCTCACTGCCAACCACGTCCGGTTCTGGCTGCGGTTCGACAACCTGCCGACGGTGACGCAGATCGCCGCGAAGTTCGTCGAGCGCCTCGGCGCCACGCAGTACTGGCTGGACCTGACGCAGTCGGTGATCCGGATCGTCAGCGGCTTCGGCCTGGCGGCGGTGATCGGTGCCGCCGTCGGCATCGCGCTGGGCCGGTCGCGGCTGTTCGCCGACATCGTGGGGCCGCTGACCGAGCTGGCGCGCCCGATCCCGGCCATCGCACTGGTGCCGGTCGCCATCCTGCTGTTCCCGACCGACGAAGCCGGCATCGTGTTCATCACGTTCCTGGCGGCGTTCTTCCCGATCATGGTCAGCACCCGGCACGCCGTGCGGGCCCTGCCGACGCTGTGGGAGGACTCGGTGCGGACGCTCGGCGGCAGTCGCTGGGATGTGTTGCGGCAGGTCGTGTTTCCGGGTGTCCTGCCAGGACTGTTCGGCGGCCTGTCGGTCGGCATGGGTGTGGCGTGGATCTGTGTGGTGTCCGCGGAGATGATCTCCGGGCGGCTCGGCGTCGGCTACCGCACCTGGCAGGCCTACACGGTGCTGGACTACCCGGCCGTCTTCGTCGGCATCATCACCATCGGCGCGCTGGGCTTCGGCACGTCGGCCGCGGTGGAACTGATCGGCCGGCGGCTGACGCGCTGGCTGCCGCGTGGTGAGGAGAACGCGCGATGACCGCTGTACTCACCTCCGGCCTGCGTCTGGAACTCGACCGAATCCGGCTGTCCTACACCGGAGAGCCGGTGGTGGACGGGCTGAGCCTGACCGTGCAGCCGGGGGAGATCCTGGTGTTGACCGGCCCGTCGGGCTGCGGCAAGTCGACGGTGCTGCGGGCGCTGGCCGGACTGTTGAAGCCCGACGCCGGGCGGGTGCTCGCGGACGGCGAGCTGGTGACCACCACGTCGCGGGACCGCGGCATGGTGTTCCAGGACAGCGCGTTGTTGCCGTGGCGAACCGTGCGATCCAACATCGAGCTGGCGCTGCAGCTGCGCGGCGTGCCGCGCGCCGGGCGCCGGGAACGTGCCGAACGCTGGATCGACGAGGTCGGCCTCACCGGGTTCGCCGACTTCCTGCCGAAGAGCCTGTCCGGCGGCATGCGCCAACGGGTCCAGCTGGCGCGCGGATTGGCCGGTGCGCCGCGCGCCGTCCTGATGGACGAGCCGTTCGGAGCCCTGGACGCCAAGACCCGACATGCCATGCAGGGGTTGCTGATCGACACCTGGCAGGCCCATCCGACCACCATCGTGTTCGTCACTCACGACGTCGACGAAGCCCTCGCCCTGGGCGACCGGGTGGCGGTCCTCGGCCGCGCCGGCCAGCCGCTGCGTGCGCTGCTGGACGTCCCCCGTCCCCGCGACGCCGAAATCTCCCGCACCGAACTGCGGGCCGAAATCCTTGGAGCACTACACCAATGAGCACGCTGGAGATTCCAGACCTCGCCAATCCCGTCCGCCTCGACTGTGACGTCCTGGTGATCGGTGGCGGCACCGCCGGCACCATGGCGGCCCTGACGGCCGCCGAGAACGGCGCCCAGGTCCTGCTGCTGGAGAAGGCGCACGTCCGCCACTCCGGCGCGCTTGCCATGGGCATGGACGGTGTCAACAACGCCGTCGTCCCGGGCAAGGCCACCCCGGAGGACTACGTCGCCGAGATCACCCGGGCCAACGACGGAATCGTCAACCAGCGCACCATCTATCAGACCGCGACCCGCGGCTTCGCCATGGTGCAGCGCCTCGAGCGCTACGGCGTGAAGTTCGAGAAGGACGAGCACGGCGAGTACGCGGTGCGTCGCGTGCACCGCTCCGGCTCGTACGTGCTGCCGATGCCCGAGGGCAAGGACGTCAAAAAGGCGCTGTACCGCGTGATGCGGCAGAAGTCCATCCGCGAGAAGCTGCGCATCGAGAACCGGCTGATGCCGGTACGCGTCCTGACCGAGAACGGGCGCGCCGTGGGTGCGGCCGCTTTCAACACGCGCACCGGCGAATTCGTCACGGTGGGGGCCAAGGCCGTCATCCTGGCGACCGGCGCCAGTGGCCGCCTCGGCCTGCCGGCCTCGGGGTACCTGTACGGCACCTACGAGAACCCGTGCAACGCCGGCGACGGCTATTCGATGGCGTACCACGCGGGTGCCGAGCTCTCGGGCATCGAGTGTTTCCAGGTGAACCCGTTGATCAAGGACTACAACGGCCCGGCCTGCGCCTACGTCGCCAATCCTTTTGGCGGATACCAGGTGAACGCGCTGGGGGAGCGGTTCGTCGACTCGGACTACTGGTCGGGCCAGATGATGGCCGAGGTCAAGAGCGAGATCGAATCCGCTCGCGGCCCGATCTACCTCAAGGTCACCCACCTGCCGGACGAGACCATCACCGCGATGGAGAACATCCTGCACACCACCGAGCGGCCGACGCGAGGCACCTTCCACGCCAACCGCGGCCACGACTACCGCACCCACGACATCGAGATGCACATCTCCGAGATCGGTTTGTGCAGTGGACATTCGGCGTCCGGCGTCTGGGTCGACGAGCACGCCCGCACCACCGTGCCCGGGCTGTACGCCGCCGGTGACATGGCGTGTGTCCCGCACAACTACATGATCGGGGCGTTCGTCTACGGCGACCTGGCCGGCGAACACGCCGCGTCCACCCTCGCCGATGTCGAAGCGCCCGTGGACCTTCCGCGAGACCAGCTGGCCGAGGCGCACGAGCTGATCTACCGCCCGCTGCGGCATCCGGACGGGCCGCCGCAGCCGCAGGTCGAGTACAAGCTGCGCCGCTTCGTGAATGACTATGTGGCCCCGCCCAAGACGGCCACCAAGCTGTCGATCGCGGTCCGCACGTTCGAGCGGATGGCCGAGGAGATCGAGCAGATGGGTGCCCGCACCCCGCACGAGCTGATGCGCACGGTCGAGGTGTCGTTCATCCGGGACTGCGCCGAGATGGCGGCCCGGTCCTCGCTCACCCGAACCGAATCACGCTGGGGCCTGTACCACGATCGTGCCGACATCCCCGAGCGCGACGACGAACAGTGGCGCTATCACCTGAACCTGCGCAAGGGTGACGACGGTGAGATGGAGTTCCTGAAGCGGCCGGTGGCACCGTATTTCGTGCCGGTGCCCGACCTGGACCACCTGCCGTCGGACCACACCGTGCAGCATGTGCACCAGCCGGACCTGGTCGGCGGCAAGGCACCGGCGACCGCGGGCTCGCGGCTGCGCCCAGCCGAACCGGCGACGCCGCCGTCCCCGCGCATCGCTGCCGTGGTGGCTCTCGAAGAGCCGGTGTTCTCCGACCTCGCCGAGTACCTGCAGGACGCCGACGCCGGAGTCCGGCGCGCTGCTGTCGCCGTGCTGGTGGAGAACCTGCCGGACGGCTACCAGCCGGAACTGGTCGCCGCACTCGGTGACGCAGACGGCGCGGTGCGTGCCGAAAGCGCCGACGCCTTGCGGGAACTCGTCGAGGTGTTGCCCGATCCGGCGGCGGTTGCGCCGTACCTGACCTCCGCCGACCCGGTGGTGCGGGCCGTGACGCTGTACGTCCTGAGCTCGCGCCGGGTCGGTGCGGCCCCCGATTACCGTGCCGCCGTGACGGATTCTGATCACCGGGTGCGGATCGAGGCCGTGCGCGCCCTGGTCTCCGTCGATGACGTCGACGGCGTGGCCGCGGCGGCGGCCGACGACAACCGCGAGGTGCGGATCGCCGCCGGCAACGGCCTGGCCACGCTCCGGTCGGGCGCCGACACCGTACGTCAGCTGGTGGCCGACCGTGACCCGCTGGTGCGGGCGGCGGCGCTCGCCGCGCTGGCCGCCGTCGGCTGCGCCGAGCAGGACGTGCCGGAAGTGCAACGCGCCCTTCGGGAATCAGCGTGGCAGATTCGTCAGGGTGCGGTGCGGGCCCTGTCGGGCGCGGCGCCGGAGGTTGCCGTCGAACCACTGTCACAGGCGCTGCACGACCCGCACCTGGATGTGCGCAAGGCCGCGGTGCTGAGCCTGACCCGGTGGGCCGAATCAGAGGAGGCCGCGCGGACCGCGCTCGGTATCGCGCTGGAAGACGGCGACGCCGACGTGCGGGCCTATGCGCGGCATGCGCTCGGTGATGCAGGGCGGCGCGCGCTCGCTACTTCCTGAATCCGGGCGAACGGAAGCTCGGCCTCCAAGAGGAACGCCAGTTCGAGCAGCGTGCGCTCGTCGCCGTAGGCGCCGGACAGCTGGACGCCGACCGGTAAGCCGTCGGGGGACTGGTGCAGCGGGAGCGAGATCGCCGGGGTGCCCGCGATGTTGTTGAGTGGCGTGTAGGCGACGTACCGGCGCAGGCGGTCGATGAGTTCGGGGAAGTCGACGGTCGGTGCGATGTAGCCGAGCCGGGGCGTCGTGTGCGAAAGCACCGGCGACAGCACGACTTCGTGCCGGGCGAACATCTGCGCGTACTGGTCGGCGACACGGCGCAGGCGCAACAACGCACCCGGGGTGCGGTGCAGGTTCCGGCGATGGTGCGCACGCAGCCCCAGGCTCAGGCCGTCGGCCTTGGCGGCATCGAACGACCGGTCGAGGATCAACCGGCCGGTGCCGACCGCGAGATCGGCCAGCAGCGCCCAGTATTGGACGAAGTCGTCGGCGAACTGTGCGGTGACCGGCAGCGCGATCGGCTCGACGACGTGACCCGCCGCCTCCAGCACCGCCGCGGTGGTTTCGACGGCCGCGCGGGTGGCGTCGTCGACCGGCTCGCCGGTGACGCTGTCGAACAGCACGCCGACGCGGAGGGTCCGTTGTGCCGGGCCGCTCACCCGGCCGATGGGTGCGAGTTTCGGGTTGCGCCAGTGGTTCTCGCACGCGGCGACGAACGCGGCGGTGTCGCGGACGCTGCGGGTCAGGACGCCCTCGGAGATCATGTTGATCGGTAGATGACCGGCCTGCTCACCGTCGCGGTGCCGGCCGCGGCTCGGCTTGAGCCCGACCAGGCCCGCGCAGGCGGCGGGGATGCGGATGGAGCCGCCGCCGTCGTTGGCGTGCGCGATGGGCACGACGCCCGCGGCGACCACGGCCGCCGAACCGCCCGACGAGGCGCCGACGGAGTATTCGGTGTTCCAGGGGTTCCGGACCGGCGGCTCGGTCATGTACTCCGTGGTGGCGTTGAAACCGAATTCAGGCATCCGGGTCTTGCCCAGCAGCGTCAGGCCCGTGCTGAGCAACTGTGTCGCGTACGCGCCGTCCCGCTTCGCGGGCCGGGCCGCGAACGCCTCCGAGCCGTGCGTGGTCGGCAGGCCGGCGACGTCGGTGTTGTCCTTGATGAAGGTTGGTACGCCGAAGAATTCGGCATCCGGATCGGTGCCGTGCCGGGGCGGCAGGTCGCACGCCACCGCCCGGAGTTCGGGGTCGACGAGTTGTGCACGGGCGGTGGCGGCGGCGGCCAGTTCGTCCGGGCTGACCTGCCGGTCGCGTACCAACCGGGCCAGGCCGACGGCGTCGTGGTCACCGAGCGCGTCATCGCCGAAGGCGTGAATCGTGGTCATGCGTGCCCTCATTCTCCGAGTACTTGGTGTAGGTAGTCGTTGGCGAACGTTCTTCTGGGGTCGAGCTTTTCGCGGACCGCGAGGAAGTCGTCGAACCGCGGGTAGGTGTCGCGCAGGTCCGCCGCGGTGCGGCCATGCATCTTGCCCCAGTGCGGACGCCCGTCGTAGCGGCGCATGATCTGCTCGACCGCGCGGAAGTACTCCGTCGGATCGTCGCGTACATAGCGGTGTACCGCGATGTACGCGCTGCGGCGGCCGTACGCGGTGGACAGCCAGTTCTCGTCCTCGGCGGCGGCGCGGACCTCGATGGGAAAGCCGATGCGCCAATAGCGTTCGGCGATCAGGCTGCGCACCTCGTCGAATGCCGCGCCCATCGACTCGTAGGGCACGGCGTACTCCATCTCGCGGAACCGCACCCGCCGCGGCGAGGTGAAGACGCGATCGGAGCGTTGCGTGTGCTCCCGGTCGGACAGGAACCGGGTGACGGTGCGGTTCAGCGTGGGGACGGTGGACGGCAGCGCGCTGCCGACGGCGCAGATCGCCCCCAGCACACCGTTCTCGATCAGTTCCTCCTCGACCCACTGCGACACCCGGTTGGTGGACTCCAGCGGGGTGTAGGCGGGCAGCCGGATATTGGCCTTCGTGAACGCGGTATCGGTGTGCGGGAACCAGAAGAACTCGAAATGGTCTGTGTGCGTACAGCGTTCATCGAATGTTGCGACCACATCGTCGACCGGTTCTACGCGTTCGATGGCATGGATCGCGAAACCGGACACGCACTGCAGCGTCACCTCGACGATGATGCCCAGCGCGCCCAGCCCGACGCGCGCCGCCGGCAGCAACTCGCTGCTCTGCTCCTCGTCGATCCGGACGAGCTCGCCGGTGCCCGAGACGAGGGTCAGACCGACCACCTGGGTCGCCAGGCCGCCGAAGGCCAGGCCGGTGCCGTGGGTGCCGGTGGAGATCGCGCCCGAGATGGTCTGGCGGTCGATGTCGCCCATGTTCTCGAGCGCGAGTCCGTGGCGCGCAAGTAGTTGCGTCAGCTGCCACAGCGGAGTTCCGCCGCCGACGGTGACCTGCTTGCGCTCCCGGTCGACGCTGATCACGCCGGCCAGGGCGCCCAGGTCCAGCTGGATGTCGGGTGCGACGGCGATGCCGGTGAAGCTGTGTCCGGACCCGACGACCTTGATCAGCCGCCCGGTCGCCGTCGCGCGGGTGACGGCGTCACACACTTCCGCAACGGTGTTGGGCCGCAGTACTTCCGTCGGGTTGGCGGTCTCGCAGCGTCCCCAGTTGGTCCACGTCACAGGAACGTCTTCCCTTCGCCTCGGTAGGTGAGTGCTGTGCCCACGGTCCTGCCGTCATCGACCATGGCGAACGCATCGACGTGCTCGCTGAGCTCACCGGCCTTGCAGTGCCGGAACCACACGCGGTCACCGACTTTCAGTGCGGCAGCGGCTTTTCCGGTCACGGGCGTCTGCACTTCGCCGGCCATCTCGGCGGACAGCAGACTCAGCCCCGGCGGCCAGACCGGCAGCGGCACGCGGTCCCGGGCCGGTGGCCCGGAGGCGATCCAGCCGCCGCCCAGCACCGTCGCGATCTGCGGCGTGGGTTTGCGCACGACCGACAGCGCGAACGCCGCGGCCGGGGCCGGGGTGAAGCCCTGGTAGGTGTCGAACAGGTGCGGGCCGAAAAGTCCACTGCCCGCCGCGATCTCGGTGACCGCGGGATCCGACGCGGTGAATTCCATGGACCCGGTGCCGCCGCCGTTGACGAATTCGAGCTCGGCCACCTGCCGGACTGCGGCCACCGCGAGACCGCGGCGCTCGAGCAGTTCGTCCTTGGAGCGCCGCTGCATCCACCGGACCAGCTGTGACCGCGCGGCCTGGCCGCGGACATCGTCACCCACACCCGCGATCTGGGCCTCGTAGGACATCAGACCCACCAGCGCGAAGCCCGGACGGCCGGCGATGGCGGCGGCCAGGGCGCGGGCCTGCGCCGCGGTGTGGACGGGGGAGCGGCGCACCCCGAGGTGGCCGAGAACCGGCGCCTGCCACGAGGCGTCGAGGTCCAGGCAGACGCGCAGTACCGAGCGCGTCGATGGCGCGGCGACACTGTCCACCAGATCGAGTTGGGCGAGCGAGTCGACCATGAGCGTCACGCGCGCCGCCAGCTCGGGCGACGACGCCAACCGGGCGATCGCGGCGCGGTCGGCGGTCGGGTAGCCGACGACGACGTCGTCGTGCGCTGGGTGCTCGGCGTCGCCTGCGGCCAGCCAGAGGGCTTCGGGCAACGTGAACGCCAGTACCCCCGCGTAGCCGTCGAGGGCCGTGACGGCGTCCAGGATGGTCCGCGACCGCACCGATTTGGACGCCACCCGGATCGGAGTCCCTGCCGCGCGGCGGCGCAGATCGTGCGCGTTGTGGTGCAGCGCAGCGAGATCGACGGCGGCGAGTGGCGTCTCCAGGTGCGCGGTGGCGGCGGTCAATGCCGGCCAGTAGATCTCCGGACGTGCCCACGACCCCTCGACGGAAGGCGGCTTCGACAGATCGACCGGCATTGACCACACCATGGATCGGGAGCTAACCGCATGTCGATGGGTGCGCACGAGGGCATCGGTGACCACAATGGGGGGAAAACCGGACACGTGTTGGAGGTGGGGTGGACAGGCAAAGCGCGGCGTTGATCCCGACGTCGGTGCTCGTCAACGTCGTCGACGTCGCCGACCGCGCGGGTCTGCCCACGGAACGGTGGCTGGCCGCGGCGGGCCTGACGGCAGCGACGCTCAATTCGCCCGAGACGCGGGTGTCGTTCCGGCAGGCGGCCCTCGTGCTGCGGCATGCGGTGCGCGCCATGCCGGACCGGGGCCTCGGCATCGACGTCGGGGCCCGCGACATGTTCGTGTCGTTCGGCGTGCTCGGACTGGCCATCCGTTCCGCCGAAAACCTCGGCGCGGCAATGCAAGTGGGCCTGGAACTGCACCAGAGCGCCGGCAGTCTGATGGACGTCGGCGCCGAGCTCATCGGTGACACCTTCGCATTGCGCGCCTACGAACGCTCCCCGGAACCGGAGCTGCTGCCGTTCCTGTGTGAGGAGCTGTTCTGCAGCGTGCTGGTCACCGTCCGGACCGTGCTCGAGCTGCCGCAGCAGACGCCGGAGTACGTCCAGGTCAGTTACCCGCCGCCGGTGTATGCGCAGCGGTACCGGGAATTCTTCGGCTGCCCGGTCCTGTTCAACGCCGACGCCAACCGGCTGGCGTTCCCCGACCCGCTGTGGTCGCAGCGGCTACCGCGAGCCGATCCGACGACGCACGCGGTCGCCGTCGCCGCCTGCCGCGACATGGTGACCCAGGGCGAGCAGCCGACCGACGTGGTGCAGACGGTCGAGACGATGCTGCGCGAGAGCGTGCGGGACCCACTGACCATGGCCCAGGTCGCCAAGCGGCTCAACGTCACCGAACGCACCCTGCGGCGCCGCCTCAGTGCCGACGGTCAGCAGTTCATCGCGCTGCGTGACAAGGTGCGCAGCGAACGTGCGCGGTATCTGGTCCGCGAGACCTCGATGCCCGTTCACGCCATCGCCGCCGAGGTCGGGTTCACCGACCCGCGGGAGTTCCGCCGGGCCTACATCAAATGGACCGGGCACGCCCCGACTCACGACCGATAGTCCGGCAGATCGATCGACTCGGCGGTGGAGAACCATTTGCGCGCCGCCCATGGCCGCAGCGGCCAGCGCTGCACCCACTTCATGGCGGACGCCGCACCGGCGATCTGACGTTCGGTCATCGGCGCATATCCGTCGAGGCCGCCGGGCAGGTCCTGACACCGGTCGACGTACGGCCGCATGACCGCCTCGTAGCGCCGCAACGCCGCAGCGATCCCGGCGGCGTCGAAGGCCGCCGCCGGCCCGAGTTCACCGGCCAACACGTAGGCCCCGACCAGCGCCAGGCTGGTGCCCATGCCGGACAGCGGCGACGCACAGTAGCCGGCGTCGCCACACAGCGTGACGCGGCCCGCTGACCAGGTGTCCATGTGTACCTGGACGAAATCGTCGAAATAGAAATCGTCGGATTGTGCTGCGGCACGCAGTAATTCGTCGCAGTACCAGCCGGCGTCGCGGAACCGCTCGGCCAGCAGTGCCCGCTGCGCGTCCAGGTCGCGACGGTCATACTCGATCGGCTCGGACCGGAAGGCCAGACCGGCCTTGGCGCTCGACTCATCGTGCGACGGCCGCAGCGAGGCGTTGAGCCCGCCGGCGGCCTGGAACATCAGGTACCAGCCGTCCAGGCCGATCATGTCCGGTGCGGTGAACCAGGCGTTGTAGCCGCCGAGTCGGCGGATGAACCGCTCTTCCGGCCCGAATGCCAACTGCCGGACCGCGGAATGCGGGCCGTCAGCGCCGACGACGAGGTCGGCCTCCACCACGGAGCCGTCGGTCAGCGTGGCCCGTACCCCGGACTCGTCTTCCTCGAGCACGGAAACCCGCGTGCCGAAGCGGTATTCGGCCACGTCGCTGGTCGCCTGGTAGAGCACATCGGCCAGGTCGCCGCGCAGAATCTCGAGTGCGGAGACGATCCCGTTGCCGCCGAACGCCTCGACCGGCATCTCCGCACGCCGGGTGCCGTCGGCGCGCACCCAGGCGATGCCGCGCTGAAACAAGCAGCGCTCGGTCATCGCCGGCAACAAGCCCATTCGGGTGACCACCTCGCGGCCCGCGCCGCGCAGGTCGACCGTCTGCCCGCCCGGGCGGATGTTCGGCGCCGCCTCGACGATCACCACCCGGTAGCCGTCACGTGCCAGCCAGTGCGTCAGGGCGGGTCCGGCGACCCCGGCGCCGCTGATCAACACGGTCGGTTGTGCCATGTGCGAAAGCCTATGCGCACTGACAGCATTGGCTCCTAGGCTGGCCCCATGGCGGATATCGACCGGCGCACAGTTCTCAAAGGCACGGCGGCGGTGGCGGGGGCGGCCGCGGCGGGGGTCGGTGGTTACCAGCTACTGTCGCGGGGCGGCCGCGAGCATGTGGCGGGCAGACCCAACATCCTGGTGATCATCGTCGACCAGATGCGGGCGCCCCAATGGTTTCCCGACACCAAGCGACTCGGCGAATTACTGCCCAACCTGGACCGGCTGCGGCAGCGCAGCGTGTCCTTCGAGTCCCACTACTCGGCGTCCAACATGTGCACGCCGTCGCGCGGTGTCCTGACCACCGGGCTCTACTCGCACCAGACGGGCTGCCTGTACACCGGGGAAGGCCCCACCGAATCCACCCTGGCGCCGCGCTTCCCGACCTGGGGCACCATGCTGCGTGACCAGGGCTACCGGACCTGGTGGTGGGGGAAATGGCACCTGGGCCACATCTCCGACACCACACCCGACGGCCTCGACGCGCACGGCTTCTCCGGCGGCACATACCCGTCGCCCAACGGTGGCCCGAACCAGGGGCTCAAGGTCGACCACACCATCGTCGACCAGTTCGACGGCTGGTTCGCCGACCACGCGGGCAGCGGCCCGTGGTGCACCACGGTGTCCCTGGTGAACCCGCACGACATTTGCTGGTGGCCGAGAAACCCACTGCCGGACGATGTTCCGCACGTGTTCTCCGGGACACCCGTCAACTTCGAGAACGCCGACGACCTGCGCCGGCGCGGCAAACCGCAGCTGCAGATCGACTACATGAACTTCATGTCGCCGCTGATGACCGGTCCGGTGCCGTATTCGGGTCCCGAGATGGCCGCGCAGTGGGCCCGGTGCCTCGACAACTACCTGTGGCTGCACCAGCAGGTGGACGTCCAGATCGGCCGGGTGCTGGACACGCTCGCCTCGCGCCCCGATGTGGAGCGCGACACCGTCGTTGTGTTCACCTCCGACCACGGCGAGTACGCCGGCTCGCACGGCCTGCGCGGCAAGGGCGCGGCGATCTACGAGGAGTCGATCCGGGTGCCGCTCTACATCCACGACCCGACCGGTCACCTCACTCCCAAACCGGGCGAGCGCCGCACGCAGCTCACCTCGAGCGTCGACATCGCGCCGCTACTGCTCACCATTGCGGCCGGCGGCAACGGCTGGCGGTCGGACAGCCGATTCGCCTACCTGCAGGCACGGGGTGACATCGCCGCGATCGCCGCCGATCCCGGTGCGGCGGGCCGCCGGTGGGTGGCTCACGCGACCGACGACATGTCGGTCGAAGAGATGGCGACGCTGATGAAATCGCCTGCGGTGCAGAAGATGTTCGGTGGCGGCGCGGTGCCCACCGAGATACCGACATCGGCGCCCAGTCACATCGTCGCTGTGCGGACGCCCGACGCGAAGTTCGGCCGCTACTCGTACTGGCAGCCCGGCGGCATGGAGGCCGACCGCACCCGCCGGATCGACTACGAGCTCTACGATTACGAATCGCCTTCGGGTGCACAGGAACTCGACAACCAGGCGGGCCGCAGCGGCAAGCAGGCCAAATTGCAGGGGTTGCTCGAGGGCGAGGTGCTGCCCGAGCTGCGGGCCCCGCTGCCGGCCTGGATGCATGACGCCCAGGAGCAGGGCATGGCCGATATGCAGCGGCTCACCGCAGCGCGGGCGGGGTAGGGCGCGGGCTAGAAGTTGCCGCAATTGGGCGTAGTGGGCACCCCGTTGAATCGGTCGGTGAGCCAGGCCATTGTCGGTTCGCCGTCGACGTACGGCTGCAACAGGCTGGTGGTGGCCATCTTGTTCAGAAACGGTGCCATTTCGTTGGTCCGGAACGTGACGTCGGCACCCTTTGCACACCAGTCGTTCGCGGTGTCGACGGCCCCCGTGTACGGCGCCAGGGAGTCCCAGCGGTTATGGGTGACCAGGACCGGGCCGGTGGGTTTGATGCTGCCGAGGCGCTGAGCCGCGAGCAGGCTCTTTATCGGGTCGTTGCCGATAAGGTCGTTGAGATCGGTGTTGAACCAAGGCTGCACGTGACGGAAGGCGTAGTCGACACTGCCCTGGACCAGGCAGGTGTGGCCGCTCCACTCCAGCATCTGCAGACCGCGCGGGGTCAGCGAATTGCGCAGGGGCTCTTCGGTTTGCGGGTACGACGCGATGATGCCACGCAGCATGTATCCGGTGAGTACGGCTAGGAAGCTCCCGTCGATGGACGGGAGTGCTGCCGCGATATCAGTGACGGCACCGGCCGCGTATGTGCCCACCACCCGGAGTTCAGGCGCGTATCTGCCGGCCAGCTCGGCGGCCGACATCGAAGCCTGTCCACCGGACGCCCAGCCCCAGAAGGCGACCGGCCCATGAGGATTGAGCGAGGTGCCGGGAAGTTTCATCGCCGCGCGGGCGGCGTCGAGCATCGCGGTTCCGGCCGCGATCCGGTTGAGGAACTGCGGCGACTCCGGACCGTGAACACCCATGCCGACGCCGTCGGTGACCACGACGGCGAATCCGCGAGCCAACAGCGTGGCGATGAACCCCTCCTCGTAGTTGAAGGTCAGGTCGAAACCTTGCGAGAAGTGGATGCCCTGGTTGAACAGTCGCGACGGCGCACACTGTTCACCTGCCCCATAGGGGCCCGTCGCGTACGCGATCAACGGACGTGGCCCCTTGCCGGCCCACTCGACATCGGGCTCGATGTATGTGCCGGTCACAGCCACCGGCTTTCCCTGAGCGTCGGTGCTGCGGTACATGATTCGCGTGCCCGTTCCGACGAACGCGCCGAGCTGGCCCGACGGCTCGAGCACCAGGCGCGACGGTTCGGTGCGGATGAGGTCGCCCGGCTGGCCATCGGGAAGAGGCTGCGGTGGTGTGTAGAATTCTTCGTAGTGCTGGTCGTCGGCTTGGGCGACAGGGCTCAACGTGGCAGGCGATGCGGTCAGAACCAACGCCGCGGCAACGAGGGCCGACGTGAGTCGGATTATGTTCCGGCGGTGGGGGATTGGTGGCATGGAGAGTCCTAGCTCGAAGTAAATGAGTGTGCGTAAGCGCTGGCGCCGCGGTGGTGCAGCGTCAGTGGTTCGGTCGGTCAGTTGTGCGGTGAGGCGGAAGCGTCAGGTTCGGGACGCGGCAGCACCCTGCTTGTTGTGCCTCGCCGCCGTCTTGCCGTCGATGCGGCGGTGCAACTTGCGGGTCGCGGCGCGGTAGGCGGCAGGCCTGATCGGTAGCAGCCATTGCCTCAGCTGGGTCCAGCGACCCACGTTTACGCCTGCCTCGTCGAGGATTTCGTCGATTTGGCGCACGGAGAAGGGAATGATGTTGGTTCCGCGGGCGTGCTTACCTTCAGTGCGTTCGATCATCCACTTCAGCCGGCGTTCGGTGAAGGCACGTTGCTGCTCGGCAGGCGGCAGATCGGCACAGCCGGCCAGATAGTTGACCACCCAGATCGCCGCGGCTTCGGCACTGATCGGGCTCAACAACGACGACCCGTAGCCGACGAAGAAGAGCCGGGGCACGTCGACCGGCAGTATCTGGCGATACAGCTGGTAATTGCCCTCTGTGTCGGTCATGCGCGACAGCAGGGCGTCGGATAGAAACGGCGTACGTTGCTGGTATCCGGTCGCACAGACCACGGTGTCGACGTGGCGGGTGGTGCCGTCGGAAAACTCCACCGTCGGCACGCCGTCCTTGTCGTAGAGTCCGACAATCGACACGCCACGACGCATGTCGATGACTCCGTCGCGAATCTTCTCGTAGAACCCCTCGGTGGCCAGGCTGACCGCATGTCGCACAATGCGTTCGAACGGTCCGTCCGGCACCAATCCGAGTCGGTCGAACATCAACTGGCGCCGAGCGATCCGGCCCACCATCGCGAGCATGGCATTGCGCGCGAACCGCCCGGGGCCGGTGATGACTCGGGCGAACCCCCGCTGTTCGAGGTGGTCGAACAGACCCTCGGAAAGGCGGGTCAGCAACACATACTTGTAATTGATCAGCCCGCCGACCCTGCGGGGCATCTTCCAGGTGACTTCGCGGGCGGCGACGGTGGTGGACCGTGCGACGTCGCTGAGCGCCTCGGCGATATCGCATGACGACTTGCCGTAGCCGACGACGACGATGTCCTTGTCGACGGCGTCCTTCAGGTCGTTGAATTCTGAAGCGGCGCAGACGCGTCCGCCGGCTCGCGTGAAATCCTCGATGCCCGGGTAATCCGGAACGAACGGGTCACAGAAGATTCCGGTGGCCACGATCAGCTGATCGAATTCGCTCAGCTCGAGCGTCCCGGTGACGACATCGCGCGTGGTCAAGGTCCAGCGTCCTGCCGCCTCGTCGAGGTCGGCCGATACCACCTCGGTGTTCAACCGGACCAGACGCTCGAGGTCGAAATGGCGGGCGTAGGCGACAAGGTACTGCTGTACCTGAGAGCCCGACGGCCACTCCGGATATGCCTTCGGCATCGGGAAGTCCGAAAAGGCATAGGTGTCCTTACCGTTCTGCGTCGTCACACCAGGATAGAGGCGGGTCCGGCTCCACACGCCGCCGAGATCGGGGACTTTGTCGAAGATGGTTACGTCGAAACCGAATTCGGTCAGCAGTTTGGCGGAGCACAGGCCGGCGACGCCAGCGCCGATGATGGCGATCTTCATCTGGGTGGTCCTTCGATCGAGGTCTAGACGGGGCTGAGTTCTGAAGTGGCGGTTCGGGACTGGCTTCTTTCGCGCTGGAGTTCGATGGCGATGTCGATGATCATGTCCTCTTGGCCGCCGACGTACCGACGTTCTCCGACGCGATAGAGAATCTCGTGGGCGGGAACTCCATAGCGATGTGCGGCTCGTTCGGCGTGCAGTAGGAAGCTGGAGTACACCCCGGCAAAGCCCTGGACGATCGATGCCCGATCCATCACCGGAAGCCGCGAAATATATGGCTTGACAACATTTTCGGCAGCAGCGAGGAGTTGGTCCTTGTCGACTCCGGTGGCGATGTCGAGCCGTTGGAACACGGTGGCCAGAACCTCGGTGGGAGAGTTGCCCGCCCCGGCGCCCAGCGCGACCAGCGAACCGTCGATCTGGCGCGCGCCGGCGCGATAGGCGAGCACCGAGTTCGCGACGCCGAGGCTGAGATTCTGATGGCCGTGGTAACCGACTTCGGCGTCGTCTCCCAATTCCGCGACCAACGCCGAGACCCGGTCAGCGACGTCGTCGAGGATCAGCGCACCGGCCGAGTCCACGACGTACACGCATTGGCAGCCGGCGTCAGCCATGATCCGGGCCTGGCGGGCCAGCCGTTCCGGGCTCGACATGTGCGACAGCATCAGGAAGCCGACGGTTTCCATGCCCAGGTCGCGAGCGGCGCCGAAATGCTGGACTGCGATGTCGGCCTCGGTGCAGTGCGTGGCGATCCGCACCGCGCCCGCACCCAGATCGTGTGCGGCTTTGAGGTCGTTTACGGTGCCCAGACCGGGCAGCAACAACACCGCGATCTTGGCTCGGCGGGCCTGGGCCACGGCTGCCGAGATGAGTTCGGTTTCGTCGACCAGAGAAAAGCCATAGTTGAAGGTGGATCCGCCGAGTCCGTCGCCGTGGGTCACCTCGATCATCGACACTCCGGCCGCATCGAGGGCGGCCACGGTGTCGCGGACCTGTGCGACGGTGAAGCGGTGCGCCATCGCGTGACTGCCGTCGCGCAGCGTGGTGTCGACGATGCGTACATCGCGGGCTTCGGTGTTCCAGCTGTTCATCGTGCTGCCACCTGATCCCGTGCGGCCAGCAGTGTCGCGGCGATTCGCTCGCCCGCCTCGGCGGCAGCCGCTGTCATGATGTCGAGGTTGCCCGCGTACGGCGGGAGGTAGTCGCCCGCACCGGTTACTTCCAAAAGTGTCGTCACGCGGGCCTTTCCTTTCCAATCTGGGCGAGGGTCATCGAACTGCGGGTCGGCCTTGAGTGCGTAGCCGGGGACATAGGCCGTGACTGCTGCGACCATGTCGTGGATCGACTCGGCGATCTGGTCGCGATCGGAGTCGGGATCGATGGCACAGAAAATGGTGTCGCGCATGATCATCGGTGGTTCGACCGGGTTGATGATGATGATCGCCCGGCCGCGAGCCGCACCTCCGACGTCCTCGATGGCACGGGCGGTGGTTTCGGTGAATTCATCGATGTTGGCCCGGGTTCCCGGGCCGGCCGACCGCGACGATATCGATGCGACGATCTCCGCGTAGCTGACCGGGGTCACCCGGTTCACCGCGTGCACGATGGGAATGGTGGCTTGGCCGCCGCAGGTGATCATGTTGACGTTGGGCGCAGCGGCGTTGATGTCGAGATTCACCGGCGGACAGACGAACGGACCGATCGCGGCCGGAGTGAGATCGACGGCCCGGATGCCCGCCTCGGCGTAGCGGGGCGCGTGGGCGGCGTGCGCCTTCGCCGAGGTGGCCTCGAACACGATGTCGGGCAGCTCATCCTGGTCGAGCAGCCAGTCGACGCCTCCGGCGGATGTGACGACTCCGCGTGAGGCTGCGCGCGCCAGTCCGTCCGACGCGGCATCGACACCGATCATGTAGCGCACGGTGAGTCGGTCGCTGTGGGACAGTTTGGCCAACAGATCGGTGCCGATGTTGCCCGGCCCGACGATCGCGGCAGAAATTGTGGACATTGTTTCTCCTGTGGATGTCGGAGCGCTCATGCGGCGGCGAAACGCGCTGTGACGCTGCCGAGTTCGGCGAATTCGACATGGAAGCTGTCGCCGGCCCGGACCGGCAGCGCCGACGTCATGGAGCCGGGGATGACGGTGTCGCCCTCTTCGATCGCGACACCGCGGGCACCGAGCACGTTGGCCAGCCACGCCAGCGCGTTGAGTGGAGAGCCCAACACCGCTGCGCCGGCGCCGGTGGCGACCAGTTCCCCGTTGCGGTGCACCAGCACACCCATCAAGCGCAGATCCAGTTCCTCGAGACGGCGCGGTGTGCCGCCGAGCACGACGCCACCCGACGACGCGTTGTCTGCGATGGTGTCGATGAGACGGATGTCCCAGTCCCGGATTCGCGAGTCGATGATCTCCAGCGCGGGCAGCACGACGTCGACGGCTCGGGCTGCGTCGGCCACTGTGGCACCGGGTCCGGCCAGGCGACGGCCCATCACGAACGCAATCTCGGGTTCCACCCGCGGCTGCAGGAAACGGTCAGCGGGGATGGCGGCGCCCTCTGGTAGGAACATCGACGCGGTCAGCCGGCCGTAGTCGGGGAAGTCGACGCCGAGCTGTGATTGCATGGCCTTGGATGTCAGTCCCACCTTGTGTCCGCGGACGGGGTCGCCGGCTTGCGCCCATGACGAAACCTGGTGCTGCTGAATCGCGTACGCGTCGTCGATGGTGAGGCCGGGCTGTTCGGCGGTGATCCGCGGAATCGGCGTCCGGTCGGCGTAAGCGGACAACAGTCGGTCGGCCAACGCGGAGTGCGCTGTCATTCTGCTTCCCGGAGGAACTGCGCCACCAACTGCTGGAACCGCTGTGCGTGCTCGATCTGGGTCCAGTGCCCACACCGGCCGAACACATGAATCTGGGCGTTCGGGATCTGCTCGAACATGTGCCACGACGCCTGTACGGGAACCACTCGATCTTCTCGGCCGTGCAGGATCAGCACCTCGTGTCCGATGGCGGCCAACTCCTCGTCCGGCACGATCTGCGCGTCGAGCCAGCGCTGCCGCGGCGGTGGGAAGACTTTCTCGAAAGCCTCCTGGGCGCCCGGGCGGATGGTGGCCCGGTACCGCAGTTCGGCGAGTTCATCGGTCACCAGCGACCGGTCGAAGGCCATGATGTCCATGATCTTCTTCATGTTGGCCACCGACGGGGTGTATCCCCAGAGCTGGTCGAGTTCATTGCTCAGTGGCATCTGGACTCCACCTGCACCCATGAGGGCGATCCGGTCGAGCCGGTCGGGATGCCGGGTCGCCAGATGTAGTGCGAGCCCTCCTCCGAACGAATTGCCCACGATGTGGGTCTTTTCGATGCCCAAGCCGTCCAGCAAGGCGAGTATCTGATCGATCCAGGTGTCGAAGATGTTGAACTGCAAGGCCTCTGGCACCTCGGTGTATCCGAACCCGACGAGATCCGGTGCGATCACCCGGAAATCCTGTGCCAGCACCGGAATCAGACCGCGCCAGTTGGCCCACGCGGATACTCCGGCCCCGGATCCGTGCAGCAGCAGTACCGGCGTACCGTCGCCCACATCGTGGTAGTTCGTGTCGTAACCGCACGTGTTCCGGGTACGGCCGATTTCGGGATTTTCCGTAGACATGATGGTCTCCTGAATTGGTGGTTAGGGGAGGGCTGGGGTGACGGCGCGCAGCAGGTCGTCCTGGACGAGCGCCGGCGACGGATAGGCCCGCTTGCTGTGGGCCAGCCCGGTGAGCACGAGCAATTCGCACATCTTGTAGGCGATGACGCCCGGATTGATCACCGGAACGTCGAGGACCTTCTCCAGATGGGCGTGGGATTGGTGCATGGTCGTCGAGCCGAGAATTATCACGTCCGCGCCGTCTTCCTCGATGGCTGCGCGAGCTTGGGTCTCGAGCACCCCGAAGATGAAATCCTCTTTGCCCGAGAGCAATTCGCTGGCATCGGGTGCGACGCCGACATCGCGGACCGACGCCAGCCGGGCGGTGAGCCCGTGCTCGCGCGCCGCCTTGTGGTAGAGCTCGTGCCATTGCGGCCACATGGTGATGACGGAGAACTTCTTGCCCAGGAGCGCGGCTGCCAGCATCGAGGCCTGATTCGGGGCGACCACGGGGATGCTCAGCCGGGACCGCAGCGCTGCCAGTGCCGAATCGCTCATCGAATTGACACACACGCCGGCATAGCCCTCTTCCTCGGCGCGGCATCCGGCTTCGAGCACGAAGGCGTCGGCGAGCGTGGTCTCGTACGCGCTGTCGAGAGTGGTGCCCCCGGCGCGGGCGGCCACGAAGACATTCTCGAAGCCGGGAAACACCGCTTCGGACGGAATCTGCGTCGCGAACACGTCGAGCGCTTGCTGCGGCACCGGGACTGGGACGATGTTGAGAATCTTGCGTCGGGTTGTCACAGGCCGAGTTCCTCTCGACTGCGGGTCAAGGTGTCGACCACCGCGTAGGCCACCGCGCGGGCGGCGGTCATGACGTCGTTGACCGATGCCACGCCCATCCCGCCGAGGCCCTCGTTGAGTTCTGCGGGGGCGGCGGCCGGTGGCCATGGGTAGCCGATCCGGGCCGTGGGTACGCCGAGGCGCCGGATGAGGGTGCCATCGGTCTGGCCACCCAATAGCGGGGTCGTCTCGTAGGGCCGGCCTTCGACCTCTTCCCAACCGCGCCTGCAGGATTGGATGATCCAGTTCTCGGGATCGGTCATGCCGCCGGGCAGTGAGCCGTACATCTCCCAGTCGAGCTCGATATCCGGTTCGGCGGCCCGGATATCGGCGATCAGCTCGGCGAACTGGTGGCGCACGTCGCCCGGGGTGGTCCGGGGGTTGACCCGCACGTCCAGGTAGATCTCGGTGGTGGCCGACGGGAAGGCCGGTTTGTCGGGGGAACCGGAGCGGACCGCGGAGATCCAGCCTTCCGGGATGGTGGTTCCCGCCGTGTTGCGGGCGGTGTATTGCGGCAGCCACGCCTCGATGCGCTGGATGACCGTCGCCGCCGGCACGATCGATGACCGGAAACCTGCTGTGCCGCGGGCGATTCCGGCGTAGCCGTAGGTACCCCGCACAGAGACCTTGAACCAGCACATGCCGGGCTCTTCGGGGAATACGGCCCACCACGGTTTGAAGATGATCGCGTGGTCGGGCATGGCGCCGTGGGTGAGGAGATGGAATACCCCGTTGCTCATCCCGGCCTGGTCCCGGCCGCTCATACTCACCGGCATGCCGCCGCCGGCGAAACCGATGGCCAGATCGCCGACCAATGGGATGCCCGCTTCGATGACCGCATGGGCCACCTCGGTCAGTCCGGCCACCATGCATTTGGGGTTCGAAGCGCCCAAGCCGATCACCAGATCGCCATCAACGCGCGCCTGCGGGAGCATGTCCGGACGCAGCCGGGGCCCCACCCAGGGGACATCGGATTCCGGGTCGATGTGCGTGTCGATGGGCGCGTAAAGGAGCAGTCTGCTGCCTCCTCCGCTCCCGCGCTGTTCGCCGAACGCATTGCCGCTGTGTTCGTTCATCGGTAGGTAGCCGGCGTCGATGCCGACGGTGTCGCGTAGGTAGTCAGCCATGAATTCCGAGGCCGGCCGCTCCAGCCCGGTCGGACTGTGAATGTTGATCAAGTTCACCAACAGATTGCGGAATCGGTCTGGGTTCAACCGATCGCACACGGCTTCGTACATTGCGCGCCGGTAATCGGTCATCACTGCTCCTCGGGTAGTGCACAGCGGGCGGCCAGGCCTGCGCGGTCGGTCAGACAAGTGGCGATCCGGACAAGTGCGTGGTCGGCCTCCGGCGGCGCGATGAGCTGTACACCGAGCGGCAGCCCGGCTGCCCCGACGTCGACCGGAAGGCCGACGGCAGGTAGCCCAGTCACACTGGCGAGCTTGTTGAACACCGGGTCGCCCGTGCTGGTGAGGTCTTTCGGAGCTTCCCCGGTGGCCGCCAGCGTGACGAGCACGTCGACGTGTTGCATGGCCGCCGACACAAACCGGATGCAGTCCTGGATCACCGCACGCGCCTGTTGAATGTCGTTGGCAGTCGCCGCCGCGCCGGTCGCCAGGAACTCGGCCAGCTGGTCGCTGGACTCGCCGCGACCTTCTCGTCGCAGCCGGGATTCGAGTGCGGCCGCCGCCTCGTTGGCCATGATCAGCGTGTGACCGGCGTCGAGATCGTTCAGTGCCCAGGGCAGTTCGACGTCTGAGACGTGTGCGCCCAATTCTGCGAGCCCGGAGATGAAGCGTTCCAATGCAATGCTCGCGGACGGGGTGGCCCGGTCGCTCCATGGCGGCCGCAGCACCCCGACCCGCAGCCGATCGGTGGATGGCAGGGTCGCCGTGCCCGGCCGGTGGGTGAGCACCGCATCCAGTTCACCGAGCCAGGCCGGGTGGCGGGCGAACGCGCCAACGGTATCGAAGCTCAGCGCCACCGGAAGCACCCCGTCGAACGGCCAGCGACCGTACGTCGGCTTCAAGGTGAACACTCCGCAATAGGCCCCCGGTCGCAGGACCGACCCAGCGGTCTGGGTTCCGAGCGCGATCGGCACCTGGCCGTCGGCTACAGCGGCCGCGGACCCGCTCGATGAGCCGCCGGGGGTGTGACCAGGATTGTGTGGGTTGCGGGTGGCACACGGCCGGTAGGTGGCGAACTCGGTGGTGGCGGTCTTGCCGAGGATCACCGCACCAGCGTCACGCAGTCGTGCGATGACGTCGGCGTCGCGCGCCGGACGGTGGCCCGCCCACAATTCGCTGCCGTAGGCGGTGGGTTGATCAGCGGTGTCGATGATGTCCTTGATCCCGAGCGGTACCCCGTGCAGGGCCGTGCGGGGTGGTTCCGCGTCACGGGCCCGGGCTTGTGCGTGGGCCAGCTCAGGGTCGAGGTGAGCCCAAGCGTGGATCAGGTTGTCGCGCAGGTTGATCCGGTCGAGGTAGCGCTGCACGGTGGCAGCTGCCGTTGTCGGCGTCGGTGTGCTGAGCATCAGCAGGCCCGCTGTACAACGTGGCCCCAGCGGGCCGGGGCGTCGTAGGTCTTCACCACCCAGTCGTCACCGACCACGTCGCCGCCCCAGCCGATTTCGATCCCGAAACCGGAAGGCGTGGCCAGGTAGAACGACGTCACGCCGTCGTTGGTATGGCGACCCAGCGTCATCTTGAGGTCGATGCCCGCACGGCAGATGCGGTCGTAGGCACGACCGACATCGTCGAGCGTCGCCGTTTCGATCATCAGGTGGTTGAAGTCGCCGCCGCGGAATCCGAAGCACTCGTTCATCAACGCCACGCTGTGATGTCGCGGATTGCAGTGCAAGAAGGTGGCATCCGCGCCGTCCCAGACGATGTAGTCCGTCAACTGGAAGCCGAGCACCCGGGTGTAGAAGTCCACCGATGCCGGATAGTCCCTACACATGTACACGACGTGACCGAGACCGAGGTCGCCGGTGACGAAGCCGCTGATCACGCCGCCCTGGGTGACGGGGGAGACCTCGGATACCGGCCCGACCACCACCTCGGTGGGGAAACCGTCGGGGTCGTCGAATCGAAAGCCCGACTGCGCTTTTGGGGGCTCAGGGGTGTCATCGCCGACCCAGTCGATCGCGATGTGCTCGGCGGCAATCGCCTCGGCGAGCCGGTGCAATTCGGCGGGTGTGTCGACCTCCCAGGTGACCCGGCGGATCTCGTCGGTCGATCCGGGATAAAGCGCGATCCGGTGGTGCCGATCATCGAGCCTGATCAGCAGAGGGTCCTGCGGTGACGTGCGAGGGCGCGCGTCGAGCTCGAGCAGGTCGACCAACAGGTGTTGCCAGGCCTCGATATCAGCGACAGTGACGGCGAAGGCGCCGAGCCGCGCAATGCTCATTTTTGATCCAATCACATTGTGAAAAGGGATGTTTCAGCTGGGAAGAAACTGCTCGGTGTGGATGTTGGCGCGTGGCAGTCCGAGCTCTTGTAGGCGTGCGAACGCGGCGTCGATCATCGCGGGTGGGCCACACAGGTATGCCGACGTCGCAGGGTCGCTGACATCATCGGCGGTCAGTACGCTCACCGGATTGCCGACCAGAACACCCGGCTGATCGTGGGGCTCGTCGGCTGTGACCCGGACCATCAGGTTCGGCATGAAGCTGCGCCGGCCCTCGAGCTCGTCGAGGTGGAACAAGTCTCGCGCGCGAGTGCAGCCGAAGATCAACCGGATCGGCTCCTTGCCCCGAGCCAACTGCAGCTTGTCGAGCATCGACAGCATCGGCGCCAGGCCGGTGCCGCCGGCCAACATCAGCACCGGGCCGGCGTCAGCGGCCAGACCGAAGGACCCCAGCGGGCCCTCCACGTCGATCTGCTCGCCGACCGTGGCGCGGTCGCGCAGGTAGTCCGACATCATGCCGGTGGGCAACAACCTGATGGTGAAGGTGAGTTGGTGTTTCTGCCGTTCCCCGGACGCCATCGAATACGACCGCCACTGTTGGGTCCCCGGGACCCGGAGCCGGGCATACTGCCCAGGTCGGAAGGCGACTGGCACTTTCTTGGGCAGACGTACAGTGAGCTCGACAACGGTCTCCGCGAGCTGCCGCAGTCCGGTGACCTTTGCCGTTGCCTGCCGCAGCGGGTACTCATCGAAAACCGAAGCCGGATAATCCAACTCAACTTCGGTATCGGCGACTGCCTGAGCTTGGCAGAGCAGGCGCATGCCATCGGCGATCTCGCCTTCGGTCAGCGGATAGATCCGGTCCTCGGGCATGGCGAGTGCCCCGTCGCGGACCCGGCCGACACACGTGCCACAGGTGCCGATGCCGCACTGGCTCGCCAGTCGGACGCCGCTGGCGGCGGCCGCATCGAGCACCGATTGCCCTTCTGGCACCAGGATTTCCTTGCTGGTGTCGGTGTAGTGCAGTCGTACGCAATGGGTCTTCGCCGCGGCGGCGTGGGATTGGTGCTCGCTCTCAAGGATGGTCATCTCCTATGCCTCGTCCTGGTAAGGGGACTCGAAGAAGCCCCGTAGATGCCGGGCGGCCATCTTGCGCCAGGCGACGATCGAGTAGTCCATGTCGCAGAGCACTTCGTTGTTCCAGCCGTCGAAGCGCGTGTAGTGCTCTTCGGTCGCTTCCCGAGCGAACACATCGCTGTTGTTGAAGCCTTCCAGCGCAAGGGGTTTGAAGAAGTGCTCGTACTTGAACTCGAACTCCTTGCGGGCCTCGTCGTCGGAGACGCGGGTGGCCACAACTTCCCAGTACTCGTGATGGTGGTCGTCGATCGGGACGTAGAACTCGTACTGGACGTGATCGGTGATCGGCCAGTGTTCGACCATCAGCGTGCCGGGCACCCACAGCGACGTGCGGAAGTAGTGCGGCACCGTCCCTCGAGCCTTGATGTCGACCTTGGGGTTCTCCAGCACTGGTTGATAGAGGTCCGGCCGGTCGTACCGATTCATCACGCCCTTCGGGCCATCCGGGATGTCGATCTCCTCGGTGGCCTCGTTGGAGAGTGCGTTGACGCCGAGCGGCAGTGCGCGATCGAGCGCGACCAGAATTTGGTTGTCCCAGTGCACCAGCAGATGGCCGGGGTCCAAGCCGTTCTCGGCAGCCAATCGCCAGTTGCCGACCAGCTTCCGGTGGATCCCGCGGATGACGATGCCCTCGTCGGTCAGATGGGGCACCGGCGTGCCGTTGGGGTCGTTTGTGACATGGGCCGGGAGATCGGACGTGAGCGGCGGCGGGGTTCCGTAGTCCGCATCGCCGACGAACACGAAGATCATCCCATTGACCTCTTCGACGGGGTAGGTGCGCACGCCCACCCGTCCAATGAGCGAATCTTCGGGATTGCCAACGATTGTCGTCAGTTTTCCGTCCGACACGTCGTACGTGTAGCCGTGGTACCAACAGCTGACGGTGCCCTCGGACAGGCACATCGGCTTGGCGGACAGCTTCACGCCGCGGTGGATGCATCGGTCCGACAGGGCGTATACCTTGCCGGCCGAACGGCGCAGTGCGATGTCGTGGCCACCGATCGTGATGCCCTTGAGGCCGCCGTCGATGAGCTCATCGGAGAACAGCGCGGGGTACCAGTGATTTGCGTAGCCCCAGTCTGCTTGAACGTAGGGGGCGTAATGCCTGGTTACGGCGGACGAATTGCCGCTGTGGCTGTCGAGAGACATCAATGACCTCCATGGGGGTATGGCTCCGCGTCGTCGGCGCGGCCGAGATTGGTGAGGCTCCGGATCGGCGAAGGCGTGCTCCGGAAGGGCTGAACACGATCACGTGTCTGCGATCACATTACTGATTATCCATCGAGAATCAATAGAGATTCCATAAATTAACAATGGTCCACGTTGCGGTCCGGCTCACCGCCGTGTTGAGTGGAGGACGATGAGCGCTAGTGACACGCATGCTGACAAGGGCATCGGTGCCGGTCAGCCGCAACCCCTTGAGCCGGAACGTCGTTGGCACCTTGCCCAAGACGGTTACGAAGAGGCGATGACCGCGTTCGAATTCGCCCTGCTGCAGGTCGATGGCGAGTTTCAGCGGTTCGCCGTCCATGCAATGCAGGTGGCCGGCGACCTCGACCTGACCGTCAACGAGGTTGTCGCCCTGCATGTGGTGCGGATGCAGGAGCGGCCAAAGGACACGGCAACCATCGCCCAGTTGACCAATCGCGAGGACCTGCCCAACCTGCAGTACAACCTGCGCAAGCTGGTGACCATGGGCCTGCTCGAGCGCACCAAATCCGGCACGTCAGCCGTGTTTCGGGTGACCGAGAAGGGGCGGGAGATAACGGATCGCTATGCCGCGCTCCGTCGTCAGATGCTGACGTCCAATCTCACGGAACTCGCGGATGTGACCGCGAAACTGCAGCATGCGGTGCGCTCGATGAATGTGCTGACGGGTCTGTATGCGGCCGCGAGCCGCGACTTGGCGACGATCAATCCGGCCGTCATGTTCCCGTCGAACGGCTCCGGCTCGACGGCGCAGGGCGTCGTCGAGCCGTAGCCTGATTCGCGAGCTACTTGTAGTCGCCCAGTAGGGCTTTTTTCTGCACCTTGCCCATGGCATTGCGTGGCAGGGCGTCGACGAAGTGGATCTCGCGCGGGCGCTTGTGGGCCGAAAGTGACGATGCCACATGATCGATGACTGATTGCGGGCTCACGCCATCGCCGACCACGTACCCGACGATGCGCTGGCCGAGATCGTTGTCGGGCACACCGACCACCGCCGCCTCGCGGACTCCCGGGTGGGTGAGCAATGCGTGCTCGACCTCCCCGGCGCCGATCCGATAGCCGCCGGATTTGATCATGTCGACGGACTCCCGGCCGACGATCCGATGGAACCCTCCGGGATCGATGACCGCGATGTCACCGGTGCGGAACCAGCCGTCCGGCGTCATCGTCTCGGCGGTCTTGTCGGGGTTGTTCAGGTAGCCGTCGAACAGCGTCGAGCCGGCAATCTCCAACTGTCCCAGCGATTCTCCGTCGTGTGGCGCCAGATCGCCCGACTCCGTGCGGATGCGAGTGCGTACTCCGTCGACGGGCAGCCCGACCCATCCCGGTCTGCGTTCACCGTCGTACCGGGCGCTGACCGTGATGACTGTTTCGGTCATTCCGTACCGCTCGACAGGGGGTATGCCGGTGAGTGTGGTGAGCGCTTCGAACACGGGCACTGGCAGCGGTGCGCTGCCGGAAATCAGGAGTCTGGCGCCGGACAGGGCCCGCGCCGAGGCGGAATCGGCACACACCCGCGACCAAACGGTGGGCACCCCGAAATAGAGCGTTCCGCGGGCCGCGGCATACAACTCAGGCTTGGGGCGCACAGTGTGGATCAGCGGCGAGCCGATCCGCAGCGCACCAAGGACGCCAAGTACCAGGCCGTGCACGTGACATAGCGGAAGTCCTTGCACCAGAACGTCGTCGGGATTCCACTGCCACGCAGCGGCAACGCCGTCGATGCCCGCGGCTATGGCGCGCCGCGAGAGCACTACACCCTTGGGGGCTCCGGTGGTGCCGGAGGTATAGACGATGAGCGCCGCCGACGACGGGTCGGGTTCGGTCCAGGTGGTGTCGGAACACTCGGAGGGGTCGATGTCCAGAATCGGGAGCGAGACATCAGGACGCGCTGCGCCGGCCCAGATCTCGGCGCCGGAATCAGCCAGGATGTGGCCGAGTTCGGCGGACCCGGAATCTGGCGGCACCGGTACCGCGGGAACGCCAGCGATCAGGCATCCGACCACTGCGATGACCGTTTCGATGTCGGGCGTCGCGTTGATCGCCACGGCGCGGCAGTTGCCGACTTTGTCCGCGACTGCGCCGGCCGCCTCGAGAAGTTCTGTGGAGTGGAGCGAACGATCACCCACGGTCACGATCGGCCGGCGGTCGTCGCGATGGGCGTGGATTGAATGAAGTAGCGGGGCTGACATGACCAGGCCTTCTTAGTATGGTCCACTATATGGACCGATGGACTATATTGCGGACCAACGTTAGGCTGTGGTTTTACAGGGCGTCAAGGGTGGAGAGGAGCGCGCGGTGAACAGTGTGCTCACCGCGCTGCGCGTATTCGAGGAGGTTGCAACCGCGCAACCGGTCGGGCTGAGCGAACTCACCCGGCGGCTCGGGATTCCGAAGGCCACCGTGCAGCGCAATCTGAAGACCCTGGCCGAAGCCGGTTGGATCAGGCCCACATCCGACGGCGGGCGTTGGGAGATAACAGGTTTGGCCTATCGGCTGGGTAGCGCGGTCGCCACCCGGGACAACTTGCGCGAAGCTGCCTTGCCGGAATTGGCTGCGCTGCAGTCGATCACCAGCGAGACTGTTCACCTCGCCGTGCCCGACGGAGATGAACTCGTGCTTGTCGAACGACTCGACAGTTCGCACCAGCTGCGAGCATTCCTGCCCTTGGGCACCCGGTTGCCATTGCACGCCGCCGCGACGGGTAAGGCGTATCTGGCGACGCTGGACGACGAACGAATCGAGGCGTACCTGGCCGGCGCGCCGGCCAAGGTCGCCGTCAACACGATCACCGATCCGGAATGGCTGTGGGAAGAGGTGCGGGTTACCCGGCAACGTGGCTATGCCGTCACAGTCGAGGGTCTGCACGACGGCATATCCGCGGTCGCGGTGGCGGTACGCGGGCGCGATGGCTTGGCCCGGGCCTGCTTCAGCATCTCGGGGCCGTCGGTACGGATGACAGCCGACCGGCTCACCGAGTACGCCGCAGTCGCGCTGAAAGCCCAAGCGGCAATTGAGCGTTCGCTGGACTGAGGCGGCTACAAGTCCAGCGCCTGATACGTCCGCTTCACGAATTTCGGTCGCGCCGAACGGAGTTTGGCCTGCGAGGCATTGCCGGCGACAGCTGCCGCGGCATCCACGCTGAGCTCCGGCTGATTCTGGATCAGGTAGATCAGGATCAGGTTCGCGTTCGGGTCGGCCTGCCACCACGTGCCGAAGGCGCCCGGCCAACTGAACGTGCCGGGGCCGCCGGGACCGAAGAACGGCGTCGCCTTGGCCTCGTCGGTGACGAGCGACAGGTTCAGTCCGAAGCCGCGGCCGATCCAGAACGGCGCGCCCAGGAAGTTCTGCGACTTCTGTTCGGCGGTCAACCGGTCGGTCCGCATGGACCGCACCGATTCCTCCGACAGCACCCTTACTCCGTCGACCTCGCCGCCGGCCAGCAGCATCCGCGCGAACGTCAGGTAGTCGTCGACGGTCGACCAGAGTCCGCCGCCGCCGGCGCAGAAGGTCGGCGGCATCACCTGCGGCGGGCCCATCTTCCCGGGCTGAAGGCGCAGGGCGTCTCCGTCGGCGGCCAGCTGGTACATGGTCGCCGCGCGGCGCCGGCCCGAGTGCGTCACCGCGAAACCGGTGTCGACCATGTTCAGCGGTTTGAAGATGCGCTCCGCCAACACATCTGGCAGCGGCTTGCCCTCGATGCGCGACAGCAGGAAGCCCAGCACGTCGGTCGACTGGCTGTAGGTCAGCGCGTCACCGGGCTGGTGGGCCAGCGGCAGCTGTCCCAGCTCGGCCAGCCAGCGGTCGGGGTCCTGCAGCGACTGCAGCTTGTTGTAGGCCCGGCCCAGTGGCGGCGGCACGGTGAATCCGTAGGCCAGACCGCCGCGGTGGGTCATCAGATCCTCGACGGTGATGGGCCGCCGGGCGGGCACGGACCGGTCCAAGGGTCCGTCGAGGCTCGTCATCACGCGCGGGTTGGCGAGTTCGGGAATCCAGTTCGCGATGGGATCGGTCAAGGCCAGCCGGCCCTCGTCGACCAGCGTCATGGCCGCCGCGACGGTGATCGGCTTGGACATCGACGCGATGCGGAAGACGGTGTCGCGCTCCATCGGCAGCTTGGCTTCCACGTCGCGGTGGCCGAGCGTGTTGACCTGCCGCACCGCGCCGTCCTGCCACACCAGCGTGACCGCGCCGGCCAGCAGGCCGGTGTCGATCGCCGCGCTGACCGATTCGGTGTTCGCGTCGAGATTCACCCCGTCACGTTAACCGGTGGGGGTGGGATGGTCGCGGTACCGTCCGAACCATCGGGAAGGTAGGCGATACTGCCTGACGTGGCTGCTGACGTGTCGACCCCGATCACACCGATGAACAAGGTGGCGTTCGCCAGTTTCATCGGCACCGCGATCGAGTTCTACGACTTCTACATCTACGGGACAGCCGCGGCGCTGATCTTCCCGCAGGTGTTCTTCCCGAACCTGCCGCCCGCCATGGCGACCATCTCGTCGCTCGCGACGTTCGCGGTCGCGTTCCTGGCCCGCCCGATCGGCGCGGCCGTCTTCGGGCATTTCGGAGATCGGCTGGGCCGCAAGAAGACTCTCGTCGCGACGCTGCTCATCATGGGGTTGTCGACCGTCGGTGTCGGCCTGGTGCCCAGCACGGCGTCGATCGGCCTCTCCGCGCCGATCATCCTGCTGACGCTGCGGGTGTTCCAGGGCTTCGCGGTCGGCGGGGAGTGGGCCGGCTCGGCACTGCTCAGTGCCGAGTACGCCCCGGCCGGAAAACGCGGTATGTACGGCATGTTCACGCAGTTGGGCGCCGGCGCGGGCCTGGCCGTCAGCAACCTGGTGGTGCTGATCGCCAACGTGACGATCGGGGAGAAGAGCCCGGTGTTCCTGGACTGGGGCTGGCGGCTGCCGTTCCTGTTCAGCGCCGTGCTGCTGGCCGTGGCGCTGTACGTGCGGCTGACCATCGACGAGACGCCGGTGTTCGTCGCCGAGCAGAAGCGGGGCACCGTGCCCCGTGCCCCGTTCAGAGAGCTGGTGCGCCGGCAGAGCAAGCAGGTGCTGCTCGGTGCCGGCTGCATGGTCGGCATCTTCACCATGAGCTTCCTCGGCGGCACCTACCTGATGAGTTACGCCAGCACCCGCATCCACCATCCGCGGACGCTGATCCTGTCGGTCGGGGTCCTGGCCGGGGTGTCGCTCATGGTGTTCTCGGCGATCTCGGCGGTGCTGTGCGACCGGTACGGGCGGCGCCGCGTCATCCTGGTCGGCTTCGGGCTGGCACTGCCGTGGGCGTTCCTCGTCATGCCGCTCATCGACTCCGGCTCGCCGGTGGCCTTCGCGGTGGCGATCGCCGGCATCTTCTGCATCTTCGGGCTCGCCTACGGGCCCATCGGGGCGTTCCTGCCTGAGACGTTCGCCACCCGCTACCGCTACACCGGCGCCGGCATGGCCTTCAATCTCGCCGGGATCGTCGGCGGCGCGCTGCCGCCGCTGGTCGCCGGGCCGCTCGTCGCCGCCCTCGGGAGCTGGGCCGTTGGGCTGCTGATCGCCGTCTTCGTGCTGGTCAGCATCGTCTGCACGCTGGTGTTGCCCGAAACTCGCGGCACCGAGCTCGACGATGCGCGCGGCGACATGCGTGACGGTGACGCCGTGGCGGCCTGCTAAGCTACGCGGCTAGTTAGACGTCCTTTAACGATCCGTCCAGAGAGGCGGAGAAGGAGGTCCGGTGTCTCGTGGGTGACTCCACCGACCGGGAATTGCTGTCCGCTGCCGACGTCGGCCGGACCATCTCGCGCATCGCGCATCAGATCATCGAAAAGACCGCGCTCGACGCGCCCGACGCCCCGCGCGTGGTGCTGCTCGGCATCCCGACCCGCGGCGTCACCCTGGCCGCCCGCATCGCCGAGAAGGTCAAGGAATTCTCCGGCGTCGAGCTGCCTGCCGGTGCGCTCGACATCACGCTCTACCGCGACGACCTGAACTTCAAACCGCCCCGCGCGCTGGCCTCGACCTCGATCCCGGAGGGCGGCATCGACGACGCGACGGTGATCCTCGTCGACGACGTGCTGTACTCCGGCCGCTCCGTCCGCTCGGCCCTGGACGCGCTGCGCGACATCGGCCGCCCCCGCATGGTGCAGCTCGCCGTCCTCGTCGACCGCGGCCACCGTGAGCTGCCCATCCGCGCCGACTACGTCGGCAAGAACGTCCCGACGTCGCGCAGTGAGAACGTCAAGGTGCGGCTGTCAGAGACCGACGGCGGAGACGACCACGTCTCCATTGCCCCCTACGGAGGACCCACCAGGTGAAGCATCTGCTGTCCGCCTCGGACCTGAGCCGCGATGCGGCGACGGCCATCCTCGATGACGCCGACAAGTTCCGGGAAGCGCTGCTGGGCCGCGACGTCAAGAAGCTCCCGACGTTGCGCGGCCGCACCGTCATCACGATGTTCTACGAGAACTCCACCCGCACGCGGGTGTCGTTCGAGGTGGCCGGCAAGTGGATGAGCGCCGACGTCATCAACGTCAGCGCCTCCGGCTCGTCGGTCGCCAAGGGCGAGTCGCTACGCGACACGGCGCTGACCCTGCGCGCCGCGGGCGCCGACGCGCTGATCATCCGGCACCCGGCTTCCGGTGCGGCGCAACAGCTTGCGGCCTGGACCCGTGAAGAGCACGGCGGGCCGTCGGTGATCAACGCCGGCGACGGCACTCACGAACACCCGACGCAGGCACTGCTCGACGCGCTGACCATCCGCCAGCGCCTCGGCGGCCTCGAGGGCCGGCGCGTGGTGATCGTCGGCGACATCCTGCACAGCCGGGTGGCGCGCTCCAACGTCTCGCTGCTGTCGACGCTGGGCGCCGAGGTGGTGCTGGTGGCGCCGCCGACGCTGCTGCCCGTCGGGGTCGCCGGCTGGCCGGTGACGGTCTCGCACGACCTGGACGCCGAACTGCCGGCCGCCGACGCGGTCCTGATGCTGCGGGTGCAGGCCGAGCGGATGAACGGCGCGTTCTTCCCGTCGGCGCGCGAGTACTCGGTGCGCTACGGGCTGTCCGAGAAGCGCCTGGCCGGGTTGAGCGAGGACACGGTGGTGTTGCACCCCGGTCCGATGCTGCGCGGCATGGAGATCGCCTCGTCGGTCGCCGACTCGTCGCAATCAGCTGTACTGCAACAGGTTTCGAATGGGGTGCATGTTCGTATGGCAGTGCTGTTCCAGCTTCTCGTGGGTGCGGGCCGGGAGGTGATCGCGTGAGTACGGTGATTCGCGGGGTCCGGCTGTACGGCGAGGGTGATCCGGTCGACGTGCTGATCTCTGATGGTCAGATTGCCGAAATCGGTAGCGGCCTGACGGGTGACGAGGTCATCGACGCCGCCGGCCAGATCATGCTGCCCGGCTTCGTCGACCTGCACACCCACCTGCGTGAGCCCGGCCGCGAGTATGCCGAGGACATCGAAACCGGTTCGGCGGCAGCCGCCCTCGGTGGTTACACCGCGGTGTTCGCCATGGCCAACACCGATCCCGTCGCCGACACCGTCGTGGTCACCGACCACGTCTGGCACCGCGGGCAGCAGGTCGGCCTGGTCGACGTGCACCCCGTCGGCGCCGTCACCGTCGGGCTCGACGGCAAGCAGCTCACCGAGATGGGCCTCATGGCCGCCGGTGCCGGGCAGGTCCGGATGTTCTCCGACGACGGCATCTGCGTCGACGACCCGCTGGTGATGCGCCGGGCGCTGGAATACGCTGCGGGACTTGGCGTCCTGATCGCCCAGCACGCCGAGGAACCGCGCCTGACCGTCGGCGCCGTCGCCCATGAGGGCCCGAACGCCGCCCGGCTGGGACTGGCCGGCTGGCCGCGCTCGGCCGAGGAATCCATCGTCGCCCGGGACGCGATCCTCGCCCGCGACGCCGGTGCCCGCGTGCACATCTGTCACGCCTCCACCGCCGGCACCGTCGAGCTGATCAAATGGGCCAAGGCGCAGGGCATTTCGATCACCGCCGAGGTCACCCCGCACCACCTGCTGCTCGACGACAGCCGCCTCGCGGACTACGACGGCCGCAACCGCGTCAACCCGCCGCTGCGCGAGGCCAGTGACGCCGAGGCGCTGCGCCAGGCCCTGGCCGACGGCGTGATCGACTGCGTCGCAACCGATCACGCGCCACACGCCGAGCACGAGAAGATGTGCGAGTTCGCCCACGCCCGTCCCGGCATGCTCGGCCTGCAGACCGCGTTGTCGGTGGTGGTCGAGACCATGGTGGCGCCCGGACTGCTCAGCTGGCGCGACGTCGCCCGTGTGATGAGCGAGGCACCGGCCGCCATCGTCGGCCTGCCCGACCAGGGCCGCCCGCTGGCGGTCGGCGAGCCCGCCAACCTGACCGTGGTGGACCCCGACGCGACCTGGACGGTGCAGGGCACCGGCCTGGCCAGCCGCTCGGACAACACGCCGTACGAATCGATGACGCTGCCCGCCACCGTCACGCTGACGATGCTGCGCGGCAAGGTGACCGCGCGGGACGGAGACAGTCCACCGGCGGGCAGGAGCGCAGCGACCGGGGAATCGACGCAGTGAACACAGGGACTCTGATCACCTACCTGGTGCTGGCCGCCGTCGTGGTGGTGCTGCTCGGGTTCGCGATCCGGCAGATGCTCAGGGGCTGGGTGCACCGGGTGCAGCGGCAGGCCGGCGCCGTCGGCCTGCTGCCCGCGCTGCCCGACACCGTGGGACCGGCGATCGTGCCCGCCACCAAGGGCATGTACATCGGCAGCACCTTCGCGCCGAGCTGGCAGGACCGAATCGCGGTGGGCTCGCTCGGGTTTCGCAGCAAGGCCGTGCTGACGCGCTACCCCGAGGGCATCATGCTGCAGCTCACCGGCGGCAGCCCGATCTGGATTCCCGACGAATCCATCACCGCGATCCGCACCGAGCGGGCCATCGCCGGCAAGGTGCTCACATACGACGGGATTCTCGCCATCCGGTGGCAGCTGCCGTCGGGTACCGAGATCGATACCGGATTCCGCAGCGACGACCGTCGCGAACTGGCCAAATGGGTTGAGGAGGACAGCAAGTGACGAGCGAGCAGACCGCCGTACTGGTGCTGGAGGACGGCCGGGTGTTCACCGGAACACCGTTCGGCGCAGTGGGCCAGACGCTGGGTGAGGCGGTGTTCTCCACCGGCATGTCGGGTTACCAGGAGACGCTGACCGACCCGAGCTACCACCGGCAGATCGTGGTGGCCACCGCGCCGCAGATCGGCAACACCGGCTGGAACGGCGAGGACAACGAGAGCCGCGACGACAAGATCTGGGTCGCCGGCTACGTCGTCCGCGACCCGTCGCCGCGCGCCTCCAACTGGCGCGCCACCGGCACCCTCGACGACGAACTGGTGCGCCAGGGCATCGTCGGCATCGCCGGCGTCGACACCCGCGCCATCGTGCGGCACCTACGCAACTTCGGCTCGATGAAGGCCGGCGTCTTCTCCGGTCCGGCCCTGGCCGACATCGACACCCTGGTGGACCGCGTCCGCAACCAGCCGTCGATGCTGGGCGCCGACCTGGCCGGCGAGGTCAGCACCGGCGACCGCTACGTCGTCGAACCCGTTGGTGCGGAGCGCTTCTCGATCGCCGCCATCGACCTCGGGATCAAGACCAACACGCCGCGTAACTTCGCCGCCCGCGGCATCCGCAGCCATGTGCTGCCGTCGTCGGTGACGTTCGACGAGGTCGCCGCCCTCAAGGTCGACGGCGTGTTCCTGTCCAACGGCCCGGGTGACCCGGCCACCGCCGACCACATGGTCGAGTTCACCCAGCAGGTGCTCTCGGCCGGAATCCCGTTGTTCGGCATCTGCTTCGGCAACCAGATTCTGGGCCGCGCGCTCGGCCGCTCGACCTACAAGATGACCTTCGGTCACCGCGGCATCAACATCCCGGTCGTGGAGCGAGCCACCGGACGCATCGCGATCACCGCGCAGAACCACGGCTTCGCCCTGGAAGGTGAAGCCGGGGAAGAGTTCGACACCCCGTTCGGCCGCGCGGTGGTGAGCCACACCTGCGCCAACGACGGTGTGGTGGAAGGTGTTTCGCTGCTCGACGGCCGCGCCTTCTCGGTGCAGTACCACCCGGAAGCAGCGGCCGGTCCGCACGACGCCGAGTACCTGTTCGACAAGTTCGCCGATCTCATGGCAGGGGAGAAGTAATGCCACGCCGCTCAGACCTCAACCACGTCCTGGTGATCGGGTCCGGCCCGATCGTCATCGGCCAGGCCTGCGAGTTCGACTACTCGGGCACCCAGGCCTGTCGCGTGCTGCGCGCCGAGGGCCTGCAGGTCAGCCTGATCAACTCCAACCCGGCGACGATCATGACCGACCCGGAGTACGCCGACAACACCTACGTCGAGCCCATCACCCCGGCGTTCGTCGAGAAGATTTTTGCGCAGCAGGCCGAGCGCGGTAACAAGATCGACGCGGTGCTGGCCACCCTCGGCGGGCAGACCGCGCTCAACACCGCGGTCGCGCTGCATGAGAACGGGGTGCTGGAGAAGTACGGCGTCGAGATGATCGGCGCGGACTTCGACGCCATCCAGCGCGGCGAGGACCGGCAGAAGTTCAAGGACATCGTCGCCAAGGTCGGTGGCGAATCCGCCCGCAGCCGAGTCTGTTTCACTATGGACGAGGTCCGCGAGACCGTCGCCGACCTCGGCCTGCCGGTCGTGGTCCGGCCGTCCTTCACCATGGGCGGCCTGGGCTCGGGCATGGCCTACACCAACGAGGACGTCGAGCGGATGGCCGGCGACGGCCTGGCCGCATCGCCTTCCGCCAACGTGCTGATCGAGGAATCGATCTACGGCTGGAAGGAATACGAGCTCGAGCTCATGCGCGATCACCACGACAACGTCGTGATCGTCTGCTCGATCGAGAACTTCGATCCGATGGGCGTGCACACCGGCGACTCGGTGACCGTCGCGCCGGCCATGACCCTGACCGACCGCGAATACCAGATCATGCGCGACCTCGGCATCGCGATCCTGCGCGAGGTCGGCGTCGACACCGGTGGCTGCAACATCCAGTTCGCCATCAACCCGGCCGACGGCCGCCTTATCGTCATCGAGATGAACCCGCGCGTGTCGCGCTCGAGCGCATTGGCTTCCAAGGCAACGGGTTTCCCGATCGCCAAGATCGCCGCGAAGCTCGCCATCGGCTACACGCTGGACGAGATCGTCAACGACATCACCAAGGAAACCCCGGCCTGTTTCGAGCCGACCCTGGACTACGTCGTCGTCAAGGCACCCCGGTTCGCGTTCGAGAAGTTCCCCGGCGCCGACCAGACGCTGACCACCACCATGAAGTCGGTGGGCGAGGCGATGTCGCTGGGCCGCAACTTCATCGAGGCGCTCGGCAAGGTGATGCGCTCGCTGGAGACCAAGCGCGCCGGGTTCTGGACCGGAACCGATCCCGACAAGACGCTCGACGAACTGCTCACCGGACTGCGCACAGCGACCGACGGCCGGCTCTACGACATCGAACAGGCGCTGCGCCTTGGTGGTTCGGTCGAGGTCGTCGCCGAGGCCTCGGGTGTGGACCCGTGGTTCGTCGACCAGATCGCCACCCTGGTGGCGCTGCGCGGCGAACTCGTCGACGCGCCGGTGCTCAACGAGCGTCTGCTGCGCCGTGCCAAGTACAGCGGCCTGTCCGACCGCCAGATCGCCGCGCTGCGGCCGGAATTGGCGGGCGAGGCCGGTGTACGCGCGCTGCGCGAGCGGCTCGGTATCCGGCCGGTGTACAAGACCGTCGACACCTGCGCCGCCGAGTTCGACGCCAAGACGCCGTACCACTACAGCAGCTACGAGCTGGACCCTGCGGCCGAGACCGAGGTGGCCCCGCAGACCGAGAAGCCCAAGGTGCTGATCCTGGGCTCGGGCCCGAACCGCATCGGGCAGGGCATCGAGTTCGACTACAGCTGCGTGCACGCGGCAACCACGTTGAGCCAGGCCGGTTTCGAGACCGTCATGGTGAACTGCAACCCGGAGACGGTCTCGACCGACTACGACACCGCGGACCGGCTGTACTTCGAGCCGCTCACCTTCGAGGACGTGCTCGAGGTGTACCACGCCGAGCAGGCCTCCGGCGCCGGCGGCCCGGGCGTTGTCGGCGTGATCGTGCAGCTCGGTGGCCAGACCCCGCTGGGCCTGGCCGACCGGCTCGAGAAGGCCGGGGTGCCCGTCGTCGGCACCAGCCCCAAGGCCATCGACCTGGCCGAGGACCGCGGCGAGTTCGGTGAGGTGCTCCGCGCCGCCGGTCTGCCGGCTCCGCGTTTCGGCACCGCAACGAGTTTCGAGCAGGCCCGCCGGATCGCCTCCGACATCGGCTACCCGGTGCTGGTGCGCCCGTCGTACGTGCTGGGTGGCCGCGGCATGGAGATCGTCTACGACGAGCAGACCCTGCAGGGCTACATCGAGCGGGCCACCGAACTCTCGCCCGAGCACCCCGTGCTGGTCGACCGGTTCCTGGAAGATGCCATCGAGATCGACGTCGACGCCCTGTGCGACGGCACCGAGGTGTACATCGGCGGCGTGATGGAGCACATCGAGGAAGCCGGCATCCACTCCGGCGACTCGGCCTGTGCGCTGCCGCCGGTCACGTTGGGCCGCACCGACATCGCCGCCGTGCGCAAGGCCACCGAGGCCATCGCCCACGGCATCGGCGTGGTCGGTCTGCTCAACGTGCAGTACGCCCTCAAGGACGACGTGTTGTACGTGCTGGAGGCCAACCCGCGCGCCAGCCGTACGGTGCCCTTCGTCTCGAAGGCCACCGCGGTGCCGCTGGCCAAGGCCTGCGCCCGGGTCATGTTGGGCGCCACCATCGCCGAGCTGCGGGCCGAGGGCATCCTGGTCGCCGAGGGCGACGGCGCGAGCGTCGCGCCCAACGCTCCGATCGCGGTGAAGGAAGCCGTCCTGCCGTTCCACCGGTTCCGCAAAGCCGATGGCTCGCAGGTGGATTCGCTGCTCGGACCGGAGATGAAGTCGACCGGTGAGGTCATGGGCATCGACAGCGATTTCGGTACCGCCTTCGCCAAGAGCCAGACCGCGGCCTACGGCTCGCTGCCCTCGGGCGGCACGGTGTTTGTGTCGGTGGCCAACCGCGACAAGCGCTCGCTGGTGTTCCCGGTCAAGCGCCTGGCCGATCTCGGCTTCCGGGTGCTGGCCACCGAGGGCACCGCGGAGATGCTGCGCCGCAACGGCATTCCGTGCGAGGTCGTCCGCAAGAACTTCGAAGAGCCCAGCCCGGACCGCCCGGCGATGTCGGCGGTCGACGCCATCAAGGCCGGCGAGGTCGACATGGTGATCAACACGCCGTACGGCAACTCGGGTCCGCGCATCGACGGCTACGAGATTCGCTCGGCCGCGGTGTCGGCCAGCATCCCGTGCGTGACGACGGTGCAGGGCGCGTCGGCCGCGGTACAGGGCATCGAGGCCGGCATTCGCGGTGACATCGGCGTGCGGTCGCTGCAGGAGTTGCACAGTCAGTTGGCCGAGAAGTGACGTTCGGGCCTCGCTTGCGGGCCGCCATGGCAGAGCGGGGTCCGCTCTGCCTGGGCATCGACCCGCACCCGGAGCTCCTGACGGCGTGGGGTCTGCCGGTGTCGGCCGACGGCGTCGCGGCGTTCAGTGACATCTGCGTCGAGGCGTTCGCGGGCTTCGCGATCGTCAAGCCGCAGGTCGCGTTCTTCGAGGCCTACGGTTCGGCGGGCTTCGTCGTGCTGGAACGGACCATCGCCCGGCTGCGGGAGGCCGGCGTCCTGGTGCTGGCCGACGCCAAGCGCGGTGACATCGGCTCGACCATGGCCGCCTACGCGCAGGCGTGGGCGGGCGATTCGCCGCTCGCCGCCGATGCGGTGACGGCGTCGCCGTACCTCGGCTTCGGCTCACTGCAGCCGCTGCTCGACGTCGCGGCCGCCCACGGCCGCGGGGTGTTCGTACTGGCCGCCACGTCCAATCCGGAGGGTGCGTCGGTGCAGCGCGCGGTGGCGGGCGAGCGCACCGTGGCGCAGGCGATCGTCGACGATGTCGCCGCGGTGAATGCCGCGGGCGACGGCTCGGTGGGCGTCGTCGTCGGCGCCACGCTGGCCGAGGTCCCCGATCTGTCGCAGCTCGGCGGTCCGGTGCTGATGCCCGGCGTCGGCGCGCAGGGCGGTCGCCCGGACGCGCTGGCCGGGCTCGGCGGCGCGCAGCCGGGCACCTTGCTGCCCGCGGTGTCGCGTGAGGTGCTGCGGGCCGGGCCGGATGTCGCGGCCGTGCGGGCCGCGGGGGAGAAGCTCCGCGACGCTGTGGCCTACTTGGCCTGACGCCTGCGGCGGCGCGTCCACAGCACCGTGACCAGCAGTGCGCCGGCGACCGCGGCCGCGAGCAGGGCCAGGCCCGTGACGTCGCCGCGGTTGCGGGTCCGGTAGATCACCTGCGCGTAATCGGAATCGGTTGCGGCCCTGGCAAATACGTAGTCGCCGTCGATGCGCTGCGGCTCGTCGAGGTGGTCGGTCCAGCGGGTCAGGTAGTGGCCCCGGTACTCGGCGAGCGCCGGTGTGTCGACGCGTCCGGCGTATTGCAGCGTCGGCGCGTTGCCGGGCACGGGCACCGCGCGGGGATCCATCCGGTGGTCGGCCAGCACGTACAGATCGACCCGCTGCGGCGCCGTCGCCGATCGGGACAGCCGCATCGGATACACGGCGGTGTCCGAGGCGAACGACAGCCGCAGGGGCTGCAGGTTCCCCGACAATGTCGCGCCGGCGGCATCGGGGGCGAGCTGGATCGCGACGATCTCCCAGCGGTCCGCGACGTACGGCGCCAGGTTGGCATCGAGGCCGTCGGGGTGGGGAAAGCCCTTGGTGGTCAGCCAGCCGGCGAGGGCCGCGGGGTCGTCGCCGGCCAGGCGCGTGACGTCGAACGGTCCGATCCGCTGATTGCCCAGCACGCTGACGCCACCGGGTCGCGCACCCGCACTCTCGAGCGCGCCTCGTGAACCCTCGGTGAGCCAGTCGAAGGTGGGCCACCAGCTGTCCCGGTATTCCACCCGGGGCGCGGTGATACGCGCCAGCTCGGTGAACACTCCCGCGTCGCCCAACGTCACGTGCGCGGCCGACGGCACGGGCATCACCCAGGCGGCCCGATCGGAGGCGCCGCGCACCCCGAACGACATCAGGATGTCCTCGTTGCGGCCGTCCCAGGCGATCAGGGCGCGCTCGTCGACGACGGCGGCGCCGGCGCGGTCCGGGATGTAGGCGCCGCAACCGCAGGCCCATGCCGGAGCCGCGATGTTCGCCGTCAGGGTGGCGAACAGCAGCATCAGGACGCACAGCGACCGGTACGCGACAGCCATCGGCATGAACGTACCGGCCGTGCGCCTCAGGTCACAGCGGAATCCAGATGGGGCCGAGCCAGAAGCCCCAGGCACTGAAGCGGGGCTCGAACACCGGGCTCACCCATTGGCCGTTGTAGCTGAACGGCTGGTGGTCGAAGCGGCCGTCATCGATGCCGCGGCCACGCCAGTCCCGGCCGCGGTCATCGCGCCAGCCGTCGCGATCGTCATGCCAATCAACGCCGCGCTGCCAGCCGCCGCGGTCGTCGCGGTGGTCGCCATGGCCCCCGCACGGGGCGCCCGGCCCGCACCAGTCGGCGCTCGCGGTCGCCAGGCCGATGCCGAAGAGGCCGGCGGCCCCGATGCCGGCGGCCAGAGTGGATGCGGTCAATGCCTGCTTGATCTTCATGCCGCTGACGCTATGGGAGTTCGATGGGCGTGCACTTAGCTGTACTTAGGTGTGTGCTGTGCGTGCGCTCGTGGTGCGGGAACGGTTCCGGTAGGCCTGTGAACATGTTGTGCGGCAGCCATTTTGGCACGCCGTTCCGAATACGACGAGACGGCCCACCACAGGATGTGGCGGGCCGTCTCGTTGCTGGAACGATCAGCGGGCGTCGATCACAGCGGAATCCAGATGGGGCCGAGCCAGAAGCCCCAGGCGTTGTGGCCGTTGTCCCATACCGGGTTCACCCACTGACCGTTGTAGTCGAAGGGCTGGTGGTCGAAGCGGGCATCGTCGATGCCGCGGTGCTGCCAGTCGCGGCCCTGGTTGTCGTGCCAGTTGTCGTCACGGCCGACGGGCGCCGCCGGGCCGCGGTTGTCACCCGGGCCACGATTGTCGCCCGGCCCGCGGTTGTCGTGCTGGCCGCACGGCGCGTTCGGCGGGCAGCCCGGATCGGCATTGGCGCCGGCCAGGCCGACCCCGAACAGCCCGGCGACGCCGATGCCGGCGGCCAGGGTGGATGCGGTCAACGCTCGTTTGAGTTTCATGGCTGCTCAGTCCTCCTCGTGATGGGTTCGCCATTGAAGTTAGGACCGCCTAATGTGCGCCCACTTTGGTGTCGTTAGGTGTGTGCTGTGCATGCCGCAACGGTTCGGTCACCGGGCGCTGATCGTTGCCTGTGGAGCACATGACCAGATGGGAAAGCGTTGGGCAGGAAACGGTTTCATCACAAGACGGTCTTCGGGTCGAGGTGGGCGAGCCCGGCCACATCGTTGCGTCGGGCCGAGCCCGAGTTTGCGGAGGCTGCGTGGCGCCGCTCAGCTGTGGTGCGCCGCCCGTGTTGCGGGGTGCGGAACCGGTCGCCGAACCGGCAAAAAGCCCTCGATTTGGGCGGTCCAACCGCCCAAATCGGCCGTCGGCGGCGCCGGCAGTGCACCGACCCGTTCGGCCCGGCACCGACACGCCCGACACGCCGTGACCTGCGAAAATTTTCCTGATAAACGCCGGATGGCGGCCCGAAAAACGGCCGGACGCGGTCCCGGCCGCGCGGCCGTCATCCCACTGAGTGCTCAAAACCCTTGATACGCAGGCAGATCTGTGGCTGCAGTACCCCGAAACCGGCCTTGTCGAGCTTGCACTTCGCGGCCATCCGGAGCCGCCGTTCGCACTACACGCTGGGGTTTTAGCTTCGTTACCCGGGGGGTGGGGTTAGCGCTTGTCGGGAAGCGTGGGTACGGTCGTCGTCGCTGGCTGGTTCACCCCAGCCGTGACAGAAATTATTTGACGGAGAATCGGAGGAACCCCGTGGCCCTTCCCCAGTTGACCGACGAACAGCGCGCGGCAGCGTTGGAGAAGGCTGCTGCCGCACGTCGAGCACGTGCCGAGTTGAAAGACCGGCTCAAGCGCGGCGGCACCAACCTCAAGCAGGTCCTGACGGACGCCGAGACCGACGAGGTCCTCGGCAAGATGAAGGTTTCCGCTCTGCTGGAAGCCCTGCCCAAGGTCGGCAAGGTCAAGGCGCAGGAGATCATGACCGAGCTGGAGATCGCTCCGACCCGCCGTCTGCGCGGCCTGGGCGACCGTCAGCGCAAGGCCCTGCTGGAAAAGTTCGACTTTTCCTGATCTGACGCAAGACTGACGAGCAGTAGGGGCCGGACGGCAATGAACCGTGTTGTTGTGCTGTCCGGCCCCTCTGCCGTGGGCAAATCCACGGTCGTGCGCTGCCTGCGTGAGCGGGTGCCCGACCTGCATTTCAGTGTCTCCGCCACGACGCGTGAACCGCGTCCGGGCGAGGTCGACGGTGTCGACTACACATTCGTCTCGGCCGACGAGTTCCAGCGCCTCATCGATGACGGCGAGCTGCTCGAATGGGCCGAAATCCACGGGGGACTGCAGCGCTCCGGCACCCCCGCCCGCCCGGTCCGGGAAGCCATCGCCGCTGGTCGGCCCGTCCTCATCGAGGTCGATCTGGCCGGCGCCCGGGCCGTCAAGGAGGCCATGCCCGAGGTGCTGACGGTGTTCCTCGCGCCGCCCAGCTGGGAAGCGCTCGAGAGCCGTCTCATCGGTCGCGGCACCGAAAGCGCCGAGGTGCAGGCCCGCCGCCTGGACACCGCGCGGGCCGAACTGGCCGCTCAGGACAGTTTCGATGTGACTGTTGTCAACAGTCGGTTGGAATCCGCCTGTGCAGAATTGGTATCCTTGCTGGTGGGCCGCTGAGCGGTCTGCGCTCTACCGCACAGATATCGCTGATAGCGACGCCATCAACACAGACCAACGCCGGGAGAATCCTTCGTGAGCACCACTGTCGAGAGCATCGACTCCGACGCCGCCATCGCCTACGACACGCCGCTGGGTATCACCAACCCGCCGATCGACGAGCTGCTGGATCGCGTGTCGAGCAAGTACGCGCTGGTCATCTACGCCGCGAAGCGGGCGCGCCAGATCAACGACTACTACAACCAGCTCGGTGACGGCATCCTCGAGTACGTCGGCCCGCTGGTCGAGCCGGGCCTGCAGGAGAAGCCGCTGTCGATCGCCATGCGCGAGATCCACGGCGACCTGCTCGAGCACACCGAGGGCGAGTAAGGCCGCGTAGGCGCCGAACATGGCCGACCGCAAACGCATCGTCGTCGGAGTCGCCGGAGGTATCGCCGCCTACAAGGCGTGCACCCTGGTTCGTCAGCTGAGCGAGGCCGGCCACTCGGTCCGCGTCGTGCCGACCGAGTCGGCGCTCAAGTTCGTCGGCGCCGCCACGTTTGAAGCACTGTCCGGCAATCCCGTGCACACGGGAGTGTTCGAGGACGTCTCCGAGGTGCCCCACGTCCGGTTCGGCCAGCAGGCCGACCTGGTCGTGGTCGCACCGGCCACCGCCGACCTGTTGGCGCGGGCGGTGGCGGGCCGCGGCGACGATCTGCTGACCGCCACGCTGCTCACCGCGCGCTGTCCGGTGCTGTTCGCCCCGGCGATGCACACCGAGATGTGGATGCACCCGGCCACCGTCGAGAATGTCGCGACTTTGCGGCGCCGCGGGGTCGTGGTGCTGGACCCCGCCTCCGGACGCCTCACCGGCGCCGACAGCGGTGCGGGACGGCTGCCTGAGGCCGAAGAGATCACCACGTTCGCGCAGCTCCTCCTCGAGCGCGGCGACGCGCTGCCCCGTGACCTGGCCGGGGTCAAGGTCGTCGTCACCGCCGGCGGAACCCGCGAGGCCATCGATCCGGTGCGCTTCATCGGCAACCGCAGCTCCGGCAAGCAGGGCTACGCCGTCGCACGCGTGATGGCCCAGCGCGGCGCCGAGGTCACCCTGATCGCCGGCAACACCATCGGCCTGGCCGACCCGGCGGGCGTCGACGTCGTGCACATCAGCTCGGCAGCCCAGCTGCGGGACGCGGTGTTCAAGTACGTCTCCGATGCACACGTCCTCGTGATGGCCGCCGCGGTCGCGGACTTCCGTCCCACCGAGGTAGCGACCACCAAGATCAAAAAGACGCACGGCCCCGGCGAAACCGACGGCGCCCCCGTCATCGAACTGACCCGGACCGACGACATCCTCGCCGGCGCGGTGCGCGCCCGCACCGACGGTCAGCTGCCCAACCTGCGCGCCATCGTCGGATTCGCCGCCGAGACCGGCGACGCCAACGGCGACGTGCTGTTCCACGCCCGGGCGAAGCTGCAACGCAAAGGCTGTGACCTGCTGGTTGTCAACGCGGTGGGGAACGGCAAGGCCTTCGAGGTCGACGTCAACGACGGTTGGTTGCTGGCGGCGGACGGGGCCGAGTCGGCGCTGGAGCACGGGTCCAAGACCCTGATGGCCAGTCGCATCGCCGATGCGATCGCAGCCTTCCTGCGTGGCAAGGACGAATGAACAACGCCTGACCGCATCGCGGGATGGGTTTGCTGTGCAGGGGTACACGACAGTTGTTGGCCGGGCGTGGATATTATGCGCGGACTAAAGTTTTGGAAGGGATTTGCGACGTGAGTGAAGGTCGGCTGTTTACCAGCGAGTCAGTGACCGAAGGACATCCGGACAAGATCTGTGACGCCATCAGCGATTCGGTGCTCGACGCACTCCTCGCGCAGGATCCCAAGTCGCGGGTTGCGGTGGAGACCCTGGTGACCACGGGTCAGGTGCACGTCGTGGGCGAGGTGACCACCAGCGCCAAAGAGGCGTTTGCCGACATCCCGCTGATCGTCCGTGACCGGATCCGCCAGATCGGCTACGACCACTCCGACAAGGGCTTCGACTACGCCACCTGCGGCGTGAACATCGGCATCGGCGCGCAGTCCCCGGACATCGCCGCCGGCGTCGACACCGCGCACGAGGCACGCGTCGAGGGCGCCGGCGACCCGCTGGACGCGCAGGGCGCCGGCGACCAGGGCCTGATGTTCGGCTACGCCATCAACGACACCCCCGAGCTGATGCCGCTGCCGATCGCGCTGGCGCACCGGCTGTCGCGCCGCCTCTCCGAGGTCCGCAAGAACGAGACCGTCGACTACCTGCGGCCCGACGGCAAGACCCAGGTCACCATCGAGTACCGCGACAACGTCCCGGTGCGCCTGGACACCGTGGTGCTGTCGACCCAGCACGCCGAGGGCGTCGACCTGGACGGCACGCTGGCCCCCGACATCCGTCGCCACGTCGTCGAGACCGTGCTGGCCGACCTGGCCCACGACACCATGGACACCTCCGACTTCCGGCTGCTGGTCAACCCGACCGGCAACTTCGTCGTCGGTGGCCCGATGGGTGACGCCGGCCTGACCGGCCGCAAGATCATCGTCGACACCTACGGCGGCTGGGCCCGCCACGGCGGCGGCGCCTTCTCGGGCAAGGACCCGTCAAAGGTGGACCGCAGCGCGGCGTACGCGATGCGCTGGGTGGCCAAGAACGTCGTTGCCGCCGGCCTGGCCGACCGCGTCGAGGTCCAGGTCGCCTACGCCATCGGCAAGGCCGCCCCCGTGGGTCTGTTCGTCGAGACCTTCGGCACCGAGCACTTCGACCCGGCCCGCATCGAGAAGGCCATCACCTCGGTCTTCGACCTGCGTCCCGGCGCCATCATCCGCGACCTGGACCTGCTGCGCCCGATCTACGCGCCGACCGCCGCGTACGGCCACTTCGGCCGCACCGACATCGAACTGCCGTGGGAGCAGCTCGACAAGGTCGACGACCTGAAGGCTTCGGTCTAAGCCCGTCACGAACACAAATGCCCCCGCAGTGCGGGGGCATTTGTGTTGGATCAGCCGACCGGCTGTGGTTCCAGTCGACGGCTTCGGTGCAGCGCCAGGGCGACCAGCAGGCTGATCGCCGTGAGCGACACCCAGATCAGTTCCGGCCGGCCGGCATGCCGCGCCGTCTCCATCAGCGCACCCGTGGCGAGATTGCCCACCAGGATGCCGATGCCGACGATGGTGTTGTAGAAGCCGTAGTACGTCGCGACCAGCCGGTCGCCGGCCAGTGACACCACGGTGTCCATCTCGAACGGATAGACCGCGGCCGAGCCGACGGCCAGCAGCGCGGCCGTCGCCAACAGCGCCGCCACCGCGGCCGGCTGTCCCCATCGGTCGTCGGGCACCACGATCAGCGGGACGAACGCCGCCGCGAGCACCAGCACGCCGATGGTCAGCGACTGGGCACGGCCGTAGCGTGTCGTGAACCAGGCCGTGATGCGGATCTGGCCACCGATGGCGACCAGTCCCGACACCGCGAAAACTGCTGCCACGATGGCCGATTCATGGTGCGGCGACAATACCGCGGCATGTAGCGGCAGCGCCAGGTACACCTGGAACGTCACCACGTAGGTGCCCACCATCGACGCCGCGAACAGCAGGAACGGGCGGTTGTCCAGGACAGTGCGCCAGTCGTGTAGGACCGAGACCCGTTCGGCGACAGCGTGATCGGCGTGGTCTTTCGGCAGCGCGAACAGCTGCGCGATGGTCAGCACCGCGAACACCACCGCCGCCATGCCCGCCGTCACCCGGAAGTCCAGCGCCATCAGGGCCAGTCCCACCAGCGGGCCGGCGAGGATGCCGCCCTGGTAGAAGACGTTGAACACCGTGAACGCCGCGACCCGCCGCTCGCCGGAGTCCGCGGCCAGGTAGGCCCGCACTGCGGGATTGAACAGTGCCCCCGCGAAACCGGTTGCCGCCGAGGCGATCAGCAGCGCGGGGAGGGAATGCGCGACCGCCAGCATGCCGAACGCGGCCGTGCGCAACAGGCAGCCCGCCACGATCAGCGGTTTGTAGCCGAGCCGGTCGGCCAGCGTCCCACCGACGATGAACATGCCCTGCTGTGAGAAGTTCCGTACCCCGAGCACCAGCCCGACGGCCCAGCCGGCCAGGCCGAGCGGGCCGGCCAGGTACCCGGCCAGATACGGCATCAGCATGTAGAAGCCGAGGTTGATGCCGAACTGGTTGAGCATCAGCACCCGGCTGGGCCAGCCGAAGCTGCGGAACTGGGTGAGCACTTCCATCACCGCGATGCCGCGTCGGGCCTGCGCACCGTCGTGCAGCGTGTCCACGAATCCACCACGCGCTCAGCGTGGTCCGCGATCACCGCGGGCTCGGCGGGCGGCTCGATGCCGAGCAGGTTGTGCCGGCGGCAGTAGTCGTCGTTGTAGACGGTGTCGAAATACCGTTGCGGCCCATCGGGAAAGATCGCGGCGATCGTGGTGTCCGCGTCATGGTGGCGCGCTGCCCAACCGGCGACCAGCGCGACCGCGCCGCCGCTCCAGCCGCTGCTGGCATAGCTGGTCGAGGCCAGCGCCCGGCACGCCCACACCGCCTCGGCGGGCGCCACCCAGTGCACTTCCGAGAACGCGTCGTAGTCGACGTTGTCCGGGTAGATGCTCGACCCCAGGCCGCGCATCAGCCGGCTCTGCGCGGGCTGGCCGAAGATGGTCGACCCGATGGTGTCGACGCCGATCAGCGACAGGTCGGGATTGAACTCGCGCAACACTTTTGCCACCCCGGCCGAATGCCCGCCGGTGCCGACCGAGCACACCAGGATGTCGATGGAGCCCAGCTGAGACTGCAATTCGAGGGCCAGATCGCGGTACGCGTCGACGTTGTCGGGGTTGTTGTACTGGTCGGGGTACCAGGCAGTGGGGTCGCCGGCCAGAATCTGGGCCACCCGGTCGCGGCGGGCCTGCTGCCAGCCGCCCGTCGGGTGCGGCTCGGTGACCAGGTCGATGTCGGCGCCGTACGCGGCCAGCATGCGCAGCATCATCGGTTCCATGCCTGGATCGGTCACCAGCGTCACCGGGTGCCCGTACACAGTGCCGGCCAAGGCGAGGCCGAGACCGAGTGTGCCGCTGGTGGATTCCACGATCCGGGCGCCGGGCAGCAGGTCGCCGCGGGCCCGGCCGCGTTCGACCATGTACATGGCGGGCCGGTCTTTCATGCCGCCGGGGTTGACGCCTTCGAGCTTGGCCCAGAAGCCGCGGTCGTCGGTGGTGAACGGGGCGGCGATCCGCAGCACCGGGGTGCCGCCGACCATGGTGCCGGGCCGGTCGTAGCGGGCCAGCCGGCACGGTCCCGACGCCGGTCGGGAGGATTTTCTGGGCAGGGTGAGATTGGTCGAATTGTTCATGGGTGCATCACTTTTCGCGTCATGCCGCGGCGCGGCAGCGGGATCGGACAGCAGACACCGATCAGCCACGAAACGTGGCTGATCTGCGCTGACCGATCAGCGTCGGGAGATGCAGAGCCGGGTCAGGACCGCCCGGCCGGTGTGAGTCACAGCCGCCTGACGGGGCGGGCCCCGACCGGTGACAGGCGTCAGTGCGCACCAGCACACCATCGCGACGCAGACGGCGACCGCCAGACCGAGAGCCAGGAGCGTGGAGGTGGACCGGGGGAGGCCGATCATCAGATCCGGTGCCGACGGGATCGAATTGTCGCGCAGGTGTGGATGTTCGGCGGTCACCGACGGCAGCGTGTGGCCCGGTGCCACGAGGACGGGGGCCGCATGGGGATGCGTCGCGGCAGCGGGCTTGATGCCCAGCTGCGTGCCGATCCCGAGGCCCAGCAGCGCGACGAGCAGCAGGGTCGCTGCCCGCCATCGCATCGGCCGGGTCGTCACCTTCGCGACTGTACCGACGTTTCAGCGCCTATAGCCGTGCCGATGCCGACGCATGCGGAAAAGTTATCGGCTTCAAACCACTTTCATATCCGCGGCGGCGGGAACGTCAGGCGCTGAACTCATAGTCGTCGAGGTCGAAGCGGCGGCTGCGGACGTAGGCCTCCACCGTGGTGGCCGGCCGCAGCGGCACGTCGCCGTTCTTGTCGAAGTAGTAGCTGTTGGCCGACTGGCAGCTGTCCTGCCAGAACACCTGGCGGTGGCGCTTGCGCATCATCTCGTCGAAGTAGCGGTCGTTGGCCTCCTGCGAGACTTCCACCCGGTGGGCGCCAAGCTTTTCCGCGCGTTGCAGGCACCGCACGATGTGGTGGGTCTGCGCTTCGATCAGCGCGAAATACGACGAACCCACGTAGCCGTACGGCCCCATGACGGTGAAGAAATTCGGGAAACCGGGGATGCTGACACCCTCATAGGCCTGCAGCCGCTGCGTCTCCCAGAACTCGCCGAGGGTATGGCCGCCGGCGCCGGTGACGGGGAACGTCGGCACGCTGTCGACGTCCATCACCTTGAACCCGGTGGCGAGGATCAGCACGTCCACGTCGTGCTCCTGGCCGTCGGCGGTGCGTACCCCGGTCGGCGTGATGCGCTCGATGGATTCGGTTACCAGGCTGACGTTTTCGCGGTTGTAGGTCGCCAGGTAGCTGTTGTGGAAGCCGGGTCGTTTGCAGCCCACGGCGTAGCGCGGCGTCAGCTTGTCCCGCACCACCGGGTCGTGGACCTCGCGGCGCAGGAACGACCGGCCCATCCGGGCCGCGCCGTCCGCCAACGGGAAGACGCTGTAGTACTGCGCCGACAGCGGGAAGGTCAGCTCGACGTAGGCCTGGCTGGCCAGGCGCTGCAGCGTCTTGCCGCCGGGAATGCGCATGGCCCACCGGGCCGGGGCCGGCAGCGGGAGGTCCAGTTTCGGGAAGCACCAGATCGGCGTCCGCTGAAACACCGTGAGATGCTCCACGATCGGGGCGATCTCGGGGATCACCTGGACCGCCGAGGCGCCGGTGCCGATGATCGCGACCCGCTTGCCGCGCAGGTCGATGTTGCTGTCCCAGCGTGCGGTGTGCAGCGTGATGCCGGCGAAGTCGTTGACGCCGTCGATGTCCGGCGGCTTGGGCACCGTCAGGACGCCACTGCCGTTGATCAGGAACCGCGCGGTGACGGTGCCGCTGCTGGTGTGCACGCGCCACAGGTCGGCGTCGTCGTCGTACTCGGCGCCGGTGACTTCGGTGCCGAACCGGATGCGGTCCCGCAGTCCGTACTTGTCGACGCAGTGCTCGGCGTACGCCTTGAGTTCGTGGCCCTTGGCGTAGGTGCGCGACCAGTCGGCGCTCTGCTCGAAGGAGAACTGGTAGGAGAACGACGGAATATCCACGGCGACACCGGGATAGGTGTTCCAGAACCAGGTGCCGCCGGGCCCGGAGCCGGCTTCGAGAATCCGGTAGTCACCGAGCCCGGCGCGGTCGAGCAGGATGCCGGCGCCGATCCCGGAGAAACCGGCGCCGACGATCACCGTTTGGACATCAGGCGTTGTCATGGGTCCATACTTGCGGAAACTCAGGCGTAGAGGGCGGCTTTCAGAGCCGCGAGTCCACGGTTGGTGGCGTCGGTCGCCACCGGAGAGGCCAGGGCCAGGCTGACGAAGCCGTGCACCATGGTCGGCTCGTTGCTCAACTCGACCGGAACACCGGCTGCGGCAAGCAGTTTGGCGTACTGCGCACCGTCGTCGCGCAGCGGGTCGTGCTCGGCCGTGCCGATGTACGCCGGCGGCAGACCTGCCAGCGATTCGGCGTTCGCCGGCGCCAGGTCGGTCGGCAGCGCCGAGGCGTCGCTGAGGTCCATGCCCGGCAGGTACCAGGACAGGAAGGCCGCCGTCACATCGCTGTTGAGCATGGGGGCGTCGGCGTTCTCGGTGAACGACGGCAGCGTGACGTCGCCCGTCGCAACGGGGTACCAGAGCAACTGGAACGCCAGCTTCGGACCGCCGGCGTCACGCGCCCGCAGTGCCATCACCGCCGAGATGTTGCCGCCGGCCGAGTCGCCCGCCACGGCGAGGCGCGTCGGGTCGCCGCCCAGTTCGGCGGCGTGCGCACCGACCCACTGCAGCGCGGCCCAGGAATCCTCGATGGCGGCCGGGAACGGGTGCTCGGGCGCCAGCCGGTACTCGACCGACACCACGATGGCGCGGGCGCCGACGGCGTGGGCGCGGGCCACATGGTCGTGGGAGTCCAGATCGCCGATGGCCCAGCCGCCGCCGTGATAGAAGACCACGACGGGCAGCGGACGGGTCTCGCCGTCGATCGGCGGCCAGTAGATGCGGGCCGGAATCTGGCCTGCCGCACCGCAGTCGAGCACGCGGTTCTCGATCCGCAGGTCCGGCAGCATCGCGGCCGGCGGCCGCATCGCGGCGATCTTGGCGCGCGCCACCTCGACACCGTCGTCGATGGTGAACTCCAGTGGCACGGCGTCCAGGAGGGCTTTGAGGATCGGATCGATACCCGGCCGAGTGTCCGGCGTCACATCTGAGGTCATGCCTCAGGCTAACGCGGCGCGCAGCGCGGCAATTCCGCGGTCGGCCGCCTCGGTCGTCGCCGGCACCACGCCGTGGTATCCGAGGTAACCGTGTACCAGGGTCTCGGCGTTGTGCACCTCGGCGGAAACCCCGGCCGCGGTGAGCATTTCGCCGTACCGGATGCCGTCGTCACGCAGCGGGTCATATCCGGCGACGGCGATGTAGGCCGGTGCCAGCCCGGCCAGCGACTCGGCCCGTGCCGGGACCAGGGCGGCCGGCGGGTTCCGCAGGTCGACGCCGGTGGCGTACAGCAATGAGAAACCACCGACGGCGTCGCGGCCCAGGACCGGGGCGTCGGCGTTCTCGGTGAACGACGGCAGCGACGTGTCCCAGGTGGTCGCGGGGTACCACAGCAACTGGGCGCGCAGGGTGATGCCGGCATCGCGAGCCAGCTGTGCGACCACCGCGGCCAGGTTGCCGCCGGCCGAATCACCGGCCACCGCAAGACGATTCGGGTCACCGCCGATGTCGTCGGCGTGGGCGGCCACCCACTGCGTGACGGTCCAGACGTCGTCGACCGCCGCGGGGAAGGGGTGCTCGGGGGCCAGGCGGTAGTCCACCGACACCACCACGGCGCCGGCCCCGGCCGCATGCAGGCGGGCGGTGCCGTCATAGGTGTCCAGATCGCCGACGACCCAACCGCCGCCGTGGAAGAACAGCACCACCGGCGCCGACGGTTCGACGTCCACCGGCCAGTAGACGCGGACCGGCACGCCATCGATGACGCGGTCCTCGGTGCGGACCTCCGGGAAAACCGCCTTGCGGGGCAGCTCACGGAACCGGGCCCGGGCGGCTTCGACGCCGCCGTCCATGGTCAATTGGAACGGAACCGCTTCCAGTACCTTTTCCAGAATGGGATCGAGTGGGGGACGCGCAGTGTCCGACATGAGTTCACCGTACGCACCGCGTTGGCGGCTGTGGCTGGCGGCCGCCGTGGTGGCCGCCGGCTACGGCATCTTCCTCATCGCGACGGCGCTGCGGTTGCCGTCGGGCGCCGACCTGATCGGCCAATTCGCCCTGCAGCCCGTGGTCAAGGCGCTGCCCGCGCTGCTGCTGGCGGCGGCCGCGGCCGGACATCCGATCGTCCGCGAACGCAACTGGCTGGTCGCCGCACTGGTGTTCTCGGCCGGTGGTGACCTCCTGCTGGCCGTGCCGGGCTGGCCCCTCGGATTCGTGTTCGGGCTCGGGTCGTTCCTCATCGCGCACCTGTGCTTCCTGGCCGCCCTCCTGCCGTTGGCCCGGCGCACCCCGGCGGCCACCGCCGGCGCCGCGGTCCTGGTCGTCGTCTGCATCGGGCTCATCGTGTGGTTCTGGCCGAGCCTCGTCGCGCAGAAGATGACCATCCCCGTCACCGTGTACATGGCGGTACTGGTGGCCATGGTGTGCACGGCGCTGTTCGCCGACCTGCCGACCCGCTGGACCGCCCTCGGCGCGCTGTGCTTCGCCGTGAGCGACGGCATGATCGGCATCAGCAAGTTCGTGCTCGGCGACGAGACGCTGGCGGTCCCGATCTGGTGGGCCTACGCCGCGTCGTTGCTCCTGATCACGGCCGGCTTCTTCGCCGGCAGGCCGGTGTCGGCCGCGTCTGCTACACCGGCTGCGTGACCGTCACCAGACAGCAGGCCGAGCACGAGCCCGTGGCTCGGGTGCTGCCGATGCTGTCGGTGCCGCACCTGGACCGCGAGTTCGACTACCTGGTGCCGGCCGACCTGTCCGACGATGCGCAGCCGGGCGTGCGGGCCAAGGTCCGGTTCAATGGCCGCCTGGTCGACGCCTTCATCCTCGAAAGGCGTTCGGACACCGACCATTCGGGCAAGCTGGGCTGGCTGGACCGGGTGGTGTCGGCCGAGCGGGTGCTGACCCCGGATGTGCAGCGCCTCGCCGAGGCGGTCGCCGCCCGGTACGCCGGCAGCCGGCCCGACGTGCTGCGCCTGGCCATTCCGCCGCGGCACGCCACGGTGGAGAAGCAACCGCCCCCCGAACTCGCGCCGTTCGTGCCGCGCGACGTCGACGCCGGCGCCTGGCAGCAGTACGGCCGCGGCGAGCAGTTCCTCGAGGCGCTCGCCGAGGGCCGGGCCGCGCGCGCGGTGTGGCAGGCGCTGCCGGGGGAGGACTGGGCCCGGCGCCTGTGCGAGGCGGCGGCCGTCGTCGTCAACGCCGGCCGCGCGGCACTGCTGATCGTGCCGGACCAGCGCGACGTCGATGCCGTCCACGCCGCGGCGCTGACGCTCGTCGACGAGTCCCGGGTCGTGGCGTTGTCCGCCGGCCTCGGCCCGTCGCAGCGCTACCGGCGCTGGCTGTCGGTGCTGCGCGGTCAGGCCCGGCTCGTGATCGGCACCCGCAGCGCGGTGTTCGCCCCCGTCGCCGATCTCGGGCTCATCGTGGTGTGGGACGACGGCGACGACTCCCTCGCCGAACCGCGCGCGCCGTATCCGCATGCCCGCGAGGTCGCGATGCTGCGGGCGCACCAATTGCGTTGTGGCGCAATCATCGGCGGCTTCGCGCGCACCGCCGAGGCGCAGGCGCTGGTCCGCAGCAAGTGGGCGCACGACCTGGTGGCCGGCCGCAGCGTGGTGCGCGCCAGCGCCCCGCGCGTCGTCGCGCTCGACGACGACGCGCACACCCACGAACGCGACGCCGCGGCCCGCACCGCGCGGTTGCCGTCGATGGCGCTGGGGGCGGCGCGAGCGGCGCTGAGCGCCGGCCGGCCCGTGCTCGTCCAGGTGCCGCGCCGCGGCTACGTTCCCGCGCTGGCCTGCGGCAAATGCCGGACCATCGCCCGGTGCCGGCACTGCACCGGTCCGCTGTCGCTGCCGGACCGCGACACCGTCGGCGCGGTGTGCCGGTGGTGCGGCCGTCAGGACATCGCGCTGCGTTGCGGCCGGTGCGGCTCGGACGCGGTGCGCGCCGTGGTGGTCGGGGCCCGGCGCACCGCCGAGGAGCTGGGCCGGGCCTTCCCGGGCGTTCCCGTCGTGACTTCCGGCGGCGATGCCGTCGTGACCGAGGTGCCCGCCCGCGCCGCCGTCGTGGTGGCGACCCCCGGCGCCGAACCGCGGGCCGATGGCGGCTACGGTGCGGCCCTGTTGCTGGACGGCTGGGCGCTGCTGGGCCGCCAGGATCTGCGCGCGGCCGAGGACACGCTGCGCCGGTGGATGTCGGCATCGGCCATGGTGGTCGACCGCGCGGCCGGCGGCACGGTCGCGGTGGTGGCGGAGTCGTCGATCCCGACGGTGCAGGCGCTGGTCCGCTGGGACCCGGTCGGGCACGCGGAGGCCGAGCTCGACGGCCGCGCCGAGGTCGGGCTGCCGCCCGTGGTCCATCTCGCGGCCGTCGACGGCGTCCCGGAGGCGGCCGACGCGCTGCTGGAGGCCGCCGCCCTGCCGCCCGATGCCGAGGTACTGGGCCCGGTCGATCTGCCGTTCGGTGCCCGTCGTCCGCCCGGCGTGGACCCGGGCGTTCCCGTGCACCGGATGCTGGTGCGGGTCCCGCGCGATCGCGGGCTGGTGCTGGCGGCGGCCCTGCGCCGGGCGACCGGCGTGCTCAGCGCCCGCCACGATCAGACGCCCGTGCGGGTGCAGATCGATCCGCTGCACATCGGATGAGTGGGTTCGGCCGCTGCACAAGTAGCCTGGTGGATCGTGCGTATCGTCTTCGCCGGAACCCCGGAACCCGCGCTGCCGTCATTGCGTCGGCTCATCGCGTCGCCCCGCCACGAGGTGGTCGCGGTGCTGACCCGTCCTGACGCGGCCTCCGGTCGCCGTGGCAAGCCCGCACCGTCCCCGGTCGCGGAACTTGCTCTGGCCGAAGGCATTCCGGTGTTGCGCCCGGCCAAGCCCAACGAACCCGAGTTCGTCGCCGAACTCGCCGCGCTGGCCCCCGACTGCTGCGCCGTCGTCGCCTACGGTGCACTGCTGCGCGACGAGCTGCTGGCGGTGCCGCGGCTGGGCTGGATCAACCTGCACTTCTCGGTGCTGCCGGCGTGGCGCGGTGCCGCCCCGGTGCAGGCCGCCATCGCCGCGGGCGACGAGGTGACCGGCGCCACCACGTTCCAGATCGAACGGGCCCTGGATTCCGGGCCCGTGTACGGCGTGCTGACCGAGGCCGTGCGGCCCATCGACACCGCGGGTGACCTGCTGGCGCGTCTGGCCGACGCCGGCGCCGGCCTGCTGGAGACGACGCTCGACGGTGTCGAGGACGGCGCGCTGACCGCGGTGCCGCAGCCCACCGACGGCGTGACGATCGCGCCCAAGGTCACCGTCGAGGACGCGCGCGTGCGCTGGGACCTGCCCGCACACGTCGTCGACCGCCGCATCCGCGCGGTCACGCCGAACCCGGGCGCCTGGACCGAGATCGGCGACCTGCGGGTGAAACTCGGACCGGTGATTCCGGTCGAGGCAGAACCGTTGGCGCCCGGCGCGATTCGCGTGCAGAAGGCGGGCGTGCTGGTGGGCACCGGGAGCACCCCGGTGCGCCTGGGCATGGTGCAACCGCCGGGGAAGAAACTGATGAATGCGGCGGACTGGGCGCGCGGCGCCCGGCTGGACGAAGGTGTGGTGGCCCGGTGACCGAACGGAGCGGACGCGGCGGACGGCAGGGCCGGCCGAACAACCAGGGACGCGCGGGTGGCCGGGACCGCCAGGACCGTCAGCCGGGCCGGTCGCAGGCACCGCGCGGCCCGCGTCGCAAGCCACTCGATCCGGCCCGCCGGGCCGCGTTCGACGTGCTGCGCGCCGTGTCGCAGCGCGATGCCTACGCCAACCTCGCGTTGCCGGCCATCCTGCGCGAGCGCGACATCAGCGGCCGCGACGCGGCCTTTGCCACCGAGCTGACCTACGGCACCTGCCGCTGTGTCGGGCTGCTGGACGCGGTGATCGAGAGCGCCGCCGGGCGGCCCACCGACCGGATCGACCCGGTCCTGCTGGATCTGCTGCGGCTCGGCGCCTATCAGCTGCTCCGCACCCGCGTCGATGCGCACGCCGCGGTGGACACGACCGTGGAGCAGGCCGGCATCGAATTCGATTCGGTGCGTGCAGGTTTCGTCAACGGTGTGCTGCGCGCCATCGCGGGTAAGGACGAGGCCGCCTGGGTCGCCGAGCTCGCGCCGTCGGCCGCCGCCGACCCGATCGGCCACACCGCGTTCACCCATGCGCACCCGCGCTGGGTGGCGCAGTCCTTCGCCGACGCCCTCGGCGCCGACGCGGGGGAGCTCGACGCGATGCTCACCAGCGACGACGAACGCCCCGTCGTGCACCTGGCGGCGCGCCCCGGGGAGATCAGCGCCGAGGAGCTGGCCGCTGCGATCGGCGGCGATGTCGGCCGGTTCTCGCCGTACGCGGTGTACCTGCCCGGCGGTGACCCCGGCCAGCTGGACCCGATCCGGGACGGCCTGGCGCAGGTGCAGGACGAGGGCAGCCAGCTGGTGGCCCGCGCCCTGACCGAGGTGCCGCTGGAGGGCAACGACAGCCGGTGGCTCGACCTGTGTTCGGGTCCCGGCGGCAAGACCGCGATGCTGGCGGCCATCGCCGCGCAGTCCGGCGCCACGGTGACCGCCGTCGAACCGACGGAGCACCGCGCCGATCTGGTGGAGCGCAACACCACCGGCATGGGTGTCGAGGTGCTCCGGGTCGACGGTCGCGACTCCGGTCTGGAGCCCGGATCCTTCGACCGCGTCCTGGTCGACGCTCCCTGCACGGGTCTGGGCGCGCTGCGTCGCCGGCCCGAGGCGCGGTGGCGCCGGCAGCCGTCGGACGTGCCCGGCCTCGCCCGGCTGCAGCGTGAATTGCTCGCTGCGGCAATCAAACTCACCCGGCCTGGCGGTGTGGTGTTGTACGCGACCTGTTCGCCGCACCTGGCCGAGACCGTCGGGGTGATCGCCGACGCGGTGCGCCGTCAGCCGGTCGAACAGATCGATACCCGCCCGCTGTTCGCCCCGGCCGATCGGCTGGGCCCCGGACCGCATGTGCAGTTATGGCCACATCGGCATGGCACCGATGCGATGTTCGCGGCCGCGCTCAAAGTAGTCTGACCGCCATGGCAGGACCAATGATCGCCCCGTCCATCCTTTCGGCCGACTTCGCCCGGCTCGCCGACGAGACCGCGGCGGTCGAGGGCGCCGACTGGCTGCACGTCGACGTCATGGACAACCATTTCGTCCCCAACCTGACGCTGGGTCTGCCGGTCGTCGAGAGCCTGCTCAAGGTCACCGACATCCCGATGGACTGCCATCTGATGATCGAGGACCCCAAGCGCTGGGCCCCGTCCTACGCCGAGGCCGGCGCCTACAACGTGACGTTCCACGCCGAGGCCACCGACGACCCGATCTCCGTCGCCCGCGACATCCGGGCCGCCGGCGCGAAGGCGGGCCTGAGCGTCAAGCCCGGCACCCCGATCGAGCCCTACCTGGAAATCCTGCGCGACTTCGACACCCTGCTGGTGATGTCGGTCGAGCCGGGTTTCGGCGGCCAGAAGTTCATCGCAGAGGTGCTGCCGAAAGTAGCGCTGGTCCGTAACCTCGTCGACTCCGGTGAGCTGACCCTGGTCGTCGAGATCGACGGCGGCATCAACGACGACACCATCGAAGCCGCCGCCGCGGCGGGCGTGGACTGCTTCGTCGCGGGCTCCGCGGTGTACAACGCGGCGGATCCGGGTGCCGCGGTGGAATCCCTACGGCGTCAGGCCGCGGCCGCGTCACCGCATCTGGTGCTGTGACGCCGGAGGCCATCGAGTCCGCCATGCGGATGGCCATCGGCCAGGCCGACGCGGTCAAGGGCACCACCTACCCGAACCCGCCGGTCGGCGCGGTGATCCTGGACCGTGACGGCGAAGTTGCCGGTGTCGGCGGGACCCAGCCGCCGGGGGAGGCGCACGCCGAGGTCATGGCGCTGCGACGGGCCGGGACCCGGGCCGCGGGCGGCACCGCCGTGGTGACGCTCGAGCCATGCAACCACCAGGGCCGCACCGGCCCGTGCGTGGACGCACTGCTGGACGCCGGGGTGGCGGCCGTGGTGTTCGCCGTGGCCGACCCCAATCCGGTGGCCGCGGGCGGTGCCCAGCGGCTGACTGATGCCGGCGTGACGGTGTCCTCGGGTGTCCTCGCCGACGAGGTCAGTGGCGGGCCGCTGCGCGAGTGGCTGCACCGTCAGCGCACCGGCCGACCCCATGTGACGTGGAAGTTCGCGGCCAGTCTCGACGGCCGTAGCGCCGCTGCCGACGGCACCAGCCAGTGGATCACGGGCCCCGCGGCCCGGACCGACGTACACCGGCACCGCGCGGCGGCCGACGCCATCGTCGTCGGCACGGGGACGGTACTGGCCGATGATCCGACGCTCACCGCCCGGCTGGCCGACGGCACCCTGGCGGCCCGTCAGCCGCTGCGGGTGGTGGTCGGGGAACGCGAAATCTCGTCGGAGTCCAACGTCCTCAACGACGATTCCCGCACCATGGTGATCCGGACGCACGACCCACTCGAGGTGCTGCAGGCGCTGTCGGACCGCACCGACGTGATCCTCGAGGGCGGGCCGACGCTGGCCGGCGCATTCGTCCGGGCGGGACTCGTGGACCGGATTCTGGCGTATCTGGCGCCGACGCTGCTGGGCGGACCGATCACGGCGATCGACGACGCCGGCGTACCGACCATCTCGCAGGCCCGCCGCTGGCGGTTCGACGGCGTCGAGACCGTCGGCGCCGACGTGCGGCTCAGCCTGGTTCCGAACTGATTGCTCGGGCGCTTCCAGCGAACTTTTCGCGCCGTTCGCGGCGGTTCGGCCGAGGGGCGCAGCGGTCTGAAAGGCCCGAACTGATTCCCGAAAGTGGCTGAGACGTGCGATTCACCGTCGTGCCCAATGTGAGTGGGCTCACCGCGGCCCATCTTTAGTTTTGCTAATCGTTACCACTTCGAGATCAACGGCTCGACATTCGTGCAGGAGGCCACGATTTCGCATCCGTAAAATTGAGTCCATGAACCGGATCACCTGGATCCGGCTGAAATATCGCGCTCACCGATGTCGTTAGAGCGAAGGTGATCACGAGCAAAGGATAAGAGCATGACTGCACTGCAGGACTGGCTCAGCTTCCGTCCGAGTGAAGATGGCATCAGGGACATGATGTTCCGCCGGCCCCTGCGGGCGGTGCTGAGCGTCGTCGAAGAGTTCGACGAGGCCGTGGACGTCGCGCTGGAACGCCTCGCGGCCCACGCGAACGGGTCACACCCGGACCCCGCGCCGACCCCGGCGTACATCCCGGACAACGTGGTGCTGATGCGTCCCGGCATCGAGCGCTGCTAGCCCGGACAACAGGCCAGATACAACGGAGCCGCAGAGTCGATCGACTCTGCGGCTCCGTTGTCGTTACGGCCTACGCCACCGGCGCGGGATCGACCTCGGGAGCCGTTTCGGGCTCCTCGGCCTGCTCGTGGCGACCGGCGATCAGCAGACCGGCCAGCGCGCCCACCACACACACGACGGCGGTGATCAGGAAGATCGAGCTGTACTGCATGGTGTAGGCAGTCCTGGTATTACGCGTGATCTGCTCCGCGGCCTCGGCAAGGCTGCCGCCCTTCACCGGCGGCATCGAGGCCAGCGCCTGCTGGACCTTGTACAGGCCATATGCCGTCAGTGCCGCCATACCGATGAGCATGCCGATCATGCGGGACACGACGACCGCCGCCGAGGCGATGCCGTGCTGCGCCGTCGGGACAACCCGGAGCGTCGCCGACGTCAGCGGTCCGATGACCAGACCCAAGCCAAGGCCGGCGATGATCAGGTCGGTCGGCAGCGTAGGCAGCGTCACGATCCCCAGGTCGTGGCTCGCCGAGAGCACATCCATGTCCCAGTGCGACACCAGCAGGTATGCGCCCCCCGCGATGAGCAGACCGACGAAGGCGACGATCCGGTCGCCGACCCGGGTGGCAACCCAGCCGCCGACCAGGGCGCCGACGGGCAGCGCACCTAGGAACCACGCCAGCTTGAAGATCGCGTGCGCCTGATCGATGCCGAGCACGCCACGGCTGAACAGCTCGACGTTCACCAGCGTGACCATCAGCGCCGCACCCGCGCACAGCGACGACGCCAGGCCCGCCAGGAACGGCCGGAAGTGCACGCCCACCGGGTCGATCAGTTTGGTGCGGGCGATCTTCTCCCACACGAAGAACGCGACCGCGACGACCACGGCGGCGATCAGCAACGGTGGCCCGTTTTCCGGGAGCACCTGCTTGCCGTCCGGGTTGGGGTTGTACAGACCCCACGTCGCCAGTCCGAGCGCGACGGCCAGCAGCACGCCGCCGAGGACGTCGATCTTCTCCGGCGTCTCGGTTTCCACACGCGACGGCAGGCTGAAGTGGATCATCACCATGGCCGCCAGGGTCAGCGGCACGTTGATCCAGAAGACGTCCCGCCAGTCGTGCAGCAGCCACACCACGGCCACGCCGTACAGCGGGCCCAGCACGCTGCCCAGCTCCTGCGCGGCACCGATGCCGCCCAGCACCCCGGCGCGGTTGCGCGCGGCCCACAGATCGGCGGCCAGCGCGAGCGTCACCGGCAGCAGCGCGCCACTGGCGACGCCCTGGATGGTCCGGCCGACGATCAGCTGGATCAGCGGCTCGACCATCTCGTTCGCCGGGGCGAACATGCCGGCCACCGCGGTGACGATCGAGCCGACCGCGAACAGGGCCAGGCTCGCCTGGAGCACCAGCTTGCGGCCGAACCGGTCGGAGGCCCGGCCCAGCAGCGGCATCGCCGCGATGTAGCCCAGCAGGTACCACGTGACCACGGGCGTGACCTGCTGGATCTTGTTGATCGGGATGCCGATCCCGTCCGGCGGGTCCTTCATCATGTCGGTCATGATCGTCACGACGACATAGGTGTCGAGCGCGCCGAGCAGGACCGCGAGACTGCCCGCGGCGATGGCGACGTGGCGGTTGCTACCCCCGGCCATTACTGAACGTCGGGCTTGTTGACGGTGACCGGCTTACCCCAGTCGGTCAGCGTCATCTGCAGGTTGTTGCCCGGGCTGGTCTCCAGCTGCGCCTGCGCCAGCTGGTGGTTGCCACCCTCTTCGATCCAGGCGGTGCCCGGCAGCGAGCTGGTGACCTTGAGCTGCGGGGCGATCTTGTTGACCGCCTCGGCGCTGACGGTGCCGGTGACCTTCACGGTCTTCACGCCATTGATGTCCTCGCGGCCCACGGCCTTGGCATCGGTGAAGTTGTCCAGGATGTTGGCCAGGCCGGTCTCCGGGCGCAGGATCGCCGAGATGTCGTAGATGGCGTCGGCGGGGCCGAAGTCGGACAGCGGGCCACCGGACGACAGCGAGGCGTACAGGTGGTTGTCGTAGACGACGAACGGGGCGTCCTGGACGCCCATGCCGCCCACCGACAGGTTGGCCTTGCCCTGGCCGGCGACGGCCGGGGTCAGCGTCATGTCGCCGGTGAGCTTGGTGACCGTCAGCTTGGCGATCTTGCCGTTGACCGTCAGGACCAGGTGCACGCTCTGCTGGCCGCGGGTGGTGTCGGCGGACTGCTTGAGCAGCGCCGCGGCGTCGGGCAGCGGCGCCGAGGGGGCCTCGGACTTCGAGCATCCGGAGACCAGGAGCACCCCGGCCATCACGGTGGAGAGTAGGGAAACAAGCATGGCGGAGCGTTTGCGCGTCTGCATGTCCTGCATCGTAATAGGTGCGCCCGACTAACAAGTTGCCTCGATCGGCCCGCCGGACGCCGATGACTAGGCTGAGGTCCATGTTCACCGGCATTGTCGAAGAGCTCGGCGAGATCGTCAGCAAGGAACAACTGGCCGACGCGGCGCGGTTCGTCATCCGCGGCCCGTTGGTCACCACCGATGCCGGGCACGGTGACTCGATCGCGGTGAACGGCGTCTGCCTGACGGTTGTGGAGGTGTTGCCCGACGGCGCGTTCTCCGCCGACGTGATGGCCGAGACCCTCAACCGGTCCAGCCTCGCCGGCGTCGAGGTCGGCGGCCGGGTGAACCTGGAGCGCGCCGCGGCGATCAACAGCCGGCTCGGCGGGCACATCGTGCAGGGCCACGTGGACGGCACCGGCACTGTGTTGTCGCGCACACCGTCCGAGCACTGGGAGGTCGTGCGCATCGCGCTGCCGCCGCAGCTGGCCCGGTACGTGGTCGAGAAGGGCTCGATCACGGTCGACGGGGTGTCGCTGACGGTGTCCGGCCTGGGCCGTGACGAGCAGGGCGACTGGTTCGAGATCTCTCTGATTCCAACCACGTTGCAGCTGACGACGCTGGGCCGTGCCCCGGTGGGGACCACCGTGAACCTGGAAGTCGACGTCATCGCCAAATACGTCGAGCGGCTGCTCACCCCGGCGCAGTAGCGCCCGGTCCTACCCTGTCCGCTGAGCGGACCGGCGGGAGTAAGTCGGCCGGTACCAGTGGTTCATACTGGTAGGTGATCAACATGGCCCTGATGTGGCCACGGCAAGGGTGGTGGAGATGACGAGGCTTGATTCCGTCGAGCGGGCGATTGCCGATATCGCGGCGGGCAAGGCTGTTGTCGTCATTGACGACGAAGATCGCGAGAACGAAGGCGATCTGATCTTCGCCGCGGAGAAGGCGACGCCGGAACTGGTGGCCTTCATGGTCCGCTACACCTCGGGCTACCTGTGTGTGCCGCTCGACGGCGCGATCTGCGACAAGCTGGGCCTGCTGCCGATGTACGCGGTGAACCAGGACAAGCACGGCACCGCCTATACCGTCACGGTGGACGCGAAAAAGGGTGTGGGAACCGGTATTTCGGCTTCCGACCGGGCAAAGACCATGCAGGCCTTGGCTGATCCGGATGCCGTTGCGGACGATTTCACCAAGCCCGGACACGTAGTTCCGTTGCGCGCCAAGGACGGTGGCGTACTGCGCCGCCCCGGCCACACCGAGGCCGCCGTCGACCTGGCCCGGCTGGCCGGTCTGCAGCCCGCCGGCGCGATCTGCGAGATCGTCAGCCAGAAGGACGAGGGCTCCATGGCCCAGACCGACGAGCTGCGCGTGTTCGCCGACGACCACGACCTGGCGCTGATCTCCATCGCCGACCTCATCGAGTGGCGCCGCAAGCACGAGAAGCACATCGAGCGCGTCGCCGAGGCCCGCATCCCGACCCGGCACGGCGAGTTCCGGGCCGTGGGCTACACCAGCATGTACGAGGACGTCGAGCACGTGGCGCTGGTGCGCGGCGATGTCTCCCCGGAGAACGGCGACGACGTGCTGGTGCGCGTGCACTCCGAGTGCCTGACCGGTGACGTGTTCGGCTCCCGGCGCTGCGATTGCGGCCCCCAGCTCGACGCCGCCATGGAGATGGTGGCCAACGAGGGCCGTGGCGTGGTGCTGTACATGCGCGGCCACGAGGGCCGCGGCATCGGCCTGCTGCACAAGCTGCAGGCCTACCAGCTGCAGGATGCCGGCGCCGACACCGTCGATGCCAACCTCGAGCTCGGCCTGCCCGCCGATGCCCGCGACTACGGCATCGGCGCGCAGATCCTGGTCGACCTCGGCATCCGCTCCATGCGGCTGCTGACCAACAACCCGGCCAAGCGTGTCGGCCTGGACGGCTACGGGCTGCACATCATCGAGCGTGTGCCGCTGCCCATCGGCCCCAACGCCGACAACATCCGGTACCTGATGACCAAGCGGGACCGGATGGGCCACGACCTCATCGGCCTCGACGATTTCGCCGGTGACGCAACAGACGGAGAAGGTAAATGAGTGGTGTCGGTGTGCCGGACATGCCGGCGCTCGACGCGTCCGGGATCAAGCTGGCCATCGTCGCCAGCACGTGGCACACCAAGATCTGTGACGCGCTGCTCGACGGCGCCCTCCGGGTCGCCACCGCATCGGGCATCGCCGAGCCGACCGTGGTCCGCGTGCTCGGTGCCATCGAAATCCCGGTCGTGGCACAGGAATTGGCCAAGAACCATGACACGGTGATCGCACTGGGCGTCGTGATCCGCGGCGGCACACCGCATTTCGACTATGTGTGTGACGCCGTCACGCAGGGTCTGACGCGGGTGTCGCTCGACGAGTCGACACCGGTCGCCAACGGTGTGCTGACGGTCAACACCGAAGAGCAGGCCATCGACCGCGCCGGCCTGCCCGGATCGGCGGAGGACAAGGGTGAGCAGGCCGCATCGGCGGCGCTTGCCACCGCGATCACCCTGCGCGACCTGCGCGGATGACTGCAGAAGCCTGGGACCTGGAGGTCCGGCCGCAGCGCGTGAAATACGTCGCGTACGCGGCGGCCGCCGTCATCATCGTCGTGCACGTCACGGTGGGGGCGCTGCTGAAGATCGGTGCCACCGGGGTGATCTTCCAGACCGCCGACCAGGTGTCCATGGCGCTGCTCGGGGTCATCCTGGCCGGTGCGGTGCTGCTGCCGACCCGGTCCCGGCTGCGAGTCGGGCCGGCCGGCATCGTCGTCCGTAACGTGTTGAGCGACAAGACCATTGCCTGGTCCGACATCGTCGGGGTGTCGTTCCCGCTGGGCGCCCGATGGGCGCGGGTGGACCTGCCCGACGACGAGTACGTCCCGATCATGGCCATCCAGACCGTCGACAAGGCCCGGGCCGTCGACGCGATGGACCGCCTTCGGGAGCTGGTCGCGAAATACCGCCCGGACCTCAGTTCAGCGTCAAAGACATCGTGAGTTCGTCCACCGGGCCCGGGCTTCGGGAACCCTCGGCCGGGTCGGCCGTGGCGACGAACCCGAAGGCGCGGTAGACCGCGAGCGCGGCGGCGTTGTCGCGGTGCACCCGCAGCGTCACGGTGCGCGCGCCGAGGCCGCGGCCCCAGTCGATGGCCGCGGTCAACAGGGTGCGGGCGACCCCGCGGCCGCGGACGACCGGATCGGTCCACAGCGAGTAGAGGTACACCGAGCTCGGGCTGGCCCGATGCGCCGCGATCAGGCCCACCAGCTGGTCCTCCTGAGCCACGGCGAACTGGGCGTGCGCGCGCAGCCGCCGGCGCCACTGTGTCCCGGTGAAGCTCATCTCGTTGCGGTATTCGGCATCGTCGGTGCCCGCGGAATCGGCCAGCGCGCGCAGCCGCAGCGCCGAGAACATCCGCCAGTCGGCTTCGGTGAGCCGGATCACCCCCACCTGGGTGCTCCCTCCCATGGGATAGAATTTGCTGATAGTGACCGATTTTCGCATGCCTTCGCCGCCCGACGCCGTGGCGATCGCACCCGCCGAACTGGTCGGCCGCCTTGGTGCGTACCCGACGGTGACCGTGCCGATCTACCAGGGCCGGACCGTCGACACCGCGTGGCTCTGGCAGCACCTCGCCGAACCCGCCGACTACTTCGGGCTGACCATGCCTGCTCACGCTGATCTGGACGCCGCGCTGGCTCCGTTGTCAGCCGGGCCGGGACTGATCGCCGCGACCGTCACGATCACCGACGGCGGCCGGTACGCGGTGACGGGCACGCCGTTGCAGGTCCACGCCGCCGAGCCGGTCCGGATCGGCCGGCGGGACGGCGACTGGACCCCACCGGCCGCGACGGACGAGCTGTGGCTGCGCATGGCGGCCCGGACGACCAGCCTGGGCACCGTGGACCTGCTGCTGCGCCGGCTCGCCGAACAGGGCTGCGTGGACGGCATCGCACCCGGCCCCGACGTCACGCCGGCCGTGGTCGGCGCGCTGGTACTCGACATCGGTGCCGAGCTGGTCGGCGTCGAGAACACCGAACCGGTCTCGATCCTCGAGCAACTGCAGGCCTGCGGTGTGGTGCGCGCCCTGCCGCGGCGCGCCGCCGTGCCCGTCGAGCAGGTGCGGCGCGCCTGGTGGATCTCGCCGCAATACCGCACGCACCCCGTTGCACAACTCGGCGATCACGCCGTTCCCGTTGATCCCGCCCATCCGCCGTTCCTGGAGCAGCTGTGACCAAACCTTTTGTCCCACAGTCCTACAAGTCGTTCCGCATCGACGGCTACGACATCGAGGGCGGCGTCTTCCGCGGGCGCTACACCATGTGCGGGGCCGACTCCGCCGACGATGTGAGCTTCGCCGAGACCGTCGATTTCGGGGACACCCTGGGCGGTGGCCGGCCCGACGACCGGCTGCTGCGCCTGCTGACGCTGACCTGCTCGCTGAGCTATTACAAGGCGGCCGCGCCGCCGCAGATCGAAATCGCCTTCCCGACTTACGATTTCGAACGCGACTATCTGCGGCAGGTGCTGGCCGGCGGCCTGGGTGAGTACGCCTACCGCAACAACCTGCCCGGCGCACTGAGCCCGGAGATCACCGGCGACCGTGCGGATATCGGCGAGCCGCAGCCCGACACCTGGAACCCCGACGCGGCGCCGCTGGTGCCGGTCGGCGGCGGCAAGGACTCGGTGGTGACCATCGAGGCGCTCGCGCCGCTGCGGCCGGTGTTGTTCAACGTCAACAAGTTCGACCCGATCGACCGGTGTGTCGAGATCAGCGGGCTGCCGCACGTGCGCGTCATGCGGACCATCGACCGCACGCTCATCGAGGTCAACGCCGCCGGCGCCTACAACGGGCACATCCCGGTCACCGCGATCAACAGCATCATCGGTTTGATCGTGGCCGACGCCAACGGCCTGGGCCCGGTCGTGCTGTCCAACGAACGCTCGTCCAATGTCGGCAATGTCGAATGGATGGGCCAGGACATCAACCACCAGTGGTCCAAGAGCGTCACCTACGAGACGCTGTTGCGCGACACCCTCGCCGCGTACGGACTGAACCCGGACCGGTACTTCTCGCTGCTGCGCGGTCTGTCGGAGTCGCAGATCGCCGACCGGTTCGCCGCCAGCCCGCAGTATTTCCGTGCGTTCATCAGCTGTAACCGGCCGTTCGCGCTCGACGCCGGCCGCCGCGGCGCCACCTGGTGCGGACACTGCCCGAAGTGCCAGTTCGTCTTCGTGTTGATGGCACCGCGGCTGGGCCGCGCCGAGGTCGAGGCGATCTTCGGGCGAAACCTGTTCGAGGACAACGACAGCCGTGCCGAGTTCGAGGACATCCTCGGGGTGGGCGCGCACAAGCCGTTCGAGTGCGTCGGTGAGTACTACGAGGCCGCCGAGTCGATGCTGACGATCCTCGACGACGAGGCCTGGGCCGGGCTGCCGCTGGTCGAGCAGTTCCGCAGTGCACGAGTCGATCTGGCGCGCGTCGCCGCCGACCACGACGACAGCCCGGCGGTGCAGTACGTGCCCGAGCGTTACCGAGCCGCCCTGGACGCTCGGCCATGACGGCACAGCGCCCGCAACTCACGGGTGTCGCCGTCGGCATCTGGGGTTTCGGCAAGGAGGGCCAGTCGCTGGCCCGGACCGCGGCGGCGGCGGGCGCGGCGCGGATCGACGCCGTCGACGACGCCGGCCGCGGCACCCTGGACGCCCCGACGGACATCGCCAACCTGAACCTGTGGCGCGGCGCCGAACACCTGACCCGGCTGGCGGACTCCGACGTGGTGTTCCTCAGCCCCGGAATACCTTGGCACCAGCCAGTTTTCGCCGAGTTGCGCGCCGGCGGCGCCACACTGTCCAGTGCCGCCGACTGGTACCTGCGCCGCTACGCCGCGCAGACCGTCGGCGTCACCGGGACCAAGGGCAAGAGCACGACGGCGTCGTTCCTGTCGCACCTGCTGTGCCGGCTCGGCGCGGACGCCGTGGTGGCGGGCAACATCGGCACTCCGCTCTCGGATCTGGAGCCGGGGCCGGACGCCGTCGTGGTCGCCGAGCTGTCCAGCCAGCAGTGCGCACTGGTGACGGCGTCACCGCGGATCTCGGTGATCACCAACCTCTTCGAGGATCACCTGGACTGGCACGGCGACATCGACGCCTACCACGGCGCGAAGGCCAACATCTTCGCCTGCGGCGGCGAGGTGCTGATCACGACGCCGCAGGTGCTCGCCGCGCTCGAACGCCTCGGCATCGCGCTGCCGCCAGTGGTGCGCACCGTCGACCCGGCGGACGTGACGCGTCCCGAAGGCGACTACGTCATGGCCTACGAGCACAACGTCGTCAACGGCGCCCTGGCTGCCGCCGCGGCGGCGGAGGTGCTCGGCCGCCCGGTGACCGAAGACGAATTCCTCGGCGCGGTAACGACATTCGAGGCCCTGCCGCACCGGCTTCAGGTCGTGCGCCGTACCGGGGACGTGCGGTGGATCGACGACACCCTGGCCACCACCGGGGAGAGCGTGGTCGCCGCCCTGCGCTCGATGCGGCCCGACGACCGGGTGGCGCTCATCGTCGGTGGCATGGACCGTCAGCTCGACTACGACCAGATCGACGACTATCTGCTCTCGGGTGCACGTGACGTTCACCTCATCCAGGGGCCGACCAACGGGACCGCGATCGGCCGCCGCTTCGCCGCGGCGCGGCCCGCGTCGGTGCACCCCGTCGACAGTCTGCAGGCGGCGGTGCAGGTCGCGGCCGCCGTGCCGGGGGTGACGGCCGTGCTGCTGTCGCCGGGCGCGGCGAGTTACGACCTGTACGCGAACTACGTGGCCAAGGCCGCGGCGTTCTGCGAGCTCATCGATGCTGTCAGCCCGTCGAACTAACCTGTAACAGTGCCTGATCCATCGACGTACCGGCCTGCGCCCGGGACCATCCCGCTGGAACCGGGGGTGTACCGGTTCCGGGATCCGCACGGTCGGGTCATCTACGTCGGCAAGGCCAAGAGCCTGCGCAGCCGGCTGAACTCGTACTTCGCCGACCTGTCGGCCCTCGCGCCGCGGACCCGGCAGATGGTGACCACGGCCGGCAGCGTCGAGTGGACGGTCGTCACGACCGAAGTCGAAGCGCTGCAACTGGAATACAACTGGATCAAGGAATTCGATCCGCGGTTCAACATCCGATACCGCGACGACAAGTCGTACCCCGTGCTGGCCGTCACCCTGGGCGAGGAGTACCCGCGGCTGTTCGTCTACCGCGGCCCGCGGCGCAAGGGCGTCCGGTACTTCGGCCCGTACTCGCACGCCTGGGCCATCCGCGAGACGCTGGATCTGCTCACCCGGGTGTTCCCGGCGCGCACCTGCTCGAACGGAGTGTTCAAGCGGCACAACCAGATCGGGCGGCCCTGTCTCTTGGGCTACATCGACAAGTGCTCGGCGCCGTGCGTCGGCCGCGTGACCGCGGCCGAGCACCGCAAGATCGTCGAGGACTTCTGTGACTTCCTCGCCGGCAAGACCGACCGGCTGGCGCGGGACATGGAACAGCAGATGGCCGAGGCCGCCGAGGAACTGGAGTTCGAGCGGGCGGCGCGGCTGCGGGACAACATCTCGGCACTCAAGCGGGCGCTGGAGAAGCAGGCCGTGGTGCTCGGTGACGGTACCGACGCCGACGTGGTGGCCTTCGCCGACGACGATCTGGAAGCCGCCGTGCAGGTGTTCCACGTCCGGGGCGGCCGGGTCCGCGGTCAGCGCGGTTGGGTCATCGAGAAGTCCGGCGAGCCGGGGGAGTCCGGTGAGGACTATCTGGTGAGCCAGTTCCTCACACAGTTCTACGGCGATCAGGCCGAACTGCGCGGCACCGGCCCGACCGACGAGACCACCAACCCGGTGCCGAAAGAGGTTCTGGTGCCGGTACTTCCGGACAACGCCGGCGAACTCGCCGACTGGCTGTCCGGCCTGCGGGGCTCGCGGGTGCAGCTGCGCGTGGCGCAGCGCGGCGACAAGCGCGCCCTCGCCGACACCGTGCAACGCAACGCGCAGGACGCGCTGGCGCAGCACAAGCTCAAGCGCGCCGGTGACTTCAACGCCAGATCGGAAGCACTGCAGAGCATTCAGGATTCGCTGGAGTTGGACGACGCGCCGCTGCGCATCGAGTGCGTCGACATCAGCCACGTGCAGGGCACCGACGTGGTGGCCTCGCTGGTGGTGTTCGAGGACGGGTTGCCGCGCAAGTCCGACTACCGGCACTATGCGATCCGGGAGGCTGCCGGTGACGGCCGGTCCGACGACGTCGCGTCCATCGCCGAGGTCACCCGCCGGCGCTTCGCGCGCCACGTCGCCGACACCCAGGTGCCGGCAGACCCCGAAACCACCGAAACCCCGGCGCGGCCAAAGCGATTCGCGTATCCACCCAACCTGTTCGTGGTCGACGGCGGCGCGCCGCAGGTCAACGCGGCGGCCGCGGTGCTCGACGAACTGGGCGTCACCGATGTGGCGGTCATCGGGCTGGCCAAGCGTCTGGAAGAGGTGTGGGTGCCCGAGCAGCCGGACCCGTTGATCATGCCGCGCAACAGCGAGGGCTTGTACCTGCTGCAGCGGGTGCGCGACGAAGCCCACCGGTTCGCCATCAGCTATCACCGCAGCAAACGGTCGAAGCGGATGACGGCGTCGGTGCTCGACGCGATCCCGGGCCTCGGTGAGCACCGGCGCAAGGCCTTGGTCACCCACTTCGGTTCGGTGGCACGGTTGAAGGAGGCCGGCGTCGACGAACTGACGGCTGTGCCGGGCATCGGGGCGGCGACGGCGCAGGCGGTGGTCGATGCGCTGCGCTCTGATTCCCAGCCGGAACCGGGGGCGGCGCCGACCGATATCGGCAATGATCGGACAGAGCAGTGAGCGCGCAGCACCAGCGGATGAGCAGCGGGGGATGGACGAAGTCGTGACGGACGATCAGATGGACGGTGCTGCCGGTGAGATCGACGTGGTTCTGGTCACGGGTCTGTCCGGTGCCGGGCGCGGCACCGCGGCCAAGGTGCTCGAGGATCTCGGCTGGTACGTCGCCGACAACCTGCCCCCGGAGCTGATCACCCGGATGGTCGAGCTGGGTCTGGCCGCCGGATCGCGCATCACCAAGCTGGCCGTGGTGATGGACGTGCGGTCGCGCGGCTTCACGGGCGACCTGGATTTCGTTCGCCGTGAATTGGCGACCCGCAGCGTCTTCCCGCGGGTGCTGTTCCTGGAGGCATCCGACGACATCCTGGTGCGCCGCTACGAACAGAACCGGCGCAGTCACCCGCTGCAGGGCAACCAGACACTCGCGGAAGGCATTGCCGCCGAACGGAGATTGCTGGAGTCCGTGCGTGCCACGGCCGACCTGATCATCGACACCTCGACGCTGCCGGTACCGGCGCTGCGGGCCGGCATCGAACGCGCCTTCAGTGGGGAGGCTGTCGCCGGGACGAGCGTGACGGTCGAGAGTTTCGGCTATAAATATGGTCTGCCGATGGACGCCGACACCGTGATGGATGTCCGATTCCTGCCGAATCCGCATTGGGTCGACGAGTTGCGGCCCCACACCGGGCAGCATCCGGCGGTTCGCGACTACGTGCTGGGACAAGAGGGCGCCGCCGAGTTCCTGGACACCTACCATCGGCTGCTGGGGGTTGTGATCGACGGCTATCGCAGGGAGGGGAAGCGCTACATGACCGTGGCCATCGGCTGCACCGGCGGCAAGCATCGCAGTGTGGCGATCGCCGAAGCGCTGGCCAACCGGCTGCGTGGTGGCGACCACCTGACCGTGCGCGTGCTGCACCGGGATCTGGGGCGCGAATGACGGAAGATCGGGCTCCCGCACGCATCGTGGCGCTCGGCGGCGGGCACGGCCTGTACGCGACGCTGTCCGCGGCGCGCCGGCTGACGCCGCACGTCACCGCCGTCGTCACCGTCGCCGACGACGGCGGTTCGTCGGGCCGGCTGCGCTCCGAACTGGACATCGTGCCGCCGGGTGATCTGCGAATGGCGTTGGCGGCCTTGGCATCCGACAGTCCGCACGGGCAGTTGTGGGCCACCATCATCCAGCACCGCTTCAACGGCAGCGGTGCGCTGGCCGGGCATCCGATCGGCAATCTCCTGCTCGCCGGCCTCAACGAGGTACTGGCCGACCCGGTCGCCGCGCTCGACGAGCTGGGCCGGATCCTGGGGGTCAAGGGCCGCGTGCTGCCGATGTGTCCCATCGCGTTGCAGATCGAGGCCGACGTGTCGGGGCTCGAGGCCGATCCGCGGATGAGCCGCGTGATCCGTGGTCAGGTCGCGGTCGCGACAACTCCCGGCAAGGTGCGCCGGGTGCGGCTGCTGCCGGGCGATCCGCCGGCCACCCGGCAGGCTGTCGACGCCATCATGTCGGCCGACCTCGTGGTGCTCGGTCCGGGCTCGTGGTTCAGCAGTGTGATCCCGCATGTGCTGGTGCCCCAGCTGCTGGCCGCGCTGCAGGCGACCGAGGCGCGCCGGGCCCTGGTGCTCAACCTCGCCGCCGAGCCGGGGGAGACCGCCGGGTTCTCCGCCGAACGTCACGTGCACGTGCTGTCGCAGCATGCGCCGGGCCTGACGGTGCACGACATCATCGTCGACGCTGCGAGTGTCCCCAGTGAGCGGGAACGCGACCAACTGCGCCGGGCGGCGTCGTTTCTCGAGGCTCAGGTCGAGTTTGCTGACGTATCCCGACCTGGTACACCTTTACATGACCCGGCACGGCTTGCGGCTGCTCTGGAGCGGGTGCGTCTCAATGGCAGCGCACCGGCCCGGCCCGCATACGAGCCATCTACTCCCGCCGCTCGGTCGGCCGACGGATTACTCCGTCAGCAGCCGGCCCCTGAAGGACCAAGAGGTGACGATTCGTGGCGATGACTTCGGAAGTGAAGGACGAGCTGAGCCGGCTGGTCGTCAACTCGGTGACCGCTCGCCGGGCCGAGGTGGCGTCGCTGCTGCGGTTCGCCGGCGGCCTGCACATCGTGGCCGGACGCGTCGTCGTCGAGGCCGAGGTCGACCTGGGCAGCATCGCCCGGCGGCTGCGCAAGGACATCTACGACCTGTACGGCTACAACGCCGTCGTGCACGTGCTGTCGGCCAGCGGCATCCGCAAGAGCACCCGGTACGTGGTGCGCGTCGCGCAGGACGGTGAGGCGCTCGCGCGTCAGACCGGACTGCTCGATCTGCGTGGCCGGCCCGTGCGCGGCTTGCCGGCCCAGGTGGTCGGCGGCAGCGTCGGCGACGCCGAAGCGGCGTGGCGCGGCGCGTTCCTGGCGCACGGTTCGCTGACCGAGCCCGGTCGGTCGTCGGCGCTGGAGGTCAGTTGCCCGGGACCGGAGGCGGCGCTGGCGCTGGTCGGTGCGGCCCGGCGACTCGGGGTCAGCGCCAAGGCGCGCGAGGTCCGCGGCAGCGACCGCGTGGTGGTGCGCGACGGCGAGGCCATCGGCGCGTTGCTGACCCGCATGGGCGCCCAGGACACCCGGCTCAATTGGGAAGAGCGACGGATGCGCCGCGAGGTGCGTGCCACTGCCAACCGGCTGGCCAACTTCGACGACGCGAACCTGCGCCGGTCCGCGCGGGCGGCGGTCGCGGCCGCGGCGCGCGTCGAGCGGGCGCTCGACATCCTCGGTGACACGGTGCCCGACCACCTGTCGGCCGCGGGCCGGCTGCGCGTCGAGCACCGGCAGGCCTCGCTCGAGGAACTGGGCCGGCTCGCCGACCCGCCGATGACGAAAGATGCTGTGGCAGGCCGTATTCGGCGCCTGCTGTCGATGGCCGACCGCAAGGCCAAGCTGGAAGGTATTCCGGACACCGAGTCCGCTGTCACCCCGGACCTGCTCGACGACGCCTAGCGCAAGTCCCCCTACCCGCCGGACAGGCGGCGTGCGCGACGCGCGACGCGCGGGGCGCGCGTCGCGTACTGCACGTGGAGTTCGTCACAGCACTAGGCTGGCTGAGGATTCACCGCATGACCTGTCCAGGATTACCGGCGAGGGAGTACAGCAGTGACTATTCGGATCGGCGTCAACGGTTTCGGGCGTATCGGGCGTAACTTCTTCCGGGCCCTGGATGCGCAAAAAGCAGCGGGCAAGAACGCCGATCTGGAGATCGTCGCGGTCAATGACCTGACTTCCACCGATGCGTTGGCGCATCTGTTGAAGTTCGATTCGATCCTGGGCCGGTTGCCCTATGACGTGCGCGCGGACGGGGACACCCTGATCGTGGGTGAGACCAAGATCAAGGCGCTGGCGGTCAAGGAGGGTCCGGCGGCGCTGCCGTGGGGGGATCTGGGGGTGGACATCGTGGTGGAGTCGACCGGGATTTTCACCGACGCGGCCAAAGCCCGCGGGCATCTGGAGGCCGGGGCCAAGAAGGTGGTCATCTCGGCGCCGGCGACCGGTGAGGACATCACCATCGTGATGGGTGTCAACGACGACAAGTACGACGGCAGCCAGAACATCATCTC